>JAEYUL010000210.1 GCA_023432565.1 Actinomycetes bacterium | reverse complement strand
GTCGGGACCCCGGGCGTGCCGCAGTCGCGCTCGGCCGGTCCTGCGGCCGCCGGTGCGGGCCGCCGTCGGGCCCCCGCACCGCCGCCCGTGCCTGCCGGGCGAGGTACGGGTGACTGGGTCGACGGCGCCGAGGAGCGGATGGCCGCTCAGCTCGCGGCCGTGCGCCGGCGAGCGGACGAGCTCGAGGCGCTGCGCGACGAGGTCGCGGCTGTCCGCGGATCCGCGCGGTCCGCTCTCGGGGAGGTCGACGTCCTCGTGGATGCCCGGGGCCGGCTCGTCCGCCTGCGGCTGGGCGATCGTGCCTGCACCCTGCGCCCGGCCGTGCTCGCCAAGCTCGTCGAGGACACCGTGCGTAGCGCGGCCGCCTCGGCCCAGAGCACGGCAGTCGCCCTCGCCGAGCAGCGCTTCGGTCGAGGATCGCAGGTCGCGGCGCTCGTGCGTGCCGACCTGGCACCCGCGTCGGCGCGGGCGAGCAGTCTTGCCCCCTGATCGCCGCCGAGGCGGCCGCGCGAGGGCGCACTAGGCTGAGGCGGCACCGTTCCCGGCCACACGCGGCCGGGTCCACGACATCCGGCAGGAGCCACGGGTTCGTGGCGCCGGTCCCGCACGGCCAGGGCGATCTCGTCCTGCCGACGATCGCGGACCGGGCCCGTCCGCCCTGTCGCGGCGACAATCGAAGGAGCACCACGCAGCATGGTCGACATCGCACCCGACGGTCAGGTCGGGACCGCGCAGATCGGTGTGACGGGGCTGGCGGTCATGGGCCGCAACCTGGCGCGCAACTTCGCCCGCAACGGCTTCACGGTGGCCGTGCACAACCGGTCGTTCGCCAAGACGCAGTCGCTGGTGGCCGAGCACGGCGACGAGGGGACGTTCGTGCCGTCGGAGTCGCTCGCGGACTTCGTCGCGTCGCTCGAGCGCCCGCGCAAGGTCGTGATCATGGTCAAGGCCGGGGACCCGACCGACGCGGTCATCGACGAGCTCGTGCCGCTGCTGGAGCCCGGCGACATCGTCGTGGACGCCGGCAACGCCCACTTCCCGGACACGATCCGCCGGGAGAACGCCCTGCGCGGCTACGGGCTGCACTTCGTCGGCTCGGGTGTCTCGGGCGGCGAGGAGGGGGCGCTGCTCGGTCCCTCGATCATGCCCGGCGGCACGCGCGAGTCGTACGAGTCCCTCGGTCCGATCCTCGAGAAGATCGCCGCCAAGGTCGACGGCGTGCCGTGCTGCACCTACGTGGGCCCCGACGGTGCGGGCCACTTCGTCAAGATGGTCCACAACGGCATCGAGTACGCCGACATGCAGCTCATCGCGGAGGCCTACGACCTGCTCAAGCAGGGGCTGGGCGCCTCGGCCGCGCAGATCGGCGAGATCTTCGCGCAGTGGAACACCGGTGACCTCGAGTCGTTCCTCATCGAGATCACGGCCGACGTGCTGCAGCACGTGGACGCCGCGACCGGGGCGGCGTTCGTCGACGTCGTGCTGGACCAGGCGGAGCAGAAGGGCACCGGCCGGTGGACCGTGCAGAACGGCCTCGACCTGGGCGTGCCGATCACCGGCATCGCCGAGGCGACGTTCGCGCGTGCGCTGTCGGGCGGCGTCCCTCAGCGCCAGGCGGCACGCGACACGCTGGTCGCGGGGGCCGAGCCGTGGGCAGTCGAGGACCGTGACGCGTTCGTCGAGGACGTGCGGCTCGCGCTGTACGCCTCCAAGGTCGTCGCGTACTCGCAGGGCTTCGACCAGATCGCGGCGGCCTCGGCGCAGTTCGGCTGGAACATCGACCGCGGAGCGATGGCGCGGATCTGGCGCGGCGGCTGCATCATCCGCGCCCGGTTCCTCAACCGCATCACCGAGGCGTACGAGCGCGACGCTCACCTGCCGCTGCTGCTCGCCGACGAGTACTTCACGCAGGCGGTCGGCGCGGGCGTCCCGGCGTGGCGCCGGATCGTCGCGGGGGCTGCGCTGCATGGCGTGCCGACGCCCGCGTTCTCGTCGTCGCTGGCCTACTACGACGGCGTGCGCGCCGAGCGGCTGCCCGCCGCGCTGATCCAGGCGCAGCGCGACTTCTTCGGTGCGCACACCTACCGCCGCACCGACCGCGAGGGCTCGTTCCACACGCTGTGGTCCGGCGACCGCACCGAGCAGGACGCGTGACGACGCAGCCTCTCGGTGCCGCGAGCACCGGTCCGGACCGGCTGGACGGGCGTCCGCTCCAGCCGGTCATCCTGGGTGCCGACATCGGGGTCTACGCGCTCGCCCGCTCGTTCCACGAGCAGTACGGCGTGACCTCGGTCGTCGTCGCCGGCGCCGCGCTCGGTCCGGTGCAGCACTCGTCGATCGTGCGGCACGAGATCGTCGCGGACGGGCACGACCCGCGTCAGCTCGTCGACCGCCTGCTCGAGGTCGCACGCCGGACGACGGACCGCCGGCTGCTGCTCATGGCGAACTCGGACTGGCTCGTGCGCGTCGTCGTGGAGCACCGAGACGAGCTCGAGCCGTTCTACGCCGTGCCGTTCCTGTCCGCCGAGCTGCTCGCGCGGATCAGTGACAAGGCGACGTTCGCGGAGATCTGCGCGGAGCTCGACATCTCGGTCCCGCGCACGATCGTGCAGGGATTCGGCCCGGGGGAGCCCGACGTCCCGGTCGACCTCGAGTACCCGCTGATCGCGAAGGCGGCGAGCAGCGCGGACTATCAGGACGTCGAGTTCGCGGGCAAGAAGAAGGTCTTCGAGATCCAGTCGCCGGCCGAGCTGGCCGAGCTGTGGCGATCGCTGCGGGAGGCCGGTTACGCAGGGCGTTTCGTCGTGCAGGAGCTCGTGCCCGGCGACGACACCCAGATGCGCTCGGTCACCGCCTACGTCGACCAGCGCGGCGTGGTCACGCTGTCCTGCTGCGCGCACGTGCTGCTCGAGGAGCACACGCCGTCCGGGCTGGGCAACCCTGCGGCGATGATCACCTACCGGGACGACGCGATGCTCGAGCAGGCGCACCGCTTCCTCACGAGCACGGGCTACGTCGGCTTCGCCAACTTCGACGTCAAGGTCGACCCGAGGACGGGCCAGTTCCGCTTCTTCGAGGTCAACCCGCGCATCGGCCGCAACAACTACTACGTCACGGCGGCCGGGGCGAACCCCACGCGCTTCGTCGTGGAGGACCGCATCCTGGGGCGTGCGGTCGAGCCGGTGGTGGCCGAGCGCGAGGTGCTCTACTCGATCCTGCCGCACCGGCTCCTGATGAGGTACGTGCGCGACCCGCAGCTCGCGGCTCGCGTGCGGCGGCTCATCCGGACCCGCGCCACCGCGCACCCGCTGCGCTACTCCCGGGACCTGTCGCCCCGGCGGCGGTTCTACGTGCTCGCGGCCGCGGTGAACCAGATCCGCAAGTTCCGCCGCTGGTACCCCGAGCCGACCGACACCGGCTTCTAGGCGCCCGCAACCGCCTGCGGCGCAGCGGGGCACGCCGCTGGTGCGTGTGCTCGACGGGGCCCGGCCGGGGCGATCCCGCCGGGTCCCACCGGGCCGGCGTCGTCAGCCGAGCTCGGACGTGCCCGAGTACAGGTGCAGCACGGGCAGCTCGAGCTCGTCGCGCGCGCGCGAGGCCCAGTCTTGGTGGAACGTGTCGAGCCACGCGTGCGGGTACGTCACGATCGCCACCTCGCGGACGTCGCGGTCGGCGATCGCCTTGTGCAGCGCGGGCAGCGGGTCGTCGCCGACGACCTCTCCCGTGGCGGAGCGCCCCGCCGCCGCGAACTCGGCGAGCGTCGCGGACAGCTGCTCCTGCGCGGTCGCCTTGGCCTCGGGCACGGTCGGCTCCTTGCCGCGCAGCCGGGCCAGCGCGTCCTTGAGGTCACCGAGGCCGAGGTTGTCGACGATGGTCGGCAGCAGCGGACGGTCGGAGTCCGCAGGGACCAGCACGTGATACGCCAGCTCCTCGCCCTCGTGGAGCGCGAGCAGATGCTGGATGTCGACGGGCGCGAGGGTGTCCTCGGTGAGGACCAGGATCGTGTCGGTCACGCGACGAGCCTAGTGGGACTCGTGACTCCGCGGCCTGCGCAGGCTCCAGCGTCCGAGCAGCACGCCGTCGGCGTGCAGCAGGTGGACCAGCGTGGCGTCGCGCGGCGGCGCGAGCCACGGACCGCCGTCGAGCACGCGCGGCGCCGGGCCGCCCACGAGCGTCGGCGACCACGTGAGGAAGAGGTCGTCGACGAGGTCCCGCGCGACGAGCTCGGCGAGCAGCGAGGGCCCGCCCTCGGCGAGCACGCTCGTCAGACCACGGTCGACGAGGGCACGCAGGGTCACGACGAGGTCCACCTCGTGCTCACCGGCGACGACGACGCGCTCTCCTCCGACGCGCCCGCGCAACGCGTCCACGTGCGGGTTCGCGGCGGTCGTGACGACGAGCGGTGGGCGCCGCGCGTCGAGCAGGGCCGCCGGAAGGTCGCCCGAGCGCGTGATGACGGCCAGCTCGGGCGGGGCCACGCGGCCACGTGCGCGTCGCGTCCCCTCGAGCCGGGGCGGCACGTCGAGCGAGCCGTAGCCCTCCGCGCGCACGGTTCCGGCTCCGACGAGCACGACGTCGGCCACCGCGCGCAGCGCCTGGAAGACGCGCAGATCCGCGGCACCGTTGATGGAGCCGCTCACGTGGTCCGGACCGGTGGCTGCGCCGTCGAGCGTCGAGATCATGTTCGCGCGCACCACGAGCGACCGCCCGGCGTGCTCCCGCTCACCGGCGGGCCCGTCGTCGAGCAGGGCGACGAGCTCGGCCTCGTCAGCGCGCGGCTCGAGCCGACGCGGCGACTGCGAGCGGGGAAGCAGGACGTCGAGCGTCGGCACGGTCATGAGTCAGACCGTAGGCCCGTGCACGCGGGCGCGCCGCCGCGCTGGCGCCTGCGGGTGCACGGGCCTAGCCGACGTCGGCGAGCGCGGCGACGTCACCGACCACGATGACGGCCGGGCTGGCCACGCCGCGCTCGCGGGCGCGGTCGGCGATCGTGGCCAGCGTGCCGACCGTGGTGCGCTGTCCGGGCAGCGTCGCGTTCTCCACGACGGCCACCGGCGTGGCAGCCCCTCGCCCGTGCGCGACGAGCGCGTCGGCGTACTCGCGCAGCCGCGCGACACCCATGAGCAGCACGAGCGTCCCCTCGAGCCGCGCGAGCGACGCCCAGTCCGGAGTGGTGTCGTGCGCAGAGACGATGGTCAGCTGGCGAGCCAGTCCCCGGTGCGTCACCGGGATCCCGGCGGCTGCCGGTCCCGCGATCGCGCTCGTCACGCCCGGGATCACCGTGACGGGCACCCCGGCCGCGACGCACGCCTGGACCTCCTCGCCGCCGCGGCCGAGCACGTACGGGTCGCCGCCCTTGAGCCGGACGACCCGCTTGCCGGCCGCTGCCCGCTCGACCAGGACCGCGTTGATCTCGCTCTGGGTGAGGGTGTGCGCGTGGGGCGCCTTGCCCGCTTCGATGACCTCGACGTCCGGATCGAGCTCGCCCAGCAGCTCACGCGGCGCGAGCCGGTCCACGACCACGACGTCGGCCTGGGCCAGTGCGCGCCGGCCTTTCGTGGTGATCAGGGCCGGGTCTCCGGGACCGCCGCCGACGAGCGTGACGTCGCCCACGGGGTTCGGGCGGTGCCTGCGCAGGGGGAGCGCGCCGGTGTCGAGCAGCAGGGCGATCGCCGAGCGCAGCCGCGCCGCACGGACGGGGTCCGCGCCCGCGCTCACCGCGACCTGCACGTCGTCGGCGCGCGCGACCGCGGGCGTCCACGCCGACGAGCGGGCGGCGTCGTCGGCACGCACGCACCACACGCGAGCGGACTCGGCGTCCGCCGCGACACGTGCGTCCGTGCTGCGCACGCCTGTCGCCGTGTGCACGAGCCACGCGCCCTGCAGGTCGCCCGTGACGTACTCGCGCTGCTCCCACCGCACACCCGGACGCTGCGCCGTCGCGACCAGGGCGGCGAGGTCCTCGCAGACCTCGGGCGCCACGACGAGCACGTCCGCGCCGTCCTCGACGAGCCGCGCCGCGCGGCGCGCGGCGACGGGGCCGCCACCGACGACGACGACCCGCCGGCCGCGCACGTCCACGAAGAGCGCGTGCATCAGATGCCCGCCCCGGCGAGCCAGTCGGCGTCCGTGGCGTCGTCCTCGTCCGGGGCGAGCCGGTCCAGGAGGGTCGGGCCGACCATGCCCGCCGCGAGGGTCGTGCCGTCCGCGGGATCGACCAGCAGGAACGCGCCGGTACCCCGGTGGTCCGCGTAGTCGTCCAGCAGGACGGGCTCGGCGAGCCGCACGTGCACGCGTCCGATCGCGTTGAGCCCGAGTGCCGACGGTGCGGCGTCCGACGAGGTGTCCGTCGCGTCGACGGCGTAGCGGGTGTCGACGCCGCGCACCAGCTCGACGGTCTGGGTGTCCACGTCCAGCCGGGCCGTGACCTCGCGCAGCAGGGCGCGCACGGTCCGGGTGCCGATGCGCACGAGCAGACGCGCGCCGAGCACCGAGCGGCGCTCGGAGAGCCAGCAGACGGTGCCGACGAGGTCCTGGCCGACGGTCGTGGTCGCGCCCGTCGGCACGAGCACGTCGCCGCGCGCGATGTCGAGCTCGTCCGCCAGGCGCACGGTCACCGACCGCCCCGCGCCCGCGGCCTCGAGCGGGCCGCCGAACTCGTCGATGCCGGTCACGACGCTCGTCTTGCCCGAGGGCAGCACGGTCACCGCGTCACCGACCCGTACCGTGCCCGACGTGATGCGCCCCGCGTACCCGCGGTAGTCGGGGTGCTCGGCGGTGCGCGGCCGGATCACGAGCTGCACGGGTAGCCGCAGCTCGTCGTCGGCCCGCAGGTCCGAGACGGGCACGGTCTCGAGGTGCTCGAGGAGCGTCGGGCCGTCGTACCAGGGCGTGCGCGTGGAACGCTCGACCACGTTGTCGCCCGTGAGGGCCGAGACCGGCACCGCGAGCACGTCCGTCAGGCCCAGCCCCGCGCCGTACGTCGCGAAGTTGCGGGCGATCGCGCGGAACGTGGCCTCGTCGAAGTCGACGAGGTCCATCTTGTTGACCGCGAGCAGCACGTGCGGCACGCCCAGCAGCGCGGCCACGGTCGCGTGCCGGCGGGTCTGCTCCAGGACGCCCCTGCGCGCGTCGACCAGCACGATGGCGAGCTGCGCCGTGGACGCCCCGGTCACCATGTTGCGCGTGTACTGCACGTGGCCGGGGGTGTCCGCGAGGACGAAGGCACGGCGTGCCGTCGAGAAGTACCGGTAGGCCACGTCGATGGTGATGCCCTGCTCACGCTCGGCACGCAGGCCGTCGGTGAGCAGTGCGAGGTCGACCTCGCCCGCAGCGGCCCCGCGCGCCGCGGTGGCACGCTCGACGGCAGAGAGCTGGTCGGCCAGCACGGACTTCGTGTCGTAGAGCAGACGGCCGATGAGCGTGCTCTTGCCGTCGTCGACCGAGCCTGCCGTCGCCAGGCGCAGGAGCTCGCGGTGCGCGTGCTGGGCGGCACCGTCGAGCTCGGCGGCGAGGGGACCCGCGGCCGGTGTCGTGGCGTTCGTCGTGGTCGTCATCAGAAGTAGCCCTCGCGCTTGCGGTCCTCCATGGCGGCCTCGGAGGCCCGGTCGTCGGCGCGCGTCGCCCCGCGCTCGGTCAGCCGGCTGGCGGCGACCTCGGCGATGACGTCGGCGACGGTGGTCGCGGTCGACTCGACCGCCCCGGTGCAGCTCATGTCACCCACGGTGCGGTAGCGCACCGTCCGGGTCTCGAGCGTCTCTCCCGGCCGCGGGCCGCCCCAGTCGCCGGGGGCCAGCCACATGCCGTCGCGGGCGAACACCTCGCGCTCGTGCGCGTAGTAGATCTCCGGCAGGGCGATCTCCTCGCGCTCGATGTAGCGCCAGACGTCGAGCTCGGTCCAGTTGGACAGCGGGAACACGCGCACGTGCTCGCCCGGCTTGTGCCGGCCGTTGTACAGGTCCCACAGCTCGGGCCGCTGACGTCGGGGGTCCCACTGCCCGAACTCGTCGCGCAGCGAGAACACGCGCTCCTTGGCGCGCGCCTTCTCCTCGTCGCGCCGGCCGCCGCCGAACACCGCGTCGAAGCGGTGCGAGGTGATCGCGTCGAGCAGCGGGACGGTCTGCAGCGCGTTGCGCGAGCCGTCGGGCCGCTCGTGGACGCGGCCGTCGTCGATCGCGTCCTGGACGTGCGCGACGACGAGCCGCAGCCGGTGCTGCTCGACCGTCGCGTCACGGTAGGCGAGCACCTCCGGGAAGTTGTGGCCCGTGTCGACGTGCAGCAGCGTGAACGGCACCGTGGCGGGCCAGAACGCCTTGCGCGCCAGGTGCAGCATGACGATCGAGTCCTTGCCGCCCGAGAACAGCAGCACGGGCCGTTCGAACTCGCCCGCGACCTCGCGCATGACGTGGATCGCCTCGGACTCGAGAGCGTCGAGCTGCGTGAGCCGGGGGCGGTCACCGGACGTGGTGGTGGGGGACGGGGCGCCGAGCGTCGTCGTCATGTGTGCAGACCGCATTCCGTCTTGGAGGTACCGGACCAGCGCCCCGCCCGCGGGTCCTCGCCCGGGGCGACGGCGCGCGTGCAGGGAGCACACCCGATCGAGGTGTACCCCGCCTGACGAAGGGGGTTCAGGACGACGCCGTTCGCCTCGACGTAGGCGTCCACGTCGGCCTGGGTCCAGGCGGCCAGCGGGTTCAGCTTGACCTTGCCGCGGCGCGCGTCCCAGCCGACGACCGGGATGTCCGTCCGGGTCGGGGCGTCCTCGCGACGCATGCCGGTGATCCACGCCCGGTAGGGCGCGAGCCCGCGTTCGAGCGGCTCGACCTTGCGCAGCGCGCAGCACAGGTTCGGGTCGCGGTCGTGCAGGCGCGGACCGTGCTCGGCGTCCTGCTCGGGGACCGTGCGCAGCGGCAGCACGGTCGTGAGGCGGACGGGGGTGAACTCGGCGTAGTAGTCGCGCGTGCCGATGGTCTCCGCGAAGTGGTAGCCGGTGTCGAGGAAGATGACCTCGATGCCGGGCGCGGCGTGGGCGGCGAGGTGCACGAGCGCCTCGTCGCCCATCGACGACGCGAGCACCAGCCCGTCACCGAAGGTCCGGGCGGCCCAGGCCACGATCTCGCTCGGGTGGGCGCCCTCGAGCTCGGCGCCCGCCTGCTCGGCGAGCGCCCGCAGCTCGTCGTCGGTGAGGTCTCGTGCAGCCGGTGCGGACGTGCTCACTGGTCACCTCCTGGGACGGACAGGCCGACGAAGCGCAGCGCGAAGGTGCGCGAGCACGTGCGGCACTCCCACTCGCCGTGCGTCTGACCCGCGGGCCACAGGTCCTCGCTCGCGCAGAACGGGCAGTAGTACGGCACGGCGCGCCCTTCGGACGTGCTCATCGCAGGTCCTCCTCGGCCGCGCGCTGGACCCACTGCGCGAACAGCTCGCCCTCGAGGCGCTGCTCGTCGAACCGGCGCGTCACGCGCTCGACGTAGTCCGGCAGCTCGGACGAGGGCACGCGCAGCCCGCGCAGGGTCTTGCCCAGCCCCAGGGACAGGCCCAGGCCGCCCCCGAGGTGCACCTGGAACCCCTCCTCGCCCTGCGCGAGCGCGCCCTTGAGGCCGATGTCGGCCGTCTGGATGCGTGCGCAGGAGTTCGGGCACCCGTTGACGTTGATCGTGATCGGCTGGTCGAACGTCGGCAGGCGCTTCTCGAGCTCGTCGACCAGGGCGGTCGCCCTCGCCTTGGTCTCGACGATCGCGAGCTTGCAGAACTCGATGCCGGTGCACGCCAGGGTGCCGCGGCGGAACGTCGAGGCGTGGCGGACCTGCAGCCCGAGAGCCTCGAGGCCGTCGACCAGTGCGTCGACCCGATCGGCCGGCACGTCCAGGACGACGAGCTTCTGCTCGCTGGTGAGCTGGACCCGGTCGGAGCCGGCCGCCTCGACCAGGTCGGCGACGCCGTCGAGGACGGGTCCGGAGACCCGGCCGACCGTCGGGGCGGCCCCGACGTAGAACCGCCCGTCCTTCTGCGGGTGCACGCCCACGTGGTCACGGCGACCGGTGGGGGGCGGCGGCGGCTCAGGACCGTCGGGCAGGGCGTAGCCCAGGTACTCGTCCTGCAGGACCTGGCGGAACAGCTCGGTGCCCCAGTCCGCGAGCAGGAACTTCAGGCGCGCGCGCGTGCGCAACCGCCGGTAGCCGTAGTCGCGGAAGATCGACGTGACCGCGACCCAGACCTCCGGGACCTGCTCGAGCGTGACGAACGCGCCGAGGCGCTTGCCGAGCATGGGGTTCGTCGACAGCGCGCCGCCGACCCACAGGTCGAAGCCGGGTCCCAGCTCGGGGTGGACGACGCCGACGAACGCGACGTCATTGATCTCGTGCGCCACGTCCTGGTGCGGCGAGCCGCTGATCGCGGTCTTCCACTTGCGCGGCAGGTTGGAGAACGCGGGGTCGCCGACGTAGCGGCGGTGGATCTCCTCGATCGCGGGCGTGCCGTCGATGATCTCGTCGGCCGCGACGCCCGCGACCGGTGAGCCGACGATGACGCGCGGGACGTCGCCGCACGCCTCCTGCGTGGTCAGGCCCACCTGCTCGAGCCGGCGCCAGATCTCCGGCACGTCCTCGATCCGGATCCAGTGCAGCTGGATGTTCTGCCGGTCCGTGATGTCGGCGGTGTCCCGGCCGAACTCGCGCGAGATCCCGGCCACCGTGCGCAGCTGTGCGAGGGTCAGCCGGCCGCCGTCGCACCGGACGCGGAGCATGAAGTAGGAGTCCTCGAGCTCGTGCGGGTCGAGCGTGGCAGTCTTGCCGCCGTCGATCCCGGGGCGCCGCTGCGTGTAGAGCCCCCACCAGCGCATCCGGCCGCGCAGGTCGTCGCCCGGGATGGAGTCGAAGCCCTGCAGCGCGTAGACGGTCTCGATGCGGTGCCGGACGTTCAGGCCGTCGTCGGCCTGCTTGAGCTCCTCGTTGCCGTTGAGGGGCTCACGCTGGTCGAAGGCCCACTGGCCCTCGAGCTTCGGGGCGGGTGGGGCGATCCGGGTCTGCGCCATGTGGCGCTACCTCCAGGACGTTCACGGCGTTCGGCCGCACCCAGGAGCAGCGAGACAGGCAGCGGGAGCGCTGGTCTTGCGTCCGGGCACGACCGCGCGCCCGGATGGGGGACGTGGGCGGGGTCAGTTGCTCCGCAGACAGCGCATGCACATGGACGTGCGGGGACGCGCTGCCGCGCCGGCACACGGCCGACACGCACGCACGAACCCGGTGGATGTCACGGGTCGAGATTCACACGGGTATGTCCGAACCGGGAGTCCCAGACCGGATGGTGAGATGGACACGACGACATGTGGACGCTTGTCCGACCACCTCGCGGACGTACCCTGGGCTCTCGTGACCGACCTTGCGCCCGATCTCCCGCCGCTGTCGCTCGTGGCCCGCGTGCCCGTGGTCGAGCCGGGCCGGCTCGTCGCCGAGCTCGTCGCTCCGCCCCACTTCGCGACCGCCTCCTTCGAGTCGTACGTGCCGGACCCGGCACACCCCAGCCAGGCCGCCGCGGTCGAGCGGCTGCGACGCGCGGCCGAGTCGGTCGGAGCGCCCCAGGGCACGTCCTGGTGGCGGCGACGCCGAGCCCGGCCGGACGCCGTCTACCTCGACGGCGGCTTCGGCGTCGGCAAGACGCACCTGCTCGCAGCGCTCGCGCACGCCGTGGTCGCACGGGGGGAGCGGGTCGCCTTCGGCACGTTCGTCGAGTACACGAACCTCGTCGGCGCCCTGGGCTTCCGGCAGACCGTCGACGCGCTCGCCGCGCACGCCCTGGTGTGCATCGACGAGTTCGAGCTGGACGACCCCGGCGACACCGTCCTGATGTCCCGGCTGCTGCGCGAGCTCGCCGACCGTGACGTCGTGCTCGCGGCGACGTCCAACACGCTGCCGGGCTCGCTGGGCGAGGGGCGGTTCGCCGCCGACGACTTCCTGCGCGAGATCCAGGCCATGGCCGCGCGGTTCGAGGTGGTGCGCATCGACGGCGAGGACTACCGGCACCGCAGCGTGGAGCACGGCGAGGCGCTCGCGGACGACGCGGTGCGTGCCGCCGTCGCGGGCCGGCCCGACGCGGCGCTCGACGACTTCGGCGCGCTCGTGTCGCACCTGGCGACCGTGCACCCCTCGAAGTACGGGGCGCTGCTGGACGGCGTCGCGCTCGTCGGGCTGACGGGTGTGCGTGGCGTGCGCGAGCAGGACGTCGCGCTGCGACTCGTCGTGCTCGTCGACCGGCTGTACGACCGCGACGTTCCCGTGCTGCTCGGCGGCGGCGGCACCGACGGGCTGTTCTCACCGGAGATGCTCCGGGGTGGGTACCGCAAGAAGTACTACCGCGCGCTGTCCCGCCTGGGCGCGCTCGCGTCCGAGGGGGCCGCGCTGGCCGCCGGGACGCCCGCACGCCCCGCCGCGGGCGCCTGACGGGTCATCCCGCCAGCACGCCGTCGGTGAGGTGGTTCGGCGTGCCGAACCGGTGAGCCGTGACGCTCACCGACTGCTCGCGCAGGAACGGCATGAGCTCGACCCGGCCCGACTCGGTCACCGCGTGGTCCCACACGGCGACGTCGGGCCGCCCGCGCGTCGCGGGCACGGTGGATGCCGCGCGCGCACCCACCAGACGCACCCGTCCGCCGTCGAGCGCGGCCAGGCGCGTGAGCCAGGCGTCCTCGTCCTCGACGTGCAGGTCCCGCGCCGCCGCGCGCAGCGCTGCCCTCAGGGCGCGGGGTGGGACGTGCTCGGTCGAGACGACGACGCGCGTTCCGCAGGCGGCGGCGGCGCACACGACGCGCGCCAGCGCTGCGGCGTGGCCGCCCGCCGCGAGACGCACCAGGACCGGCTCGGGGTAGGGCAGGTGACGCAGCACGTCGCGCTCGGCCGCCAGGCCCGTGACGTCGCGTGCGGCGAACCGCGTCGCGAGCGCGAGCGCGTCGCTGCGCGCGCCGCGCTCGACCGTCGCCGCCGCGTCGGCGGCCAGGTCCTCGTACGCGCCGCGCACGATCGCCCGGACGCGTCCCTCGGTGATCTCGGCGCCCTGCGTCGCGGTCGCGGTGTCCCACGTGCCGAGCGCGTCCAGGTAGCTCGGCCCCCCGGCCTTGGCACCGGGGCCGACGGCCGAGCGCTTCCAGCCGCCGAACGGCTGACGACGCACGATCGCGCCGGTGATGCCGCGGTTGACGTAGAGGTTGCCGGCCTGGACGCGGTCCAGCCACGTCTCGATCTCGTCCGGGTCGAGGCTGTGCAGCCCGGCGGTCAGGCCGTACTCGACGTCGTCGGCGATCGCGATCGCCTCGTCGAGGGACTCGGCCGTCATGACGGACAGCACCGGCCCGAAGTACTCCGTCAGGTGCGCCGGGGCTCCCCGTCGTACCCCGACCCGCACTCCCGGGCTCCAGAGCCGGCCGCTCGTGTCCAGCGGACGCGGCTCCAGCGCCCACCGCTCGCCCGGCCCGAGCTCGGTGAGGCCGGACAGCAGCTTGCCGGCGGCCGGCTCGATCACGGGTCCCATCTGTGCACGCGGGTCGTCCGGGTAGCCGACGACGAGCGAGGACACGCAGTCGAGCAGCTGTTCGCGGAACCGGCGCGACGTGGCGACGGAGCCGACGAGCACGACGAGGGACGCGGCGGAGCACTTCTGGCCGGCGTGCCCGAACGCCGAGGCCACGACGTCCTTGACCGCGAGGTCGAGGTCGGCGCTCGGCGTGACGATGATCGCGTTCTTGCCGCTCGTCTCCGCGAGCAGCGGCAGGTCGGGCCGCAGCGAGCGGAACAGGGCGGCCGTGTCGTACGCGCCCGTCAGGATCACGCGGTCGACGCCCGCGTGGGCCACGAGCGTGGGGCCGAGCGACGACTCGTCCACCTGGACCAGCCGCAGGACGTCACGCGGGACGCCCGCCTCCCACAGCAGGTCGGCGAGCACCGCGCCGCACCGGTGGGACTGACCCGCAGGCTTGAGCAGGACGGCCGAGCCGGTGGCCAGCGCGGCGAGGGTCGACCCCGCGGGGATCGCCACCGGGAAGTTCCACGGGGGCGTCACGAGCGTGAGGCGCGCCGGCCGGAACCGTGCGCCGTCGACGTGCTCCAGGTCCCGTGCGAGCTCGGCGTAGTCGTGCGCGAAGTCCACCGCCTCGCAGACCTCCGGGTCGCCCTGCTCGACCGTCTTGCCGGTCTCGGCGGCCATGACCTCGAGCAGCTCGCCGCGGTGCGCCTCGAGCACGTCTCCGGCGCGGTGCAGGACGCGCGCCCGCTCGTCGCACGTGAGCGCGGCCCACCGGGTTCCCGCCTCGCGCGCCCCGGCCACCTGCTCGTCGACGTCGGCGGCCGAGTGCAGCCAGGAGCGTGCGGCGGTCGCCGTCCCCAGCGCCGAGCCCGGCACGCGAGCGAGCACGTCGCGCACCCACGCGCGGTTCTCCGGCACCGACGGGTCGGTCTCGGGGGTGCTGACGAACACGCCCGGGCCCGGGCGCGCACCCACGCCGGCGTACCGGTCGGGCGTGCGGTGGCACGCCGGCACGGCGTCGCCGAGGGCCGCGACCGAGGCGAGGAAGCGATCACGCTCGCGCGCGAACAGCTGGGCGTCGTGGTCGAGCTCGAACACCGCGGACATGAAGTTCTCGCTCGAGGCGCCCTCCTCGAGCCGGCGCACGAGGTAGGCGATCGCGACGTCGAACTCGCGCGGCGCGACGACAGGCGTGTAGAGCAGCAGCCCGCCGACGTCGCGGCGCACGACCTCGGCCTGGGCCTGCGCCATGCCGAGGAGCATCTCGAGCTCGACCGCGTCGCGGACCCCGCGTCGTCCGGCGAGCAGCCACGCGTAGGCGACGTCGAACAGGTTGTGCCCGGCGATCCCGAGGCGCACGTTCGCCGCGTGCTCGGGCCGCAGCGCGAAGTCCAGGACACGCTTGTAGTGCGTGTCCGACTCGCGCTTGGTCCGCCACGTCGCGAGCGGCCAGCCGTGCAGCTCGGCCTCGACGTGCTCCATCGCCAGGTTCGCGCCCTTGACGAGCCGCACCTTGACGGGCGCGCCGCCGCGCGCGCGACGTGCTGCGGCCCAGCGCTGCAACCGATGCATCGCACCCAGGGCGTCCGGCAGGTAGGCCTGCAGGACGATGCCGGACTCGAGGTCCAGCAGCTCGGGTTCGTCGAGCAGGCGCATGAAGACCTCGAGCGTGACGTCCAGGTCCTTGTACTCCTCCATGTCCAGGTTCACGAACGCGCGCCTCGGTGACCCCGCCGCGAGCCGGTACAGCGGCCGGAGCGTGTCGACGATGCGTGCGACGGTCTCGTCGTGCGCCCACGGGCTGTGCGGCGCGACGACGGCAGAGACCTTGACGGAGACGTAGTCGACGTCGTCGCGCGCCAGCAGGCGCATCGTGCCCGCGAGCCGCCGCGCGGCCTCTCGCTCGCCGAGGACGGCCTCGCCCAGCAGGTTGACGTTGAGGCGGACGCCGTCGGCGCGCAGACGGGCGATCGAGCGGCCCAGTTTCCGGTCCGTCGCGTCGATCAGCAGGTGCGAGACGAGCCGGCGCAGCACCCGTCGCGCGGCCGGCACGACGAGGTGCGGCAGCGTCGGTGCGAGCGCGCCCCCGGCCCGCAGGAGCCCGCGCACGGCCCACGGCAGGAACGTGGGGGAGTGCCGCGCCAGCTCGTGCATCGCGGCCGCAGCCACGTGCACGTCCGCCGGGCGGACCACGCCGTCGACGAAGCCCACGACGAACTCCAGCCCTGCGGGGTCCCGCAGTGCGGCTGCGAGCCGGGCGGCGGAGCGATCGACCGGCCGCGCCTGCGCCTCGCGAAGCCAGCGTTCGACGAGCGCGACGGCCTCGTGAGCGAGCTGGGGGTCGCGCGCGTCCTGCCCGCTCGTGGCTGCGGCCGGCGACGCGGCCGCCTCGGCGCCCGGGCGGTGAGCGGGAGTGGGCGTGGCCGACATCGTGCTCCTTCGGGCGCGAGCGGGACCTGCGCGGGCGGGACCCGGCCAGTATCGGTCCCGGGCGAGGTTGCGGACAGTCGGGCGCCGCCCTCGCGAGCGCGACGAGCGCCGTGACGCGGCCCGTCACGCCGACCGCCCCGGGGCAGGACGTCTCGCTCGAGTTGTCGCCGAGCAGGCCGCGGGTGACGATCGAGACACATCCCCCCGGGGACCGCGGCTAGCTCGAGAGGTGCCGAGGATGGTCCGGACGCCACGACTCGACCCCCGCGCTGGTGTGCTCGCCCCCGTCGTGCCGGGGCCCGTGCCGTGAGTGCGCCGTGAGCGAGCCCAGGACCGGCAGCCGGCAGGTCGGCGGGCGCACCGGGCACGAGGTCGCGACGTCGCCCGGCTCCGGCCCCGGCCGACGTCCACGTGCACGGACCCACGCGGCGTCGCACGCCACGCCGACGGACCCCACGTTCACCGAGTCCGGGCCGCTGGAGCTGTCGGTCCACGAGGTCCACGTCGAAGGTCGTCGCTCTCCGATGCTCGACCTGGACGACCTGAGGCTCTCGACGGGGGAGTGCGTGCTGGTCGCCGGTGAGCCGGGGCAGGGGCACACCGCGCTCGCGCTCGTCGCGACCGGGCGTCTGGCGCCCTTCAGCGGCAGCGTCGAGCTGACCGGACCTGACGGTTCGACGACGGACGCGCGCGACGTGCTGCGCACGACCTCCGCGGTGGTCGACCTGCCGGGGGTGTCCGCGCCCGACGACACCCTGCTGGTCGCGACCGTCGCCGGCGAGGGGCTGGCCCTGGCGCACCGGCGCTCGGGCCCGTCGCACGTGCGGCGGTGGCTCGAGGACAACGAGCTCCTGGCGTACGCCGACGTGCGCATGGACGAGCTGCCCGGGATCGTGCGCACGGTCCTGCTCACCTCGCTCGCGCTCGAGCGTCGTCGGGTGCGGTTCGTCGTGATGAGCCTGCCGGACCGGCACGGCGGCGAGCCCGCCGCGTGGTGGTCGGTCGCGCAGGCCGTCGCGGCGCGCGGCTACGGCGTCCTCGTCCAGTGCTCGAGGCCGTCAGCACGCGACCTCGGTGCCACGCTCGAGCCCGCGCGTGGTGACACCTCGCAGCGCGCGACGCCGATCGAGTCGCTGCGAGCCGGCTCGGCGCAGACGGGGGCGCGAGGCGACGCGCCCGAGCTCACGGTCTACCTCGACGACGCGGCTCCGGACGCTCGAGCCGCACCGGACACTCGAGCTGCTCCATGATCGCGGTGCGGCTCGCGGTCTCGGAGCTGCGGCGCCTCGCCGCGGGTGTGCTGCCCAAGCTCGCGCTCGTCGCGCTCATCGTCATCCCCTCGCTCTACTCGGGCCTGTACCTGTTCGCCAACGAGGACCCGTACGGGCACCTCGACAAGGTGCCCGCAGCGATCGTCGTCGCGGACCGAGGCGCGACCACGACGGACGCGAACGGCCAGACCGAGCGCGTCGACTACGGCCAGGACGTGGCGCGCCGGCTCCTCGGCGGTGACGCGGGCTTCAGCTGGGTGCGGACGACGCAGAAGGACGCGGAGGCGGGCGTGCGATCCGGCAGGTTCGACGCCGCGCTGCTCATCGGGCCGTCGTTCTCCTCCGACCTGGTCTCGTCCGCGGTCTTCAAGCCCCAGCAGGCCAGCCTCACGCTCGTGACCAACGACGCCAACAACTACCTCGCCACCACGATCGCCGACACCATCGTCGGGGACGTCCGCGACGCGATCGCGAGCGAGGTCGGCACCGAGGCCGCGGACCGGTTCCTGCGCGGTCTCGGGTCCATCCACACCGAGCTGACCACGGCGGTGAAGGGCGCGAGCGAGCTCGTCGACGGCACCCAACGGCTCGTCTCGGGGACCGGAGAGCTGCTCGACGGGACCGGACGCCTCGCGTCCGGAGCCCGTCAGGCCGCCGACGGCGCGTCCCAGCTCGCGAGCGGGGCCGCGGCGTTGCCGTCGGCGACGAGCCGACTGTCCTCGGGTGCCTCGACGCTCGCCGACGGACTGGCGACGTTGCGCAGCAAGACGAGCCAGCTGCCCGACCAGACGTCGCGACTCGCCTCGGGTGCGCAGGAGGTGGCCTCGGGCGTCGACGAGGTGGCCACGGTGGCCCGTGACGCGCAGGCCGTCGTGACGCAGGTCCAGCGCGACGCGCAGGCGCGCGAGGCCGCGCTCGAGGAGGCCCTCTCCGAGCTGGTGCAGCAGGGACGGCTGAGCCAGGCCGAGGCCGACCAGCTCCGCACGATCGCGACCGACGTCTCCGGCGTCGTCGACCAGCTCGACAACCAGCTGGGCGACGCCGTCGGGCGCGTCGACGAGCTCAGCACCGGTGCGGACGAGGTCGCGGCGGGCGCCTCGCAGCTGGCACAGGCCGCGCCGCAGCTGACCCAGGGCATCGCCTCCGCCGCGTCCGGCGGTCAGCAGCTGGCCGCCGGCGCCGCGAAGCTCAACAGCTCGGCCGCCACGCTCGTGCAGGACCTGCAGGCGTTGCAGCGGGGCACCGCGGAGGTCTCCTCGGGCGCTGACCAGCTCGCGTCAGGCAGCGGGTCGCTCGACGACGGGGCCAGGCAGCTGGACTCGGGCGTGACCGAGCTGCGCGACCGCCTGGCGGACGGGCTGGGCGCGATCCCCGACCCGGACGAGAAGACCGAGCGCGAGACCGCGCGCACCATCGGCAACCCGGTGACCGTCGCGCAGAACGAGCTCGCGCGTGCCGGCAGCTACGGCGCCGGGCTCGCACCGTTCTTCATGTCGCTGGCGACGTGGATCGGCGGCTACGTGCTGTTCCTGCTCGTCGTGCCGCTGTCGCGGCGTGCGCTCGCGGCCACGGCCCCGTCGTGGCAGGCCGCGGTGGGTGGCTGGCTGCCGGCGGCCGTGCTGGGGGCCGCGCAGGTCGGGCTCATGTACGTGCTGGTCAGCTACGCCCTGCACATCAGGCCGGTGCACGCCGGTGCGACGATCGGACTGCTGCTGCTCGCGTCCGCGACGTTCATCGCGATCATCCAGGCCCTCAACGTCTGGTTCGGCGCCGTCGGGGAGTTCCTCGGGCTCGTCCTGATGCTCGTCCAGCTCGTCACGGCCGGCGGGACCTTCCCGTGGCAGACCATCCCCGAGCCGCTGCTGTCGCTGCATCGCATCCTGCCCATGTCGTACACGGTCGAGGGGCTGCGCCAGACCTTGTACGGCGGGGACCTGAGCACCGCGGCGCGCTACGCGGGGATCCTGCTGGCCGGGTTCGTGCTCGCGATGGCCGCCACCGTGTGGGCCGCGCACCGCCAGCGGGTGTGGACACCCACCAGCCTGCAGCCTGAGCTGGTGCTCTGAGCCACTCCGCGTCCGTCGCCGGCTCGGCGCCTCGGGCCGACGCCGACCGCACGCGACTACAGGTCGTCCGTGTCGCCGCCGGCCGCCGGCCCCAGCACGACGACCGCGTGCCCGGGCACCTCGACGACCACGGGCTCGCCCGGCGACGCGGGTCGCAGGACGCCTCCCGTCCACGCGGCGAGCACCTGCACGGGCCCGGGCACGGGGACGGGAACCTGCGCGGCCGTCCGCGCGAGGTTCACGACGACGCGCGCGTCGCCCCGGTGGACCACGAGGGCACCTTGCCACGGCCCGTCGTCGGTGCCGGTCGGCGGTCCGTCGGTCGGCGGTCCGTCGGACGACGTGAGGTCGCCCGACGTGCCACCCGCCGACGTGCCGCCCGCCGACGTGCCGCCCGCCGGCGTGCGTGCGGTCGGCTGGTCGCCCCACGCCGCGTCGCCGGCCGCCGGGGTGTCGGACGCAGGGTGGATGTCGACCGCGGTCGACGCGAGGTCGCCCGAGCCGAGGTCGGGCACGGCGCGGCGCAACGCGACGAGCGTGCGGTACCAGTCGAGCAGGTGCGCGTGCTCGCCGCGCACCCGCTCGGTGCGGTCCAGCACGGCCGCGTCCCGCGTCGCCGGGTCCTGCGGGTCCGGGACGTGCACGACCTGCTCGCCGTACAGCTGCGCCGAACCGTGCCCGGCGAACTCCCGCTGCCGTCCCTCGCGGACGGCAGCGGCCAGCTCGGGCTCGGTGTAGGACGAGAAGAAGGGGAACGGACGCCGCGTGCCCCACTCCTCACCCATGAAGAGCATCGGGGTGAACGGGGACAGCAGGACCAGGGCCGCCTCGGCGGCGAGCTGACCCGGCGCGAGCCGCTGCGCCGGGCGGTCGCCGAGCGCGCGGTTGCCGACCTGGTCGTGGTTCTGGGCGGCCACCACGAAACGATGGCCGTCGGTGTGCTCGGGCACGGGCCTGCCCCACGGCCGGCCGCGGAACGTCGAGAACCCGCCGTCGTGCACGAACACGCGCGTGAGCGCGTGGCGCAGGGTCTGCGGTGAGCCGAAGTCCACGTAGTAGCCCTGGCGCTCGCCCGTGACGAGCGCGTGCACGGCGTGGTGCACGTCGTCGGCCCACTGCGCGGTCATGCCCCAGCCGCCCTCGGACGTGGGTGTGATCGCCACGACGTCGTTGAGGTCGGTCTCCGCGACGAGGGACAGCGGTCGCCCGAGCTCGGTCGCGAGTGCGGCGACCTCGTCCGAGAGCTCCGCGAGCAACGGGCGCGGCGAGTCGTCGCGCAGCTCGTGGACGGCGTCGAGGCGCAGCGCGTCCACGTGGAAGTCGCGCAACCAGCGCAGGGCGGAGTCGACGACCCAGGCGCGGACCTCCCGCGAGCCCGGCTGGTCAAGGTTGATCGCCGCGCCCCACGGCGTGTGGTGCGCGTCCGTCCAGTACGGGCCGTACTCGCCGACGTACGCACCGACGGGACCGAGGTGGTTGTGCACCACGTCGAGGCACACGCCGATGCCGTGCGCGTGGGCGGCGTCGACGAAGCGCTGCAGGGCGGCCGGGCCGCCGTACGCCTGGTGCACCGCGTACGGGCCGACGCCGTCGTACCCCCAGCCCCGGTCACCGTCGAACGGTGCGAGCGGCATCAGCTCGACGACGTCGACGCCGAGGGACACGAGCTCCTCGAGGTGCTGCACGGCCGCGTCGAGCGTGCCCTCAGGCGTGAACGTCCCGACGTGGAGCTCGTAGAGCACGCGACCCCGGACGTCGACCCCGGCCCAGCCGGCGTCGGTCCAGGCGAACGCCGCGGCGTCGAAGACCCGGCTCGGGCCGTGCACGCCGTACGGCTGCCACGCGCTGCGCGGGTCCGGACGCGCCGGTCCGCCGTCGAGGTGGAACGCGTAGTCGGTGCCGTGCGGCAGGTCGCGGTCGTCGTGCCACCAGCCGCCGTCCTCGCGCGTGAGCTCGCGCAGCTGCGCCCGCTCGGGCGGCCCGACGCCGACCTGGACCCGCCGCGCCCGAGGCGCCCAGACCCGGACCCGCACGTCAGTCCTCCCGCACGAGGAGCGCGACGGGCAGACGGTCCAGCAGCGGGCCGACGCGCAGCACGCCGCCGTCGAGCTCGCGGCCGGTCAGCACGTCGCGCCACGACCCGTTCGGGACGGCCACGGTGTGCTCGCCCCAGCCCCCCAGGCGAGCCACGGACGCGGCCAGGCGCGTCGCGACGACCACCACGCGCGGCTCGTCGGCGACCGTGCGGGCGTAGGTGACCGCATGGCCCGACGAGTGCGCCAGGGGCACGTAGCCGGCCTCGGGTCCGACGAACGCCTCGGGCAGGTCCCTGCGCAGACGCAGGGCGCGCGAGGTCACCAGGAGCTTCTCGTCGGACAGGTCGCGCGGCCCGGCGCCCTCGTCGAGGCGCTCGAGGCGCGCCGCGAGCGGTGCGGACGGGACCGGGCGACGGTTGTCGGGGTCGACGAGCGTGGGCTCGTCGACCTCCGTGCCCTGGTAGACGTCCGCGACGCCCGGCAGGGTGAGCTGGACCAGCTTGGTCCCGAGCGTCGCGGCGCGCACCGGCTCGCGCGTGCGCTGCTCCCACTCCGTGAACAGCGCGACGACGCCCTCGTGGGCGAGCGCGGCGCGCGCCAGGTCGAGCACCGCTGCCTCGTACGCCTCGTCGGGTGCCGTCCACCAGGTCCAGGTCTTGGCCTCGCGCATGGCCTTGGTCAGGTACACCTCGAGCCGGTCCAGCGCGATCGGACCCGCCGCCGTCCAGGTGCCGGCGAGCGTCTGCCACACGTACTGCTCGATCCTGCCGTCCACCCGGGCGCTGCGGGAGGTTGCCGTGAGCGCCCGTGCCTCACCGACCAGCCGTGCCCACTCGCGCGGCAGCTCGCTCAGGACTCCGAGCCGGTTGCGGGTGTCCTCGCCTCTCTTGGTGTCGTGGGTCGACAGCGTCGTCATCGCCAGGGGTGAGGCGACCTGCTGGCTCGCGGCCCACGCGGCGAGGTCGGACGGCGTCAGGGCGAAGCGCTCGGGCTCACCGCCCACCTCGCACAGCCCGACGAGCTGCGTCCACCGGTAGTAGGCGGTGTCCTCGACGCCCTTGGCCGTCACGGCGCCGCACGTCTGCTGGAACCGCACGATCAGCTCGTCGCGCCGTTCACCGCGTGTGCGGCCTGCGCTGCCGACCTCGCGTCCGAGCAGCAGGTCGACGACGACGTCCATCGTCGCCGCGCGCTCGACGGACATGCGCGCGCGGGCCGTGGCCGCCGCACGCTCGAGTGCCGCCACGGAGTCGGCTGGTGCGTGCTCGCCGGGCACGACGTACGCGCGGTAGCGGTCGAACGCGACCAGGAGCTCGACGAGGCACTCGTGCAGCGCGCGCCACGTGTGGTCGCGCAGGCGCAGGTCGTCGGCGCACACGCTCGCGGCGAGCGTCGTCAGGCGGTAGACCTCGGCGTAGAGCGGGCCGTCGACGACCTCGCGCTTGGCCTGCTCGACGACGTGCCCGTAGTCGTCCGGGGCGTCCCCGGTGAGCCGGTGCATGAGCGCGCCGAGCGGTGCGGCCCCGCCCGGGTCCACGAACGTCTGCTGGACCCGCCACAGGGCGTCGTACCCCGTGGTGCCCGCCGTGTCCCAGTCGCCGGGCAGGGTCTCCTCGCCCTCGAGGATCTTCTCCACGACGACCCACGCCCCACCGCTGGCCTCGCGCAGCCGGGCGAGGTAGCCCGCAGGGTCCGCCAGGCCGTCGGGGTGGTCGATGCGCAGGCCGTCGATCGTGCCCTCGGCGAGCAGGTCGAGCACGAGGCGGTGGGTCGCGTCGAACACCGCCGGGTCCTCCACGCGCAGCGCGACGAGCGTGCCGACGTCGAAGAACCTGCGGTAGTTGAGCTCCTCGTCGGCGACGCGCCAGTACGCCAGACGGTAGTGCTGGCGCTCGAGCAGCTCGACGAGGGGCAGGTGCTCGGTGCCCGCCCGGACGGGGAACACGTGGTCGTGGTACCGCAGCACGACGCGCGTGCCCCGACCGGGGACCTCCTGCTCGCCGAGCACGAGCTCGTCACGGGCGACGACCGCACCGACCCGGTCGCCCAGCACGGGCATGAGGACGGCGCCGTCACCGGCCGACCAGTCGACGTCGAACCAGGAGGCGTACGGCGAGGCGGGGCCGTCCTCCAGCACCGACCAGAGCGCGGCGTTGTGCCAGACCGGCGTCGGCACGGCCATGTGGTTCGGGACGACGTCCAGCACGAGTCCCAGCCCGGCCTCGTGCGCGGTGGCCGCCAGTCGGCGCAGCCCGGCCAGGCCGCCGAGCACGGGGGAGACCTCGTCGTGCGCGACCACGTCGTAGCCGTGCGTCGAACCGGGGGCGGCTGTCAGGACCGGCGAGAGGTACACGTGCGTGACACCGAGCGAGGCGAGGTACGGCACCCGCTGACCCACCTCGTCGAACGTCAGGTCAGGACCGAGCTGTACGCGGTAGGTGGACACGGGCACGGCTCGGTCCGGCGCCGGCAGGCGGCGCGACGGCGTCTGGCGGACGTCGCTCACGTGTCGTCCGCCGTCGAGTCCGGTGCGCTCGCCGCACCGGTGCGGCCGCCGCCGCGCCCGCGACTCGTCGTGGCGCGTTTCCTCGGCCGGCGCTTGGCGCCGCCCTCCCCACTGGCCTTCGCGGCCTCGCGGGCAGCCGCTGCGATCGCCCCCGACCCCGAGACGGCGGGGATCGGCGTGAGCGGCGGCCGGGTCAGGACGACCATCGAGTGGCTGGCGAGCGCGAGCTCCTCCCCGGGGCGCGCGGTGTCACCTGGGTCGACCTGCGAGTCGGTGTCGAGGACCGCCGTCCACTCCTGGCCGTACCCGCTGTCCGGGATCGTGAACGACATCGCCCCGGGCTGGCCGTTGAACAGGATGAGGAACGAGTCGTCGACGATCTGCTCGCCGCGCAGGTCCGGCTCGGCGATCGCGTCCCCGTTGAGGAACACCATCACGGAGCGCGCCATCGAGTTGTTCCACTCGTCCTCGGACATGTGCGTGCCGGACGGCGAGAGCCACTCGATGTCGTGCAGGTCGGACTCGCCGCCGTGCTCGGGAGCCCCGGCGAAGAACCGGCGCCGGCGGAACACGGGGTGCTCGCGACGGAGCCGGACCACACGCCGCGTGAACTCGAGCAGGTCCGTGCGGTCCTCGTCGAGGTCCCAGCTCACCCACGACAGCTCGTTGTCCTGGCAGTACACGTTGTTGTTGCCGTGCTGCGTGCGGCCGAGCTCGTCGCCGTGGGCGATCATCGGGATGCCCTGCGAGAGCAGGAGCGTCGCCAGGAAGTTGCGCTGCTGCCGGGCGCGCAGGGCGTTGATCGCGTCGTCGTCGGTGGGGCCCTCCACGCCGCAGTTCCACGACCTGTTCCAGCTCTCGCCGTCGCGGTTGTCCTCGCCGTTCGCCTCGTTGTGCTTCTCGTTGTAGGAGACGAGGTCCCGCAGCGTGAACCCGTCGTGGGCCGTGACGAAGTTGACGCTGGCGATCGGCCGGCGACCCGTGTGCTCGTACAGGTCCGACGAGCCCGACAGGCGGCTCGCGAACTCGCCGAGCGTCGACGGCTCGCTGCGCCAGAAGTCGCGCACGGTGTCGCGGTACTGACCGTTCCACTCCGACCACAGGGGCGGGAAGCCGCCGACCTGGTACCCGCCGTCGCCGACGTCCCACGGCTCGGCGATGAGCTTGACCTGCGAGACGACCGGGTCCTGGTGCACGAGGTCGAAGAAGGCCGAGAGGCGGTCGACCTCGTGGAACTGGCGGGCCAGGGTCGCGGCGAGGTCGAACCGGAAGCCGTCGACGTGCATCTCGGTGACCCAGTACCGCAGCGAGTCCATGATCAGCTGCAGCACGTGCGGCGAACGCATGAGCAGTGAGTTGCCCGTGCCCGTCGTGTCGAAGTAGTGCTCCTTCTCGTCGTCGACGAGCCGGTAGTAGTTCGCGTTGTCGATGCCGCGGAAGCTCAGGGTCGGCCCGAGGTGGTTGCCCTCCGCGGTGTGGTTGTAGACCACGTCGAGGATCACCTCGATGTCCGCGGCGTGCAGCTCCTTGACCATCGCCTTGAACTCCTGGACCTGCTGTCCAGGCTGGCGGAACGCGGCGTACGCGTTGTGCGGTGCGAAGAACCCGATCGTGTTGTAGCCCCAGTAGTTCGACAGACCCTTGGCCTGCAGCGACGGGTCGTCGACGAACTGGTGGACGGGCATGAGCTCGACCGCCGTGACGCCCAGCTGCTTGAGGTGCTCGATGGCGGCGGGGTGGGCCATGCCGGCGTACGTGCCGCGCAGCTCCTCCGGGACGGCCGGGTGCAGGCGCGTCAGGCCACGCACGTGCGCCTCGTAGATCACGGACTCGTGGTACTCGTGCTCCGGCGGCCGGTCGTGACCCCAGTCGAAGTACGGGTTGATGACCACCGAGGTCATGGTGTGCGCCGCGGAGTCGTCCTGGTTCCGCTTCGTCGGGTCGTCGAAGCGGTAGGAGTACAGCGAGGGGTCGCCGTCGACCTGGCCGTGGATGGCCTTGGCGTACGGGTCGAGCAGCAGCTTCGACGGGTCGCAGCGGTGCCCGTTCGCCGGGTCGTACGGCCCGTGCACCCGGTAGCCGTAGAGCTGCCCGGGCTGCACCGCGGGCAGGTAGCAGTGCCACACGAACGCGTCGACCTCGACGAGCTCCACGCGCTCCTCGGTCCCGTCGGGGCCGATCAGGCAGAGCTCGACTCGTTCGGCCACCTCGGAGAACAGCGCGAAGTTGGTTCCGGTCCCGTCGTACGTGGCGCCGAGGGGGTAAGGGCGTCCAGGCCAGGTCAGCATGGCGACCAATCTGCCAGCGACCGCCCACGTCGGCAGCGGGAGAGCCCCAGGTCTTCGTCACACGCGGGCCCGCCCAGGGGTGCTGCGACCTCGTCGTGCGGGCGACGCCGATCGCAGCCGCGGCGTCACCGCGCCGGTGCCGTCAGCCGACATGCGACGCCGCCCTGGCAGACGTCAGGAGACGAGCGCGGGTACGCCCAGCGTGCGCTGCGTCGCGCGGCGGACCACCGCGGCGTCGTCGTCACCGCGTGCGCGCCAGGCCATCTGCTCGATCGCGCCGTTGCCCCGCCGACGCACCTCGGTGAGCTGGCGCTCGACGGCCTCGAGGTCACCGTTGGCCTCGAGCGCGTCCCGGACGTGCTCGACGAGCTCGCCCACCACCTGCATCGCGGGCGCCGGGCGCCACGTGCGGGGGCTGACGAGCTCGCCGGACAACCCGGAGCGCGCCGCACGCCAGGACGCGGTCCGCAGGACCTCGACACGCGGGGGGTCGTGGTCGACCGGCGTGGCGACCGCGGTGTCCGCGAGCGCGCGCACGAGCGCGGCCTGCAGCGCGGCGTCACCGGCGTCCAGGCACACGTCCGCGACGCGCACCTCGACCGTGGGGTAGCGCTGCGAGAGGCGCGCGTCGAAGTACAGCATCCCGTCGTCGAGGATCGTGCCGCTGGACAGCAGCTGCTCGACGACCGCGCGGTAGCCCACGGCGTCGACGAACGGGGCGGTCGGGCCCGCCGTGGGCCAACGGCCCCACACCTGCGAGCGATAGCTCGCGTAGCCGCTCGCGACGCCCTTCCAGGCCGGGGAGTTCGCCGACAACGCGAGCAGCACGGGCGTCCAGGGCCGCAGGTGGTCGAGGACCCGCACGCCCTCGTCGTCGTCGGCGACCGAGACGTGCACGTGGCAGCCGCACGTCAGCTGCTCGTGCGCGGTCAGGCCGAAGCGCGCGCGGATCTGGCCCGCGCGCTTGTCGGGGATCACCGTCGGGTCGATCGCCTGCGGCGCGGTCCCGATCGCGGCGATCCGCACCCCGACCGACTGCGCGAGGGTGTCGACACGCTCGCGGCCGAGGCGGATCTCGGCGAGCAGCTCGCCGAGATCGGTGCACGGCGGCGTCGACGTCTCGATCTGCTCGCTCTTGAACTCCTTCTCGACGTCCCCACCGGGCTGGTCGGTGGGGGGCACCTCGCGTGCCGCGAGCCCGAGCAGCGCGGACGACTGCGCCGAGGGCTCACCCTCGGGCGTGACCAGCAGGTACTCCTCTTCCACTCCGATCGTTCGCACGCGGCAAGTGTGGAGTCAGGCGCGCCGTCCGGCGACCGGAAGGACCATGACGGCTCGCCGGGCGGCGTCCGGCCCCGTCGGCGCCCGGCGCCGTGCGTCCGGGGGTGCAAGGTCGACGTGGCCTGCGACACGAACCCGGTGGGTGAAGGGAGCGACGTGCAGACGACGACGCGTGCGGTGCTCGGGGGCGCGACGACGGTCGTGGGCCTCGTCGGTGTCCTCGTCGCGGTGCTCACCGCGTGGCAGCAGGGACCGGGCTCACCGCCGCAGCGCTCGGCACCGGCCACCGGTGCCGTCCAGGTCTCGTCGTGCTCGACGGCGTCGTGCGGGGCGATCGACCGAGCGCCCGACGAGCCCTGGGCGGTATCGCCCCACCCGCTCAGGTAGAACCCGTGCGGGCGGTCCCCAGAGCCACCATGACCTCCTCGAGGGTCGCGGGGACGTCCCGCACGCGGGCCGGTAGCCCCGCGTCGTCCAGCACGCGCTGCACCCGGGCGCGGGGCACGGCCGCGACCCGCACCGCTCGGCCCGCCAGGGTGACCGGCAGCCCGGCGTCGTCGAGGACCGCGAACACGTCCCGCCAGGAGTCGGCGTCCACCGCGACGGCCGACGTGGTCGCGGTCAGCTCGGGTTCGGTCCCGGCGGCGACCACGCGTCCGTGCGACATCAGCACGAGCCGGTCGCACTGCTGCGCCTCGCTCATGTAGTGCGTCGTGACCAGCACGCCCGCGCCAGCCTCGGCCTGTGCGTGCACGCGGTCCCACAGACGGGCACGCGCCAACGGGTCGACGCCCGAGGTCGGCTCGTCGAGCACCAGCAGGGCGGGCGAGTGCGCGAGCGCGATCGCGAACGCCAGGCGCCGCTGCCGTCCCAGCCCGATGGCGCCGACGAGCACGTCGGCGACGGACGACAGCTCGGCCGGCACCTCGGCGACCCGGTCGCCGTAGACCGCGGCCGCGAACGCGACGTTCTCGCGCACCGTGAGGTCGTCGTACAGCCCGAGCCCTTGGGGCACGTAGCCGACCTGGCGTCGGGTGGACCTGCTGGGAGGCGCGCCGAGCAGCCGCAGCTCGCCCGCGTCCGCGCCGGTCAGGCCCAGCAGCATGCGGATGAGCGTGGTCTTGCCGGCGCCGTTCGCGCCGAGCAGGCCGACGATCTCGCCCGGCTCGACCGACAGCGAGACGTCGTCGACCGCGGTGTGCGCGCCGAACCGGCGCGTGACGTGGGTGATCCGCACGAGCTCACGCACGGGTGGCCTCCCGCGCGAGCGCTGCGGCGACGACGGCGTCCTCGAGGTCGAGCCGCACGGGCTCGCCCACGGGCTGCGCGTCGTCGGGGAACCACGCGCGCAGCTCGCGCCCGCGGCGCCACGTCCTGGCGGGCGGCTGCGCCCCGGCGGCCACGCGTCGCACGTGCCCGGGCGCGCGTTGCACGATCTCGTCGGGAGGTCCCGACAGCAGCTCGCGGCCCTCGTGCAGCACGAGCACGAAGGCGGCGCGTTCCGCCTCGTCGAGGTACGTCGTGGCGAGCACGACGGCCGCGCCTGCGGAGGCGGCCTTGGCGACGAGACGCCACAGGTCGACGCGGCTGGCCGGGTCGACGCCCGTGCTCGGCTCGTCGAGCACGACGAGGGCGGGATCGTGCAGCGTGGCCAGGCCGAACGCCAGCTTCTGGCGCATCCCACCCGAGAGCGCGGAGGCGAGGCGATGGCGCGCCTCGCGCAGACCGGTCGCCGCCAGCAGGCGGTCCCGGCGCCGGTCCAGCTCGGCGCCGCGCAGCCCGTGCACCGCGCCGACGAAGTCCACGTGCTCGTCGACCGTGAGCTCGGCCCAGGTGCCCCCGCGGGCGGGCATGACGCCGACCCGGCGCCGGTCGGGCACGACCACCGTGCCGTCGGCGAGCGGTACGGTGCCCGCGAGCGCGCTCAGGAGCGTCGACTTGCCGGCGCCGTCGCCACCGACCACCGCGGTCACGGCGCCCGCGGGGACCGCGAGGGTCACGTCGTCGAGCGCGACCACGTGCCCGTACCGCACGCGCACCCTGTAGGCGCCGTGGTGGCGGACCCTGCTCACGGCGTCGACGCCTCGGCCCCGGCGGGCGTGCGCCGACGACGGGCCGGCGCGAGGTCGCGGCGGAACCGCAGCACCGCCGCGCCGAACACGAGCACGGCCATGCACCCGAGCACGACGAACGCGGGCCACAGCGAGTCCAGTCCCGCGCCGCGCAGCATGATGCCCTGCGAGATGGTGACGAACCACGTCAGGGGCAGGCAGTAGCCGATCCAGGCGATCGCAGCGGGCATCGCCTGCAACGGGAAGATGAACCCGGACAGCAGCACCTGGGGGAGCAGCGCCATGAGCGCGACCTGGATCGCCTGGCCCTGGGTCTGCGAGGCGGTGGAGATGAGCACGCCGAGCCCGAGGACGACGAGCAGGAAGACCGCGGCGCCGAGGGCGAACAGCGCGGGGTCGCCGCGGAACGGCACGCCGAAGATCCACACGCCGAGCAGCGTCACCACGACCATGTCGAACGCGGCGAGCAGGAAGTAGGGGGCGATCTTGCCGGCGATGACGTCGGACGGTCGCAGCGGCATGACGGCCAGCTGCTCGAGCGTGCCCGTCTGTCGTTCCCGCACGAGGCCGATGCTCGTGATGATCGTGCCGACGAACGTCAGGATCAGCCCGACCAGCGCAGGGACCATGACCCACGAGGTGGTCAGGTCAGGGTTGAACAGGATCTCGGTCGCGACCTGGTCCCCGCCGCGTCCGAGCGCGGCCGACGCGGTCTGCGCGGTGAACAGGCTCGACCCGTCGACGTACGCCACGGGTGGGGCGGGCGAGGTGTCGATCACCACGTCCGCCACGCCGTCCCGCACGAGCGCACGCGCCTGGTCGCCGGTGGCGCTCGGCTCGGTGCCCTGCACGTCGAACAGCGGCGGGAGCACCTGCGCCACCTGGTCGGCGGCCGGGCCCACGACGCGGGTGCTGATCGAGTCGATCGTGAAGTTCGCGGCGTAGCCGAAGATCACGAGCAGGACCACGGGAAGGGCGAACAGCATCGCCAGCGTGCGGCGGTCGCGCCGCAGCTCGCGGAACTCCTTGAGGATCATGGCGCGCACGTCGACCTCCGGCTAGCCTGACAGGTGCAGATATCCGCACCTGTAGAAATCTAGGGAGGGTGGCCGTGAGGGTCAAGGGTCCCGCCGCGCCGGGTGACGGTGACGCTGCGCCACCCCGCCGCGGACGACGGCCGGGTGCGAGCACGACCAGGGACGAGATCCTGGCGGCCGCGCGCCAGCAGTTCGCCGAGCTGGGGTTCCGGCGTGCCAGCATCCGCGCGATCGCTCGCGAGGCGCGGGTCGACCCGAAGCTCGTCGGGCACTGGTTCGGCGGCAAGGCCGAGCTGTTCGTGGCCTCGGTCCAGCTGCCGTTCGACCCGCGCGCGCTCGCGGCGCGCGTCGCGCAGGGTGACCGCGCCGAGGTCGGCGAACGGCTCGTGAGCAGCCTCGTGCACGGCGTCCTGGAGAGCCCGTCCGCGCGCCGGCGTGCGATCGCCCTGCTGCGCGCGGTGGCGACCGAGCCCCAGGTCGCGCCGCTGGTGCGCCGCCTGCTCGTCGTCGAGGTGCTCACGCCCGTGGCGCGCGCGATCGGTGCCGACCACCCCGAGGTGCGCGCGTCCCTCGTCGCGAGCCAGATGGTCGGGCTCCTCATGATGCGCCACGTCGTCGAGCTCGCGCCCCTGGTGGAGCGGGCGGGCGACGAGCTCGTGGCGTTGGTCGCGCCCACCGTCCAGCGCTACCTCGCCGACGACCTCCCGTTCGCCGATCCGGTGACCGATCGGTTCGCCGATCCTGCCGTCGGGTGACAGCGGCATCCGCCTGTCGGGCGAACGTGCCGGTGCGTCGTGCGGTCACACGCTGCCTGACCTGCCGCTTCGCAGAGTGTGACGTGAACCACACTCGCAGGGTTGGACAGGTCGCCCGAACTGTCCGTTAGCGTCGGATTCGTCGACACGGAGGCTCTGCTTCCGTGAACCGGGCGCCACCGCCGCCGTCGCAACGGCACCGGTGGGTCCGCCTCCGGTGCCTCGCTCAGGGCAGTGGAGGGGGACCGGATGACCACCACGTTCGACCAGCTCGTGCTCGGGCCACGACGCACCGACGAGCCGCGTGCGCGGCCCGTGCGGTCCACCGAGAGCCAGGCGGCGCAGAGCCCCTCGCTCGTCCTCATGGTGCTGCTCGCCAGCGCCGGGATCGTCGTGTACGCGGTGTTCCTGCTGAACCCGGGCAACCGGGGGGACTGGCTCCCGTACTCGATGGTGATCGCCGCCGAGACCGTGCTCGTCGTGCACGCCCTGCTGGCGATGTGGACCGTCCTGTCGGCCGGCCACGACCCGCGGTCGTTCGCGTTCCACCACGCGCAGGACCGGATGTACGACGTCGCGGACATCGTGCGCGCCCGCATCGAGGACCGGCCGCAGGAGTGGCAGATGTACCTCGGCAACCGGCCCGTCGAGATCGACGTGTTCATCACGACCTACGGCGAGGACCTTGCGACGATCCGGCGCACGGTCACCGCCGCGCTCGCGATGCAGGGCAGGCACCACACCTGGGTGCTCGACGACGGCCGGTCGGACGAGGTCCGGGACCTGGCCGCCGAGCTCGGGGCACGCTACGTGCGGCGCCTGTCGAGCAACGGCGCCAAGGCCGGGAACATCAACCACGCGCTGTCGATCGCGCACGGTGACCTGTTCGCGGTGCTCGACGCCGACTTCGTGCCGCGCCCCGGCTTCCTGCACGAGACGGTGCCCTTCTTCTCCGACGACCAGGTCGCCTTCGTCCAGACGCCGCAGACCTACGGGAACCTGCACACGGTCATCTCCAAGGGCGCCGGGTACATGCAGGCGGTGTTCTACCGCTTCATCCAGCCCGGCCGGAACCGGTTCAACGCCGCGTTCTGCGTCGGCACGAACGTCGTCTTCCGGCGCGCCGCCGTCGACTCGGTCGGGGGGATCTACTCGGACTCGAAGTCCGAGGACGTGTGGACCTCGCTGATGCTGCACGAGAAGGGCTGGCGGACGATCTACATCCCCGACACGCTCGCGGTCGGGGACACGCCCGAGACCATCGAGGCGTACTCCAAGCAACAGCTGCGGTGGGCCACGGGCGGCTTCGAGATCATGCTCACCCACAACCCCCTGTCGAGGAAGCACCCGCTGACGCTGGATCAGCGCCTGCAGTACACCGTGACGGCGACGCACTACCTGACGGGCATCGCCCCGCTCCTGCTGCTGCTCGTGCCGCCGCTGCAGATCTACTTCGACCTCACCCCGATGAACCTGACGATCACGCCGTTGACGTGGGCGCTCTACTACGCCGGCTTCTACGTCCTGCAGATCGTCCTGGCGTTCTACACCCTCGGCTCCTTCCGGTGGCAGGTGCTCCTGCTCGCGTCGGTGTCCTTCCCCATCTACACGCGTGCGCTCGTCAACGCGGTGCTGCGCCGCGACCAGGCGTGGCACGTCACCGGCGCCCAGGGCGCCTACCGTTCGCCGTTCGCCTTCATCACCGCACAGGTGCTCTTCTTCGAGCTCCTGGCGCTGACCACCGTGGTCGGCGTGTGGAAGGACGTCTCCAACGGCTACCCGAGCCTGGCGGTCGCGTGGAACGCCACCAACACCCTCATCCTCGGCGGCTTCGTGCTGACGGCCTGGCGTGAGGCGCGCGCCGGACGTCGCCGCGCCCGCGAGGGTTCCCGCCGCGCGTCCGCCGGGCACGCGCGCAGCAGACGCGAGCCCGCCGCGGCTCTCGCGCTCACGACCGGAGGTGCCGCATGACCTGGCGCGTACGACTCAAGCTGTTCGTGGGGAGCGTCCTCGTCCTGCTGATCGCGGCCTACGCGACCTACCACGTCAACCAGACGCGCGCCGTCGCCGCGAGCGACTCCGCGCAGATCCTCAGCGAGACCTACGTCGTCGGCACGCCGTACGCGGGCCTCGTCGTCGCCGAGCACGTCGCACCGGGAGACGTGGTCACGCAGGGCGATCCGCTCTTCGTGCTCGACTCAGCCGCTCTCGACCGCGACCTGGCGCTCGGGACCGTGAGCACCGCGGGCCAGGCGACGACGATCGACGCCGACGGCAACCTCGTCGTCCTGGCCACCCAGGACGGGACCGTGACGGAGGTCGCCGCACGGCAGGGCACCTTCGTCTCCGCCGCCGACCGCCTGGCGACCGTGCAGATCGCCGGCTCGCTGTACGTCCAGGCCGAGTACACGCTCTCGCCCAAGGAGTACGCGCGCGTGCCCGACGACGCTCAGGTCACGATCGAGCTGCCCAACACCGCCACGCTCGCCGGTCACGTCGAGCGCGTCCAGGTGACGACCGTCGGCGGCGAGGCGCTCGCGCTCGTGACGATCGCGTCCGACGAGCTCGTCGACGGCGACCAGAACGGGCTCGTCGGGTCCGGGACGCCCGTGCAGGCCCGTCTGTCGCTGCGCAACGACGGGGTGGTGACGACCGTCTCCGACGCCGTGACGTCCTATGTCCGCGGGGTCTTCGGGTGACCCGGCGCGCGTGGCTCGTCTCCGCGGTCGTCGTGCTCGGTGCGCTCGTCGGGGTGGCCGTGGTGTACGGGGCCGTGGTGCGCGACGCCGACGCGGCGTCCGCGACGCAGGATCGCCTGCCCGCGGGCCCGCCGGACGCCGAGCCGCCGCGGCCGGACGCGGCCGCTCTGGTCGCACGCCTGCCGGCGCGTGAGGTCGCCACCGAGCTGCCGTCGGCGCGCGTGCAGGGCTCGGTCGTGCCGCAGTCCAACCGTTGGTACAGCGGGCTGGTCTTCGGTGACCAGCCCGTGTTCGCCCAGCCGCTGTCCTTGCAGCTCACGGACTCGGGGTTCACTCTCGGGCTGCCGCGGCCCGTGGGCACCGAGACGACGATCGCGGGCCCGCACGTGCCTGCGCTGACGGTCGACGTCGGGGCGGCGAGCGCGGTGGTGAGCGCAGCCGACCCGGTGGCGGTGACCCTGGAGCTGCGTGACGCGGACGGCGACGTGCTCGGCCACGTCGCCCTCGCGGAGGGCTCACCGGTGGTGACCTTCACCGCCGCGCGCGACGTGACCGTGCGCACCGACGGAGGACTCAGCGCGACGCCGGACGGGCCGGCAACCGCGCAGGGCGAGGTCGCCGGAGCGACGTGGGCCGTGCAGGGACCGGACTTCGTGGGGGGCGCGACCAGCCTCTCGCGGGGAGAGGTCGTGGGGTGGTACGCCCTGCCGCAGGGCGCGACGAGCGCGTCCGCGACGGTCCTGGCGGCCGCCGCCCAGCACCCCGTCGAGCGCGTCGACGTGACCTACGGCGTGGACGCGCGGCAGGCGCGCACCACGTTGACGTACCGGACCGCGGGAGGCGAGGGCGCGTACGTGCTCGCGCCTCACCACCGCGCCGGTGACCAGCCCGCGCGTGCGGGCTGCGGCCTCGGTGTGTACGCGAGCGTGGGCGGCCCGCTCGAGCTGTGCGCCGGCTCCCGGCTGACGGCGTTCGCGCCCACCGTGGCGCCGGCAGCGGTGCCCGACGTGAGCGAGGTCTCGGCGCAGCAGAGGGCGGCGATCCGCGCGGCGCTCGTCGACGACGTCGCGGCCACGCGCCCGTTCGACTCCGACACCTACTTCGGCAGCAAGGGGCTGTTCCGGGCGGCCGCGCTCGTCGTGCTGGGCGAGGAGCTCGGTGCGGAAGACGTCGTGGCGGACCTGCGCGCACGCACGGCCGACGCGCTGCGTGAGTGGACGCAGCCCGACGGGTGCCAGGAACGCGAGGCCCGGTGCTTCGTGTACGACCCCCGGTCGCGCTCGGTCGTCGGGCTCACGCCCGCGTTCGGCTCCGAGAACCTCAACGACCACCACTTCCACTACGGCTACCTGCTGGCCGCCGGCGGGCTGCTGGCGGCGGACGACCCGCAGCTCGCGCACGACCTGGCGCCCGTGCTCGACCTGCTCGCGGCGGATGTGGCCTCCGCCGCCGCGAGCGAGGAGCTGCCCGAGCTGCGCACGTTCGACCCCTACAGCGGTCACTCGTGGGCCTCGGGCAGCGCCCCCTTCGCCGACGGCAACAACCAGGAGTCCAGCTCCGAGGCGGTCAACGCGTGGAACGGGCTCGGCCTGTGGGCGCAGGCGTCCGGCCAGGACGACCTGCTCGCGCAGGCGACCTGGCTCGCGTCCACCGAGTCGGCGGCCGCCCGGACCTACTGGCTCGCGCCCGAGGCGGTCCCCGGGTACTCGCACGAGATCGTCTCGCTCGTGTGGGGCGGCAAGCGGGACTACGCGACGTGGTTCAGCCCCGAGCCGAGTGCGATCCTCGGCATCCAGCTCATCCCCATGGGGCCCGCCCAGGCCGCGCTGGCTCACGGCGTCGACCCGCAGCGCATCCGGGCCGCGGTGGCCGAGGCCGGGTCCGACGGTACCGCCGAGACCTTCGGCGGCTACCTCCTGGCCTATCTCGCGCTCGCGGGTCCCGACGAGGCCGCCGAGGCGTGGGGGCGGCTCCTGAGCGTCCCGGCGGACGCGATCGACGGTGCGACCTCCCGCGCGGCACTGCTCGCCTTCGTGGCCGCGCACGAGTGACGGCGGGCCGCTCGGCACGGCGCCGCCCGCAGCGCAGGCCTCAGCGCTGCGGCGGCGCCTGCGCCGGGCGGGGCTCGGCCCTCTCCCAGGCGGCGACGACGCCCGGGACGACGACGAAGCTCGGGTGCGCGCGCAGCGGGTCGGCTCGCAGGCGGGCGGCGTCGCTGGGCGAGCGCCGGTCGAGCTTGGCCAGCAGGTGCTCGCGCTCGAGCGCGAGCTGGCCGTTGGTCACCACGAGCTGGGCGTGGATGACCGACGGGTCGCCCGAGCGTCGGACCGCGACCCTGCTGCGGTCGAACCGGTAGCCCCGTTCGTCGGCCTCGTCCGCGAGGTGCTCCAGGTACGTGCCGAGTGCGGCCAGCGGGTCGGGGCTCATGCGGAACCGCTCGAGCTGCGGGTGGCGCCCGTAGCCGCCCTCCGGCCGGGCGAGCGCGGCCTGGGCGAGCAGCCCTTCGCGCCAGCCGGCGACGAGGCCGATGCGGTCGAGGTGCGCCGGGTGCAGGGACCAGATCCGCACGTCAGCCCCGCTCGGCCAGAGCCGCCAGGATCAGGCCCTGCGTGAGCAGGAAGCCCGCGACGATATTGAGCCACAGGAAGCGCCGCCAGCCCCGGTTCGCGCTCTCGCACTCGTCGTCCGTGATCGAGCGGAACGGCAGGATCGAGACCAGGTAGGCGAGCGGCACGACCGCCGCGAGCGCGGTGGGCGCGCCCGCGGTGAGCAGCAGGACCGCCGCGAGCGCGTACCCGCCCAGCGCGAGGTGGACCGTGCGCCGGGCGCCCAGCACCGTGGCGATCGAGCCGATGCCCGCGCTGCGGTCCGCCCGGACGTCCTGCACGGCACCGAACGCGTGCGACGCGCACGCCCACGCGAAGAACGCCAGGAGTGTCGCCACGACCGGCCACGACCAGCGGCCGTCGGCGAGCGTGACACCCAGCACCGCGGGGCTGACGAAGTGTGTCGCCGACGTCACCGAGTCGAGCCCGGGCCGCTCCTTGAACCGCAGCCGCGGAGCGGAGTAGGCGACCACCGCGAACACGCTGACGGCGAGCACGAGCAGGGAGACGACGCTGCCCTCGGCGAGGGCCAGAGCGGCCAGCGCGACGACGAACGGCGCGCTCGTCGCGACGGCGGCGACCACGGTGGTCCGGTGCCATCGGGTGTCGAGCACGACGCCCTCGACGCCCCCCTTGCGGGGGTTCGCCAGGTCGGACTCGTGGTCCCAGACGTCGTTGAGCCCGTACATCAGCAGGTTGTACGGCACCAGGAAGAAGACCGTCCCGACGACGAGGGTGACGTCCAGGCCGCCTCCCGCGAGCAGGTAGGCCGCGGCGAACGGGTAGGCGGTGTTGATCCAGCTCAGCGGGCGCGACGAGCCGACGACCTGCCGGATGCCTGCGCGCCGGTCCGTGCCACGCGTGAGACCAGCGGTGGTCATCGTGCTGCCTCCGGGTGTCCTGCGGCCTGCGTCCGGCCCGTCTCGAGCAGTGCCCCCAGCGCGGGCAGGAGCAGGGCGGTCGCCACCGGCCACGCGAGATCCTCGACCGGGGCGAGCCCGACGCGCCAGCCGAGCAGGGCGGCCTCGTCGTAGCGGAACAGGTCCGCGGCGACCATGAGGCTGTCGAACACCACGGTCAGCACGCTCAGCGTGAGCGCGGTGCCCAGCGTGACGACGACGAGCCTCGAACGTGTGCGCCCACGGCGCGGCTCGGTCGCGACCGCGACCGTGGTGACCGCCGCGCACCCCAGCACGACGACCAAGGCCAGCCCCGCGTAGGTCATCGCGGCCCCCCGCTCGGCCACGCGCCCGTCCGCACGTCGTCGCGCGCGCGGGAGCTCGTGGTCCCGCGCACCCGCAGCAGGGCCGCGCACCCTCCGGCGGTCACCAGGGTCGTGTAGGACAGGAACGCGACGAACACGACCTCCTCGAGCGGCAGGTGAGGAGCCAGCCACACGTCGAGCATGGCCGGGCTCGCGCCCTTGCCGTAGAACCCCAGCGCGATCGCCGCCAGGTCCCAGACGAGCAGGACGGCCGACCCGACCGCGACGAGCGCCAGGGTGCGGCGCCCTGAGCGCGGGACGTCCCGCCATGCGGCGAGCCGCCAGCGGCGGTCGATCAGCGCGACGCCCGCCGCCGACAGGAGCAGGCACGTCAGGTAGAGCCCGGTCATGCCGGCACCTGTCGCTCGACGTCGGCGGGTTCGGGCAACGGGGACCCCGTCGTCTCGCCGCGCAGCCGCTTGACGACGAGCTCGGCGCTGATGAGGCACATCGGCAGCCCGATGCCGGGCAGCGTCGAGCCCCCGGCGTAGAGCAGGTCCGCGACGTGCTTCGAGGCGTTGCGTCCGCGCAGGAACGCGCTCTGACGCAGGGTGTGGGCGGGCCCGAGCGCGCCGCCGCGCCAGGCGGACAGGTCACGTGCGAAGTCGCCGGGCCCGACGGTGCGGCGCACCACGACCCGCTGCGCCAGGTCGGGCACGCCGGCCCAGGTCGCGATCGTCTCGATCGCGGCGTCCGCGACCCGTTCGACGAGGGGGTCGCCCGTGCCGTCGAGCCCGCCGTGGCCCAGCTGCTCGTCCGCCGGCACGGGGACGAGCACGAACAGGTTCTCGTCGCCCGCCGGTGCCGTGCTCGGATCGGTGCGCGACGGCGTGCACACGTAGAACGACGCGGGGTCCGGCACGTGCCGGCGCGAGCCGAGGACGGCGTCGAAGTTGGCACGCCAGTCCCGCGTGAAGAACATCGTGTGGTGCGCGAGCTCGGGGACGCGGCCGCGTACCCCGAGGTGCACGAGCACCGCGCCCGGGCCGGGGTCCCGGCGCTGCCACCAGCGCTCGGGGTAGCTCGACAGCTGCGGCTCGAGCAGGGAGGTCTCGAGGTCGTGCAGGTCACCGGCACCGACGACGAGGTCGGCCGGCAGGACCTCGCCGCCCGCCAGCTCGACCCCGGTGACCCGGTGCCGGGGTCCGCGCCGTGGCGCGTCGGCCAGGGGCGCGGTCCGCACGGCCGTGACGCGTGCCCCGGTCCGCACGCGCACGCCGGCGCGCGTCGCGCACCGCAGCACGGCGTCGATCACGGTGCCGAAGCCGCCGCGCGGGTAGAGCACGCCCTCGGTGAGGTCGGCGTGGCTCATCAGGTGGTACAGGCTGGGCGCGCGCTCGGGCGAGGTCCCGAGGAACACTGCGGGATAGCCCAGCACCTGGCGCGCGCGGCGATCGGAGAACTGCGCCGCGACGAACCGTTCGAGCGACGTCCCCAGCAGGCGCGCGAGGCGCGGACCGCGACGCAGCAGGTCGCGTCGCAGCAGGTTGGTCGGACGCACGTAGGTGTCGTACAGGAAGTGGCGCAACGCGAGGTCGTACGCCTCACGCGCGGAGCCGAGGTACGTGCTCAGCGCTCCGCTCGAGCCGGGTTCGAGCTCCTCGAACGCCTCGTGGGCGGCGCCGGTGCGCACGTCGACCGACGACGGCCCGGCCGGGCCATCACCCTCGAAGCCATCACCCTCGAAGCCATCACCCCCGAAGCCATCACCCTCGAAGTCGTCACCCTCGAAGAAGACCCGGTAGGCGGGGTCCAGGCGCACCAGGTCGAGCTCGGCTGCCGCGCTCGTGCCGCACAGGCGGAAGAAGTGGTCGAACACCTCGGGCATGAGGTACCACGACGGGCCGAGGTCGAACGTGAACCCCTCGTGCTGCCAGGTCGCGGCACGCCCGCCCACGACGGGCTGCTGCTCGACCACCTCGGTGTCGTACCCCTCGCGTGCGAGCAGCGCCGCGGTGGCCAGGCCGGAGATGCCCGCGCCGATCACGACCGCACGGGCTCGGGCGGTCACGAGCGCCACCCCGCGGGCAGCATCGTGCGCGCGACGACGAGCGCCTTGGCGGGTGCGGGCACGCTCACGCGTTCGCGGGCGATCCGTTCGGCGGGCGTGGCGCGCAGCCGGACGCACAGCGCGGCGAACAGGTCGTGGGCGGCACGCACGCCGCGGCGGCTCGAGCCCGGCAGTGCCGCGATCGCCGGGGCGGCGGCAGCCAGGTGGGCCTCGATCTCGTCGAGCGCCGCGTCGCGCTGCGCGTCGGTGAGCGTCTGCGCGGGCGCGCCCGGCAGGTACTGGCGTCCCAGCTGGTCGTGGTCGGCGGCCAGGTCGCGCAGGAAGTTGACCTTCTGGAACGCGGCGCCGAGATGACGTGCGCCCGGTGCGAGGTCCTCGTAGCCGTGCGCCACCAGCTCGGGGCTCGCATCGGGAGCGGCGACGAAGACCCGCAGGCACATCAGCCCGACGACCTCGGCCGAGCCGTACACGTACTCGTCGAGCGAGGCCACGTCGTGCGCCGTCTCGTGCAGGTCGGTACGCATCGAGGCGAAGAACGGGCGGACGAGCGACGTGCCGATGCGGTGCTCCCGCGCCGTCGCGGCGAACGCGTGCACGACGAGGTTGCTGGAGAAGCCCGTGTCCAGCGCCGTGAGCGTCTCGGTCTCGAGCGCGTCGAGGTAGCCCGCGCGCTGCTCGAGGGACAGGCCCAGGTCGGGCGCGTCGACGATCTCGTCGGCGATCCGGACGAGCCCGTAGATCGTGCGGACGTGGCCGCGGACGGGTTCGCGCAGCAGGCGGCAGGCCCGCGCGAAGGACGTCGAGTACTCGCCGACCACCGTGGCGGCGGCGGTGGCCGCGGCGTGGGTGTAGCGCTGGGCGCCGCCCTCGGGAACCTTCGGATGACGGCTCATGCGGGCCGCCAGGTGTCCGCCACGAGGGTGCGCAGGCCGTGCAGGACGGTCTGCGGAAGACCTGCGTCGAGGGCCAGAGCCTGCGCGGAGGCCAGGTGGTCCCCGACGAGGCCCGCGACGTACGCGCGCGAGCCGCAGCGCTCGAGGTGCTCGCGCACCTCGAGCGCCCGCTCGGCGGTCAGGGCCCGATCTCCGATCGAGGAGGCGATCAGCGGCCACGCGGAGGTGGAGCGGGCGTGCGCGACGAGCGCGGTCATCTTGCCCTCGCGCAGGTCGCTCAGCACGCTCTTGCCGGTCGTCGCCTCGTCCCCGAACACACCGAGCAGGTCGTCCTGCAGCTGGAAGGCGGTGCCGACGAGCCGGCCGACGCGGTCGAGCGTGGTCACGACGTGCGGGGCCGCGCCCGCCAGGAGCGCCCCCGCGCTCAGCGGCAGGGAGAAGGAGTAGGCGGCTGTCTTGAGCTCGGCGACGACGAGTGCGTCCGCGACGCTCGGCTCGTCGACGTCCAGGGCGAGGCGGACGTCGCGCAGCTCGCCGGCGGCGGACAGCGCCACGGTCCGGTCGAGCAGCTCGAGCAGTGCGTCGACGACGGCCGGCTCGGCGGGCACGGTCGCGAACGAGCGGGTGGCAGCGACGAGCGCGAGGTCCCCGGCGAGGATCCCCGCGGCGCGGCCGTACCCGCGCGCCGCGGCTCGGGACGCGCCGGCGTCGACGGCACGCGCGGTGAACGTCCCGGAGACGTTGGGCCGGCCGCGGCGCACGTCGTCGTGGTCGATCACGTCGTCGTGCACGACGAACGCGGCGTGCAGGAGCTCGACGGCCTCGGCGAGGTGCGCGCACGCGACCTCGTCGGTGCCGCCCAGGGAGGTGTAGGCCACGCGCAGAAGGTGCGGTCGCACGCCGCGGCCGCCGCGGGTGGCGTCGGCGGCGGCCGTCCACAGCGCCTGCGCCTCCTCGTCTCGCGCCAGGACGCCAGGTCCGTCGCGGAACCGCTCGAGGGGCGAGCGGACGGTGCTGCTCGCCGGGGCACGGGTCAGGGTCGTCATGTCAGCCCGCCTCTCGTCGGGGCACCGCGGAGATGAGGCCTGCGAGCTCGGTGACCTGCAGCACGCTCCACGGGCTGAACGCCCAGGGCGTCGAGGCCATCGCGCGGCCGAGGTCGGTGACGTCGACCCATGCGTGGTCCATCACCTCGTCCGGGCTGGGGCGCAGCGGGGACGCGGCCGTCGCGAACCACACGGGGCACAGCTCGTTCTCCACGATGCCCGAGGCGTCCACCGCGCGGTAGCGGAACTGGGGCAGGAGCAGCGTGAGCTCGCCGAGGGTCAGCCCGAGCTCGTCGTGCGCACGACGCCGGACGGCGTCCGCAGGGCGCTCGCCCGGGCGGGGGTGGCCGCAGAAGGAGTTCGTCCAGACACCGGCCCACGTGCGCTTGCCGAGCGCGCGGCGGGTCATCAGGACGCGGCCCTCGTCGTCCAGCACGTAGCACGAGAAGGCCAGGTGCAGCGGGGTGTGCGCGTCGTGGACGGTGTCGCGCGGGGCGTGCCCGGTGGGTCGTCCTGCGTCGTCCAGGAGGACGACGAGGTCCTGCGTCACGGTGACCTCCGCATCTCGGCTGCCGCCGCGCACGAGGCAGCCCGTACGACGATGACTAGCCTGGCTAGTAACTTCGTTGACTAGTATGCGTGACATGGACGTACCTGCCAACCGTGCGCACTACTGGTACGCGGACGACCCCGGGGTCGCCGAGCTGCTCGAAGCGGTGCGGGCCTTCCGACGTGCCGACGCCGCGATGCGGCGGCGCACCGCTGCGCGCATGTCCATGAACGAGACTGACATGCGAGCGCTCCAGCTGCTGATCGGGCGCGAGTCCGAGGGTCTGTCGACGAGCCCTCACCACCTGGCGCGCGAGCTCGGCATCTCGACGGCGGCGACGACCAAGCTGCTCGACCGGCTCGAGGCGTCAGGTCACCTGATGCGTGAGGCGCACCCGACGGACCGTCGCGGCGTCCTGCTGCGACCGACGCAGCACGCGCACGACGAGGTGCGCGAGCGCCTCACGGTGATGCACCGGCGCATGGCGCAGGTGGTGCTGGAGGTCCCCGAGGCGTCGCGCTCCCACGTGGCCGCGTTCCTGCGCCGCATGGCGTCGGTCCTGGACGACGAGCAGGGGGTGGCGCCGCTGCGCCCCGCCGACCCCGATCGGCCGCGCTGAGGCACCCGGTCCCTTCAGGGCCGACCGGCGGCTCAGACCGGTGCGGGTCCGGTCGACTCGCGCACGACGAGCTCGGTCGGCACGACGACGTGGTCCGGCTCGCCGGCCGGCGCGGCAGACCGCTGGGCGGCGATGGCGTGCTCGAGTGCACGCGCGGTGGCCCGGCCCTTGGCGACGAGGTCCTGCCGGACGGTCGTCAGCGGCGGCGTCACGGCCCGCGCGAGCGCGCTGTCGTCGTAGCCGACGACGGAGAGGTCCTGCGGCACGCGCAACCCGAGCTCAGCCGCGACCCGGACGACGGCCCAGGCCACGAGGTCCGAGAAGCACAGGACGGCGGTCGGCCGGTCGGGCAGCGTCAGGGCGACGCGGGCGGCCTCCAGCGCGTCGGGGTCGTGGTTGTCCCGCATGTGGATCGCGACCACGTCCGCCCCGGCGGGGCGCAGCGCGCTCATCCAGCCTTCGACCCGCTCGCGCGACACGTGGCCGACGCCCGCGCTCGCGGCGTCGGGTGCGACCCCGGGGGCCAGGCCCCACGCGGTGGTGAGCAGGGCGATCCGGCGGTGGCCGAGCGCGAGGACGTGCTCGGCGGCAGCGCGTGCGCCCGGGCGGTCGTCGAGCAGGACGGTGGCGGCGCGGTCGGTCGTCGGGGTCTGGTCGACGAAGACCAGGGGAAGGCCCCGGCGCTCCAGCCAGCCCAGCGCGGTGCTGTCCGCGACGCACGCGTACACCAGAGCGGCGTCCATCGGGACGTCGCGGGCGGCGAGCCGCTCGCCCTCGCCGCCCGACGGCAGCAGGGCCAGGGCCAGGCCGGTGGGGGCGAGCGACTCGGCGACCGAGCCGAAGAACTCGGCGGCGATGGGGTCGCGGAACGCGGCGGCGGGGGACTGGGTGAACAGGACCCCGACCGTGCCCGACGACCCACGGGCCAGGATGCGGGCGGCAGGGTCCGGGCCCACGTACCCGAGCTCGTCGGCGGTGGCCAGGATCGTCTCGCGCAGCTCGGCCGAGAGCTGGTCCGGGCGTGAGAACGCGTTGGAGACGGTCATCCGGCTCACGCCGACGCGGTCGGCGATCGTCTGGAGCGTCACACGCGCCACGTCCACCTCCTGGACCCCGGCCGTTCCCGATGCGGGACCGGTCCTGCGGGCCTCAGGGTAGGTGATCGTGGCGTGCGCCTCGGCGAGGTCGCTGCCGTGCGCGGGCGTGCTCACCGCACGAGCGCCGTGCGCTCGCCGGGCGCCACCGCATCGGCCACGCGGTGCAGCGTGCGTGCGCTGACGCGGCGGGCCGCGGCGACCGAGCGGCTGACCGCGGACGTGCCGCGCCGTGACGGACGGCTCGCGACGACGGGCGCGTCGGGCAGGGCGCTGCGTGCCTGGAGCAGCGCTGCGCGCCGTCCGTGCAGCAGGCTCAGGGGTGGTGGGTTGAGGTACATGTCCGCTCCTCATCTGTACCGGTCAAGTTGCGTGTCTGACGCTATTCCTGCGGGCTGTACCGGTCAAGAGAAATCTCGACCGGGTCTCGCTCTCCTCCCGATGACGCGCGGGCGGGCGCACGTCGACACACGGGACCAGCAGCTGTCGGCGTGCGCCCGGCGCTCCGGCACGAGCCGGACGCACCGGTCCGGACGGACAAAGGCCGTGGCCTGGGACCCCAGCGGCGCTAGGGTGGGTCGCAGTACCGCCGAGGAGGGGGCCAGGTGGCCAAGGACATGCCGATCGCGCAGGTCACCCGGGACCCGGGGACGCGCACGCGGCGCGAGATCATCCGTGAGGTCGTGCTCGTCGTCGGCCTCTACGTGGCGTACTCCGCCACGCGCCTGGCCGCGAGCGGCTCCTGGGACGTGGCCCGCTCGCACGCTCGCGGCATCCTCGACGTCGAGCGCTGGATGCGGATCGACGTCGAGCGCGCGATGAACAGCTGGACCGCCCAGCACACGTGGTTCGAGGTGGCGACGTCGTACTGGTACCAGTCGATGCACTACCTGGTGACGCCCACGGTGCTGATCGTCCTGTTCGTCCGGCGGCCGCTGCTCTACCGGCCCGCACGCACCGCGCTGCTCGGGGCGACGTTCCTGGCGCTGTTCGGCTACTTCTTCTTCCCGACCGCGCCGCCGCGCCTGATGGGCGGATACGTCGACACCGTGTCCGAGAGCTCGGTGTACGGCTGGTGGCCGTCGGCCGCGGAGCAGGCAGCCAGCGGTGCCGGCTCGGTGACGAACCAGGTCGCGGCCATGCCGTCGATGCACGTGGGCTGGGCGGTGTGGGTCAGCGTCGTGCTCGCCTACCTCGCCCGGCGTACGTGGGCCAGGATCGCCGTCTGGGGGTACGCCGCCACGACGACCGCTGTCGTCATGCTCACCGGCAACCACTGGGTGCTGGACGCCGTCGCCGGCGCTGCGCTCGTCCTGGCGTGCTGGTGGCTCGCGGGGCACCGGTACGGGTTGTGGGCTCCGCGAGCCCAGGTCGAGGCCGAGCTCGACGAGCTCGTCGACGTCACGCGTGCCGTCGCGCCACCGACGGCCGCTCGTACCCAGGACCGGCTGGCGCATGCGTCGGCGAACGACGGACCACCACGGGTGCTCTCGGGCGAGCCCGAGCCGGAGGCGCCGCTCAGGTGACTGCCGGCCCGGCTCGGCCACGGCAGGAGTCCGCACGTGACGGTCGTCGGATGGCATAGCGTGCTGCCTCGAGCCAACTCAACCGGAGCTCGACCGCGGCCCGCCCGGGACACGGTCGGGCCCTCGACGCGGAGGTAGATCATGTCGCAGTCCGCAGCGGGTGCCCCGGCACCCCTGACGCCGCCGCTGGAGCTCGAGGCGCCCGCGCCGCTCGCCCCCGTGGCACAGACGCAGGCGCCGGCGATAGCCCCGCGGGTCGAGGAGGCCGCGCTGCCCGGGCTCGACGCCAAGGTGGACTCCTACCTCGCCGGACTCGCGAGCGCGCAGGCGGGCTCGCCGGAGTTCGCCGCCAAGGCCGAGGACGTGCGCACGATGGGCGACGCCGACATCCGCGCGGCGGCTGAGACCTCGAACCGGCTCCTGCAGATGCCCGTCAAGGAGCTGCGCGACGGCGGGGTGTCCGGCACGTCCCAGGTGAGCAAGTCGCTGCTCGACCTGCGTCGCACCGTCGAGGAGCTCGACCCCTCGGAGGCGAGCCTGGGCAAGAAGCTGCTGGGCTTCCTGCCGTTCGGCGACTCGATCACCGACTACTTCCGCCGCTACGAGAGCGCGCAGGAGCAGATCGACGCCATCGTGCGGGCGCTCTACAACGGCCAGGACGAGCTGCGCAAGGACAACGCCGCGCTCAACCTCGAGAAGCAGCACCTGTGGGCCACGATGGCGCGGCTCAACCAGTACGTCTACGTGGCCGAGCAGCTCGACACCAAGCTGTCGACGCTCGTCGCCGAGGCAGAGCGGACGGACCCCGAGCGCGCCAAGTCGCTGCGTGAGGACGTGCTGTTCTACGTCCGGCAGAAGCACCAGGACCTGCTCACGCAGCTCGCGGTCTCGATCCAGGGCTACCTGGCGACCGACATCATCATCAAGAACAACGGCGAGCTCATCAAGGGCGTCGACCGAGCGACGACGACGACGGTCGCGGCGCTGCGCACCGCGGTCCTGGTGGCGCAGGCGCTGAACAACCAGAAGCTGGTCCTCGATCAGATCAGCGCCCTGAACACCACGACGAGCGGCATGATCGCCTCCACGTCGAAGATGCTGCGCGAGCAGTCGGTGCAGATCCAGGAGCAGGCCGCGAGCTCGACGCTCGGCCTGCCGCAGCTGCAGCAGTCGTTCAACGACATCTACGCCACGATGGACGCGATCGACGGGTTCAAGGTCAAGGCGCTCGACTCGATGGCCCAGACGATCGGAGTCCTCGAGACCGAGACGACCAAGGCGCGCACGTACCTGGACCGCGTCCAGCGTGCGGACGAGACGGGCGCCGCCAGCGGCTCGCTCGACCTGGGCTGAACGGGGCGTCGATGGGCTGGTGGAGCGAGCTCGTGCGCCGGCGACGCGGGCGCGCGCCGGATGACGGGCTCCCGCCCGCTGCGGAGCCCGCGGTGCCGACCTCGCGTCAGATCGTCGACGCGGTGCAGGCGGTACAGCGCGACATCGACGGGCGCGTCCCCGCGGCGGTGGTCGCACGCGTGAACCGCGTCGCGCGGGTCGTCGAGGACATGGCGCCCCGGCTCGACCGGCTGGGCGTCGGCTCGCGGCAGGCGCACACCGTCGTCGCGACGGCGACGAGCTACCTCCCTGAGGCGGTCGGCTCGTACCTGCGGCTGCCGCGCGACTTCGCCGACCGTCGCGTGGTCGCCCAGGGCAAGACCTCGCTCATGCTGCTGTGCGACCAGCTCGACCTGCTCGGTGGCACGCTCGCGCAGATCTCCGACGCGGTCTCGCGGCAGGACGCGCGCGCGCTCGTCGCGCACGGCCAGTTCCTCGCCGAGAAGTTCGGCGCCTCGTCGCTCGAGCTCCCCGACGGCGGTCCGGCGGTGGCGTCGTGAGCGCCGCCGCGCTGCGCAGCTCGCTCGACGCCCTCGTGGCCGTCGGCGCCGGAGCGGGGTTGGACCCCGTCGACGTGCGCGACGAGGGAGCGCGTCTGGCCGCCGCGGTCGCCGAGGCGATCCCGGGCGCGCCCGAGGCGTGGGGCGAGGCCACCGGGAGTACCGGGCTCGCCACGTTCTTCACGGCGGCGTCCGGCGGGCGCCGCTGGCGCTCGGCACCGACCGCTCTGCTCGAGCGACTCGTCGCCGAGGGCTCGCCGCACGCCGCGCGGTACGCCCGGGCACTGGCGCACGTGACCTCCGCGGCGTGCGACCTCGGCGAGCCGGGGCTGGACGTGCTGGCACGGGCGTCGACGACCGCCGCGGTCCACCTCGCTGCCGCGGGCGCCACCGGCACCGCGGCGA
>JAEYUL010000204.1 GCA_023432565.1 Actinomycetes bacterium | reverse complement strand
CGCGGAGCCCGTGCGTGCCCGGATGGCCGCTGCGGCGGCCTCGGTGGGCGCGCCGGACGCCGCGGGGCGGGTCGTCGACCTCGTCGAGGCCCAGCTGCTGAGCGCGCGGCCGAGGCCCGCGAGCACCTCGTCGGTCGCCGCGGGGCCCGCCCCCGTGCCGCAGGAGCCGGCCGTCCCGGACGACGCCGAGTCCCCGGTGCCGGTCGGTGAGCTCGGCCGCGTCCACCTCGTCGGCGTGGGCGGTGCCGGCATGTCCGCGGTCGCGCTCCTGCTCGCCGCACGCGGCCTCGTCGTGAGCGGCTCGGACGCGTCGGACGGGCCCGCGCTGCCCGGTCTCCGGGAGGCCGGCGTGACCGTCACCGTCGGGCACGACCGCGCCCTCGTGGCCGACGTCGACACGCTCGTCGTCTCGTCCGCGGTGCGCGAGTCGAACCCCGAGCTCGCCGCCGCGCGGGCCGCCGGCATCCGCGTGCTGCACCGGTCGCAGGCGCTCGCGTCGCTCATGGCCGACCGGGACGGCGTCGCCGTCGCCGGTGCGCACGGCAAGACCACGACGTCCGCGATGATCGCCACGGGTCTGCTGGCCGCGGGCGCGGACCCGTCGTTCGCGATCGGCGGCACCGTGCTGACCGCCGACGGCCCGCGCGGAGGAGGCCGTCAGGGAGCGGGCCGAGCGTTCGTCGCGGAGGCCGACGAGTCCGACGGCTCGTTCCTCGCGTACGCCCCGCTCGTCTCGGTCGTGACCAACGTCGAACCCGACCACCTGGACCACTACGGCACGCGCGAGGCGTTCGAGGCGGCGTTCGTGGCGTTCGCCGGCCGGGTGCGGTCCGGCGGCATGCTCGTGGCGTGCGCCGACGACCCCGGCGCGCGTGGTCTGGTCGCGCAGGTCCGCGACGATCTCGCTGCCCGTGGCGTCGAGGTCCGCACCTACGGGCGCGCTCCGGACGCGGACGTGCACGTCGGGGAGCTGCGCGCGACCGAGCACGGCTGGGCGTTCGAGGTGCAGCCGCAGGGCGGTGCACCCGTGACGATCACGCTCGCCATGCCCGGTGCGCACAACGCACTCAACGCCGCGGCGGCGTGGACCGTGCTCGTGCGGCTCGGCGTGCCCGGTCCGCAGGCGGCCGACGCGCTCGGCAGCTTCCGCGGGACGGGACGCCGGTTCGAGGACCGCGGCACGGTGGCCGGCGTGCGCGTGCTCGACGACTACGCCCACCACCCCACCGAGGTGGCCGCCCTCCTGCGGGCGGCGCGCAGCGTGGCCGGGCAGGGCCGGGTGCTGGTGCTCTTCCAGCCGCACCTCTACTCGCGCACACGGACGTTCGCGCGCGAGTTCGGCGAGGCGCTGGACCTCGCGGACGTCGTCGTGGTGACGGACGTGTACGCGGCCCGGGAGGACCCGGACCCGTCGGTCACGGGTGCGCTCGTCGTCGAGCGGGTGCCGACCGCGGGCCGCGCGACGTTCGTCCCGGACCGGCTGGCCGCCGCGCGTGCGGTCGCGGACGCGGCACGTCCTGGTGATCTCGTGCTGACGGTCGGCGCGGGCGACGTCACGGCGCTCGGGCCGGTGATCCTCGAGCGGCTGACGGTGCGCGGGGACGACGGGGGCGCTGCGCGGTGAGCCCGTCGCGGCCACCGCGCCCCACGGGACCCCGGCCCGCCGCGCGTCCACGCTCGGCGGGCCGGGGTCCGGGCGTGCGCCCGGTGTCCCCGGGCACGGGGAGCGGCGAGCGGCCACCGGCCGGCTCCGAGACACCTGGTGGCGTGCCGCGTACGGCGTCCTCCCGTCCGGTCGCACCGAGCGCCACCGTCGGGAGCGCCGACGAGACCAGCCCCCTGGGGACCAGCCCTCACGACGTCGCCTCCGACGATCTCGGTCGCGAACGGCCCGGGGCCACCGCACCTGCCGCGGCTCCCGAGGTCGCCGCAGGCGGCACGTCCGCGGCCGGCAGCACCGGTCCGGCCACCACCCGGCAGGTCCGGGCGGGCTTCACGGGTGCCCGCAGGTCCGGCACCGCAGCGGTGGGTCCGGTTCCGCCACCGCCGGCCGTCTCCATCCGCGTGCCGCCCGTGGTCTCGACCACCTCGGCCGCACGGTTCGCGGAGCGCGCGAAGCTGCGGCGCACGATCGCGCGGCGTCAGGTGATCGGCCTCACCTCGGGGCTCGCCGCGATCGCGGCGCTCGCCTGGCTGCTGCTGTGGTCGCCCGTGCTCGCGCTCGACGCCGACCGGTTGCAGGTCGAGATCCAGGGCCCTGGCTCGGTGGTGGCGAGCGACGAGGTCCGCGACGTCGTCGCGGCGCGTCATGGCACGCCGCTGCCCCGGCTCGACGTGGGTGCGATCCGCCAGGACGTGCTCGACGTGCCGGGGGTGCGCGAGGCGAGCGTGTCACGCGACTGGCCGCACGGACTGACCGTGTCGATCGTCGCGCGCGAGCCCGTCGCGGCGGTGCCGGCGCAGGGGCGCTCGGGCTACTCCTTGCTCGACGAGCAGGGCGTGCAGGTCGGCCACGTGCGCAAGGCACCGGCGACGCTGCCGGTCGTGGCGGTGCCGACGGGGGACGAGCGCACGTTGCGCGCGGTGCTCGAGGTCGTGCACGAGCTGCCGGCGGAGCTGTCGGAGCAGGTCGCGTCGATCTCGGCCCGCACCCAGGACACGGTGTCGATGGATCTGCGCGGCGGTCTGCGCGTCGACTGGGGGAGCTCGGCGGACGCGACCTTGAAGATCGCGGTGCTGACGACCCTGCTCGGCTCGGACGCGGTCGAGGACGCCACGGTGGTCGACGTCTCCGCGCCGCGAATGCCGATCGTCAGATGACGGGCGGCCGCCGGGTGCGCCCGCTGCTGCGCGTGGGCCTGGATGTGCCGAATCCGTCGCCCGACACGCGCGCGCGGTCGTTGATCCGCGAGGGGGCGCGACCTAGCGTCACGCACTGACAGCACACCTGACATAACTATAACCCTCAACTTGAGGGTGAAGGTTTGAGCTCGTCCTCGCGGCGTGTCGCGGGGCGGACGTCGAACCGCAGGGGGACCGGGAACGACCGACCGGACCGCGGCGGGCGACACACGCCGGGCAGACGCCCGACAGGCTCGCACGATCGGCACGAACGAGAGGCACCCACCGTGGCAGCTCCGCAGAACTATCTGGCGGTCATCAAGGTCGTCGGCATCGGCGGCGGCGGCGTCAACGCCGTGAACCGCATGATCGAGGTCGGCCTCAAGGGTGTCGAGTTCATCGCCGTCAACACCGACGCGCAGGCCCTGCTCATGTCCGACGCCGACGTCAAGCTCGACGTCGGCCGCGAGCTCACGCGCGGCCTCGGCGCGGGCGCGGACCCCGAGGTGGGCAAGAAGGCCGCCGAGGACCACGCGGAGGAGATCGAGGACGTCCTGCGCGGCGCCGACATGGTCTTCGTCACCGCGGGCGAGGGCGGCGGCACCGGTACGGGCGGCGCGCCCGTCGTCGCGCGCATCGCGCGCTCCCTCGGCGCGCTCACGATCGGTGTCGTCACGCGGCCGTTCACGTTCGAGGGCCGTCGCCGCTCGGTGCAGGCTGATGCGGGCATCGACGCGCTGCGGGCGGAGGTCGACACGCTGATCGTCATCCCCAACGACCGGCTGCTGCAGATCTCCGACCGCTCGGTCTCCGTGCTCGACGCCTTCCACTCCGCCGACCAGGTGCTGCTGTCCGGCGTCCAGGGCATCACCGACCTCATCACCACGCCCGGCCTCATCAACCTCGACTTCGCCGACGTGAAGTCCGTCATGCAGGGCGCAGGCTCGGCGCTCATGGGCATCGGCTTCGCTCGCGGAGACGACCGGGCCGTGCAGGCCGCAGAGATGGCGATCAGCTCGCCGCTCCTGGAGGCCAGCATCGACGGCGCCCACGGCGTGCTGCTGTCGATCCAGGGCGGCTCGGACCTCGGGCTGTTCGAGATCAACGAGGCCGCACGCCTGGTGCAGGAGGCCGCGCACCCCGAGGCCAACATCATCTTCGGTGCCGTCATCGACGACGCCCTGGGCGACGAGGTGCGCGTGACGGTCATCGCCGCGGGCTTCGACGGTGGCACGCCGACGGTCCGCCGCGACGCGCGCGCGCTCGGGCAGGTCAGCGGGCAGGCCCCGCGCCAGGTGCCGCACGTCCCCGCGCCGCGCCCGGACGCCTCCGAGCCGGTGCCGGCGTTCGCGCCGTCCGCGGCGCAGGCGCCCAGCCCTGCGCCGGCGGTGACCGCGGCGGTCCCGGAGGTGCCGGCCTTCCTGTCCACGCAGGCGGAGCCGACGCCCGTGACGGGTGCGCTCGAGGTCCCGCGGATCTTCTCCGAGGGGGAGGCCCGCCGCGACCGTGAGCGCGAGGAGCTCGACGTCCCCGACTTCCTCAAGTGACGTCCCACGCCGGGGCCGGTGTCCACCTCGACGAGGTCGATCTCGGCCCCGGCGTCGTCGCCGGCTTCACCGATCGGCACGGCGGCGTCAGCGCGCCGCCGTACGACACCCTGAACCTCGGGGCGCACGTCGGCGACGACCCGGGCGCCGTGAGGACCAACCGTGGGCTGCTCGCGGGCCGGCTCGGTGCACGGGTCGCGTTCGCCGACCAGGTGCACGGCAGGTGTGTCGTCGACGTCGCGGGCGCGCACGTCCTGCCCGTCGACGCCCTCGAGCCCGTCGGCACCGCGGACGCTCTCGTGACGGACGCCACCGACGTCGCGCTCGGCGTGCTCGTGGCGGACTGCGTGCCTGTGCTGCTGGCCGACCCGTCCGCGCGTGTCGTGGCCGCGGTGCACGCCGGACGGCGTGGGCTGCTCGACGGAGTGGTCCAGGCCGCACTCGCCGCGCTCGTCGCGCGTGGGGCTGAGGTATCGCGGGTGCGCGCCGCGATCGGACCGGCGGTCGCCGGCTCGTCGTACGAGGTTCCGGCCGCGTTGCGCGACGAGCTCGCCGCTGTCGTGCCCGAGACCGCGGCGACCACGGACCGGGGGACCCCGGCGCTCGACCTCCCCGCGGGGGTCGAGGGGCTCCTGCGCCGCGCGGGCGTCCGGCACGTCTCGCGATCGTCGCGGGACACCCGGGTGGACGGCGACCTGTTCTCGTACCGGCGTGCGCACGCGACGGGCCGGTTCGCGGGCGTCGTGCGCCTCGTGTGACCGTCCTCCGTCCTTCGCCGGTCCCGCAGGGCTGCCGGACGCCGGGCGCATCTGCCGATCTGCGCGCGAGACGGTACGCGATCGGCGTGTCGCGCCGAGAGGGATCCCGGGCGCGTTGCTAGCGTGACCAGCGGAGAGGGACGGCTCGCGACACGCGGCCGCAGTGACGGGCTGCGGCGTCGGGGGCCCGACGAGCAGGTCCGGACGACGTCCGGGGGAGGAGCAGGGGCCATGGCCGGAGCACTGCGCAAGACGATGCTGTACCTGGGCCTGGCCGACGAGCACGCCCGCAACGGCGAGTACCTCGACGAGTACGAGGAGACGGACGCGGCCATGGAGCACCAGGAGCACGAGGCCCAGGTCACGCCCTTCCGTCCGACGCGGGTCGCGGCTGCCGAGTCCGCGCCGGTCTCGGACCTGCGTCGCATCACCACGGTCCACCCGCGTTCGTACAACGACGCCCGCCGGATCGGCGAGGCGTTCCGCGAGGGCACGCCCGTGATCATGAACCTCACGGACATGGACGACGCCGACGCCAAGCGCCTCGTCGACTTCTCCGCGGGCCTGATCTTCGGCCTGCACGGGGCGATCGAGCGCGTCACCAACAAGGTGTTCCTGCTCTCGCCGGCGCACGTCGAGGTGTCGGGCGGCGAGGCCCCGGCCACCGGCAACAGCCGGCCGGGCTTCTACAACCAGAGCTGACGCGTGGCCCTCGTCCTGTCGCTGCTGACGTTCGTCGTCTTCGTCTTCTTCCTGTTCCTGCTCGTGCGTCTGATCCTGGACTGGGTGATGTTCTTCGCCCGCGACTGGCGTCCGCGAGGTGCCGTGCTCGTGGTCGCTGAGGCCACCTACACCGTCACCGATCCGCCTCTGCGCGCCCTGCGTCGGGTCCTGCCGCCGCTGGCGATCGGTCCCGTCCGGCTCGATCTGGCGTTCATCCTGCTCTTCTTCGCGTGCACCCTGCTGCTCTCGATCCTCCCGGGGATCGCCGCACGGCTCTAGGTTGCCGGACGCGGCGCGACGTCTGACGTCGAGGCCGGGCGTTGTCCGCTACGGTGGCCGAGGTGGGCCCGCGAGGCCGACCACCGTTCCACCTACCCCGCACTACCCGAACGAGGTGACGACGATGGCACTGCTGACCGCAGACGACGTCCTGAACAAGAAGTTCCAGGCGACGAAGTTCCGTGAGGGTTACGACCAGGACGAGGTCGACGACTTCCTCGACGAGGTGGTCAACACGCTCCGCGACCTCCAGGGCGAGAACGAGGACCTCAAGACCAAGCTCGCTGCGGCCGAGCGTCGCATCGCCGAGCTGAGCCGCGCGGGTGCGCAGCAGTCCGTCGCCGCGCCCGCCGCGCCGCCGAAGCCGGAGCCCGTGCCCGAGCCGGCGCCCGTCGTGGCCGCGCCCGCGCCC
>JAEYUL010000182.1 GCA_023432565.1 Actinomycetes bacterium | reverse complement strand
GACGTGGCCCGCCGGGGTGTGCTCGTCGAGGAGCGAGGGGCGCGCGGCTCGACCGGCTGCGAGGCGCGCGCGGCAGCCGGACGTGCCGGGCGCGGGGCCGTGCCCGGCACGCGTGCGTCGTCGTGGCCGACGGGGACGGCGTCCCGAGCGGGAGGACGGGACCCCCCGCCGCCCGGCGCGAAGCTCGGCGGTGTGCCGGGTTCGTCGCGCCGCATGCTCAGCACTTGCCCGTGTCGTCGTCGAGCGTGAAGGACTCGCGGCCCGGCTTGCGGGTCGCCTTCGCGGTGGGCTCCTTCGACGGCGTGGCCGTCGGCCCGCTCGTCGCGCCCTTCGTCGGGGACGCGGTGGGCTCACTCGCCCGGTCCTCGCCCGTCCCGGTCAGCATCGGGATGTCGTTGGCCATGTTGGACCAGATGGTGTCCGCCTCCGACGTCCACACCACCCGGTTCTTGTTGTCGGGCGCCGCCCCCCACGGGATCGTCATGAACGTGATGTTGCCAGTGCGGATGCCGCGCGCGCTGTAGGCGAGCCCGGCGAGGTCCGAGCTCGACATCGAGGTGGTCACCGACTTGGTCGCGGCGTTGAGCAGTCCGAGCAGCTCGCTCCAGTCCGTCAGGACGTTCTTCGACAGCGTCTGCGAGGCCATCGCGGCGAGGAGCCGCTGCTGGTTGCCGATGCGTGCGATGTCCGAGCCGTCGCCCGCCTTGCTGTGCCGGGACCGCGCGTACGCGAGGGCCGTCTTGCCGTCGAGGTGCTGGTTGCCCGCCTTGATGTCGAGCCGCGCCTTGCGGTCCTTCATGTCGGTGGGGATGCACATGTCGACCCCGCCGATCGCGTCGACCATGGTCTGGAAGCCCGCGAAGTCGACGAGCACGAAGTCGTGGATCGTCACGCCGGTGGTGGACTCGACGGTCCGCCAGGTGCAGGCTGCGGCCGACTCGAGGTCGAGCCCCTTGTCCCAGCCGCGCGCGAACGCCTCGTTGAACATCGCGTAGCTGCTGGCGGGGGTCTCGCCGTTCGTCGTCTGGCACGAGGGGATCGCGACCATGGAGTCGCGCGGGATCGAGACCATCTCGACGCGCGAGCGGTCCGCGGAGATGTGCATGACGATCGAGGTGTCCGACCGCATGCCACCTGCGACGCGCCCGCCGATCGCGCCGTTCTCACCGTCGCGCGAGTCCGAGCCCAGCAGCAGGATGTTGACGGCCTTCCCGGCGTTGGGGTCCGCGCCCGCCACCGGGCTCACGGTCGGCCGCGGGCCGATCAGCGCCGAGACGTCGACCCGGTCGATGTTGCCGTTGAGGCGCGCGTACACCGAGTAGGCCGCGGTCCCGCCGAAGGCGAGCAGCGCGACCGTCGTCAGGGCGACGCCCTGGAGCACCCGGCCGCGGCGGTGGTGCCGCGCGTGGCGGGCGTTGGCGGGGCGCTCGGCGGAGACGTGGCGTGCAGGCACGGTCTCGATCCTAGGGACGGGCCTCGGACGAGCGTGGGAGCGGCCGCAGACGCACGGTGGAGAAGTTGTGGAGATCGGTGCAGGTCAGCGCGCGATCCGGACACGGCAGGACGCTCGTGTCGCGACGACGTCCGGCGCGCGACCCGTCGTCGGGTCGCCACGTGCTGCGGTGCCGCGCGGGTCGAGGTGCGCGCGCCGCGGCTGCGAGGAGCTCGTCCTCGTCGGCCGGTCCGGTTGCGCACCGCCACGGCGCCCGGTCGTCCACGGACGCGCACCGGGACAGCCCGCGGCTGGGCTAGCCTGGACGGCGATGTCCCCCTCGACCAGCCCGTCGGCCGCCGACGGCATCCCCCACCTGCCGCCGGTCTCGGTCTTCCTCACCGTTCGGGACGAGGAGCGGCACCTGGCCGCCGCGATCGACCAGGTGCTCGAGCAGGACTACCCCGGCGAGCTCGAGGTGGTCGTCGCCGTGGGACCGAGCCACGACCGGACGCGGGAGATCGCGGACGAGGTGGCCGCGCGCGACGCGCGCGTGCGCGTCCTCGACAACCCCACCGGGTTGACCCCGTGCGGGCTGAACATCGCGATCGCCGCGGCGCGGCACGACGTGCTGGTGCGCGTCGACGGGCACAGCGAGATCGACCGCGACTACGTGCGCCTGGCGGTGCACGCCCTGCTCGAGACCGGTGCGGCCAACGTCGGGGGACTGATGGTGCCCGTCGGCACCACGCCGTTCGAGGACGCCGTCGCGCGTGCCATGAGCAGCCGGCTCGGGATCGGGTCGGCGGCGTTCCACACGGGTGGCACCGCGGGGCCGGCGCCGACCGTCTACCTCGGGGTGTTCCGCCGGGACGCCCTCGAGCGGGTGGGCGGCTACGACGAGCACTTCGTGCGCGCGCAGGACTGGGAGCTCAACCACCGGCTGCGCGCCGCCGACGAGGTCGTGTGGTTCGACCCCCGGCTCGCCGTGACGTACCGCCCGCGCGGTGACGTCCGCTCGCTCGCCCGGCAGTTCTTCCGCAGCGGGCAGTGGCGCCGTCAGGTCATGCGGCACCATCCCGAGACCGCCGGTGTGCGGTATCTCACGCCGCCCGCGGCCGTCGTGGGCATCGTGGGCGGCAGTGTCCTCGCGGTCGTCGGCGCGACCCTCGGTCCGACGTGGCTCGTGGCAGGAGCGGCCGTTCCCGCTGCGTACGTGGCCGGTGTGCTGGTCGGCTCGCTCGTGGTCGGGCGGGGCCTGCGGCCCGCCGCGCTCGTGCGGCTGCCGGCGGCCATCGCGACGATGCACCTCGCCTGGGGCTCGGGCTTCCTGCGCGGTGTGCGCGCCGACGGTGGCCGTCCCCAGGGCTCGGTCCTCTATCCTGATCCGGCCAATGCGCCCCGAGGGACCCGGTCCGCCGTGGGCGAGGGAATCGACCGTCACTCGGCGGAGGACTGAGCCAGACATGCCCACCCAGGACGACGTGCGCGTGCGCAGCGCAGAGCTGCGCGTCTACGAGCCGCACCGCGCCGGGCTGCCCAAGTTCGGTCCGTACTTCCGCGACCTGCGGCACCGCCTGCCGTTCGCCGCGGAGTTCTCGCGCTCGGGGATCCGCGCCGCGCACACGCAGACGGTGTTCGGCCAGCTCTGGCTCGTGCTGAACCCGCTGCTCATGGCGCTCGTCTACTACCTGCTCGTCTCGATCCTCAACCGCAACGGCGGGGGGATCGACCGCCTCGCGCACATCGTGTGCGGGCTGTTCGTGTTCCAGCTCGTCTCCGGCGGCCTGCAGCAGGGCGCGACGTCGGTCACGGGTGGCGGGCGACTCATCATGAACATGGCGTTCCCTCGCCTGCTCATGCCGCTGGCCGCGGTCCGTACCGCCTTCTTCCGCTTCCTGCCCACGGTTCCCGTGTTCCTGGTGATCAAGGCGTTCACGGACGAGCCGTGGGGCCTGCAGATGCTGCTGTCGGTCCTGTTCCTGCTGATGATCACGGTCTTCAGCTTCGGCCTGGCCGCGATCATGGCGACGCTGCAGGTGTACTTCCGCGACACGTCGAGCTTCCTGCCGTTCTTCACGCGCATCTGGCTGTACCTGTCGCCCGTGCTGTGGACGATCGACGACCTCGGTGGCCACGGCGAGCGCTTCGAGCACCTCATGCTCGTGGGCAACCCCCTGTTCTCGCTCATCGGCGGCTGGACGGAGCTCGCGCTGCTGTCCACCGTCCCCGAGCCCAAGGTGTGGCTCGCCGCCGCGGTCTGGTCGGTCGTGGCCGCCGTCGCCGGCTCGCTGCTGTTCATGTCGAGGGAGCGTGAGTTCGCTGTCCGCCTCTGACATGGACCTGAACCTCAGCGGCGCGCGTCGCCCGGGCGAGCAGTCCTCCGCCGCCGACGCGACCGACGTGAGTGCGGCGGCGCCGCAGGCCGGGTCGACCTCGCACGACGGGGACCGGGCCGGTGCCGATGCCTCGCCCGCTGACGCAGCATCCGCCGTCGACGCCCAGATCGAGGACGCCCAGACCGAGGACCCGCGGACCGAGGACGCGCAGGCCGAGGACGCGCAGGGCGACGGCGAGGGTCGAGCGCCGCAGCCGGGCGACGAGCCGCCCACCGACGCTCCCGTCGAGGACGCGCCCGCCGCCGATCCTGCCCCGGCGGCCGCGGTCGCCAAGCCGCGGATCGAGCGGACGTACCCCGTCGACCCGGACGCGCCGCCCGTGGTGAGCGTCCAGGACCTGACGATCACCTACCGCACGACGTTCGAGAAGGTCCCCACGATCAAGAGCGCGATCGTGCGCCTGGGGCGCGGCGAGCGCGCGGTCCGCGAGGTGCATGCGCTCCAGGGGCTGACGTTCGACGTCAAGGAGGGCACCTCACTCGGGATCATCGGCGCCAACGGCGCCGGGAAGTCCACGCTGATGCGAGCCCTGGCGGGGGTGCTGCCGCCGACGAGCGGTCGCATCGAGGTGCGCGGGGAGATCAGCTCGCTGCTGTCGCTCGGCGTCGGCTTCAACGGCGCGCTGTCGGGCCGTGAGAACGTCATGCTCGGTGGTCTCGCGCAGGGTCTGACCCGGGCCCAGGTCGCCGAGCGCGCCGAGGAGATCGCGGAGTTCGCCGAGCTCGGCGACTTCATGGACCTCCCGCTGCGCACGTACTCCGCCGGCATGGCGCAGCGCCTCGCGTTCGCGGTCTCGGTGCACATGGAGCCGGACATCCTGCTCATCGACGAGGCACTGTCGGCCGGTGACGCCCGGTTCAAGAACAAGGCCGCCGCGAAGATGGACGAGCTCATGTCCTCGGCGCGCGCCATGTTCCTCGTCAGCCACTCGCTCGCGTCGATCCGCGAGCTGTGCAACGAGGCGATCT
>JAEYUL010000173.1 GCA_023432565.1 Actinomycetes bacterium | reverse complement strand
CGCGACGAGCGCGTCGCGCGCATCCGCGCAGGTCAGGGTCGGGTCGTCGTCGGCAGACGTCATCCGCGCGCCCGGACCTGATCAGCGAACGCCCGGACGACCCGCTGCGCGGCGGGGACGAGGGCCGGCAGGTGCCGTGCACCGTCGGAGCGGACCCGCGCGACCTCCTCGTCCTCGAGGTCCGCCGTCATCGTCGGCGTGGCGAGCCACAGGTCGAGCATCGACGGCTCGACCTCGACGTGGAACTGCACGCCCAGCGCGCTGCCCACGCGGAACGCCTGGACGGGCGTGGTGGCGCTCGAGGCGAGCAGGGTGGCGCCCGGGGGCAGGTCGATGGCGTCGGAGTGCCAGTGCAGCACGGTGGGGCGGTCGCCGAGCGGGCCGAGCACGACGTCGTCCGCGACGACGTCCACCGGCGCGAACCCGATCTCGGTCCCGTGGCGGCGGTGCAGCCGCGCCCCGAGCGCCATGCCGAGCAGCTGCGCGCCGAGGCACACGCCGAGCACCGGGAGGTCGGCCTCGACCGCGGCCGCCAGGAGCGCGCGCTCGGCCGCCAGGCCGGGGTGGCCGCGGTCGTCGTCGGCGTCCATCGGGCCGCCCATGACGACCACCCCGGACAGCTCGTCGAGCTGCGGAAGGGTCGGCTCCGCGGCGCCGACGACGGTGCGCACCCGGACCGGGGCGTCGAGACCGGGTGCGATCAGTCCAGGCCCCTCGTACGGCACGTGCGTGAGGACGAGGACGGGACGCACCGCCTCACCACCCGTCCGGGAGCGGGCGGCCCTCTTCGTAGCCTGCGGCGGACTGGATGCCGACGGTGGCCCTCTCGTGCAGCTCCTCGAGCGTCGCCGCGCCCACGTACGTGGCGGCCGACCGCACGCCGGAGGTGATGTGGTCGATCAGGTCCTCGACGCCCGGGCGCCGCGGGTCCAGGTACATCCGCGAGGACGAGATGCCCTCCTCGTAGAGCGCCTTGCGCGCGCGGTCGAACGCCGAGCCGCCGCGTGTGCGCGCGGCCACGGCACGCGCGGACGCCATCCCGAAGGACTCCTTGTACAGCCGGCCCGAGCTGTCCTCGTGCAGGTCGCCGGGAGACTCGTGCGTCCCCGCGAACCAGGAGCCGATCATCACCTGCGACGCCCCGGCGGCGAGCGCGAGCGCGACGTCGCGCGGGTGGCGCACGCCGCCGTCGGCCCACACGTGCGCGCCCAGGCGGCGCGCCTGCGCCGCGCACTCGAGCACCGCGGAGAACTGCGGCCGGCCGACGGCGGTCATCATGCGCGTCGTGCACATCGCTCCGGGACCGACCCCGACCTTGACGATGTCCGCGCCCGCCTCGACCAGGTCACGCGTGCCCTGAGCGGTCACGACGTTCCCGGCGACGACGGGCACCTGCGGGTCGAGCGCACGCACCGCGGCCAGCGCCTCGAGCATCTTGCGCTGGTGCCCGTGCGCGGTGTCGACGACGAGCGTGTCGATGCCCGCCTCGAGCAGCGCGGCCGCCTTCGCCTTGACGTCGCCGTTGATGCCGACGGCACCCGCCACCCGCAGGCGGCCCGACGCGTCGAGCGCCGGCCGGTAGATCGACGAGCGCAGTGCGCCGACCTGGGTCAGCACGCCGACGAGCTGGGTGCCCCGCACGACCGGGGAGAACCTGCGCCGGCTCGAGTGGAGCTTCTCGAACGCGGCCTCGAGACCGCCCACGCCGCCGTTCTCGACGACCTCGAGGTCGACGGTCGTCGGGTGCGCCGTCATCACGTCCTCGACCTGGGTGAAGCGGTCCACGCCCTGGCAGTCCGCCTCCGTCACGACGCCGACGGGGACGCCGTCGGCCACCACGACCGCCGCGCCGTGCGAGCGCTTGCCGATGAGGGTCAGCGCGGTGTGCACCGTGTCGTGCGGGGAGACGACGACCGCGCTCTCGACGACGGGGTGCGCGGCCTTCACCGAGCCGACGACGTCCGCGACGACCTCGACGGGGATGTCCTGGGGGATCACCGCCATGCCGCCGCGGCGGGCGACGGTCTCCGCCATCCGGCGGCCGGCCACCGCGGTCATGTTGGCGACGACGATGGGCACGGTGGTGCCGGTGCCGTCGGTCGACGCGAGGTCGACGTCGAAGCGGGAGGTGACCTCCGAGCGCGACGGGACGAGGAAGACGTCGCCGTAGGTGAGGTCCGAGGTGGCCGAGTGGCCAGGCAGGAAGCGCATCGGTTTCCCCCTTTCCGGCGCATCGTACCCGGGGCCGCCGCGGCAGCCCGGGCTCGTGCGCGTGTCAGCGGCCGAGGTCGACGAGCCAGTCGAGCGAGACCGGGAGCGCGCGCAGCACCGACACGTGACCGTCGCGCGGACGCAGCCAGAGCTGGGCGTCGGGCAGCAGCTCGAGCAGGCGTCGGCCGTGGCTCGGCGGGACGACACGGTCCAGCCCGCCGTGCACGAGCAGGACGGGTACCCGCACGTCCGCGGGGGACACGCCCCACGGCCCGGCGAGTGCGACGTCGTCGTCGACGACCCCGTCGGGCCACGCCTCGCCCGCGGGCTCGGCGTCCGCGCCCAGGGCGGCCCAGGAACCACGCAGCGCCTGCCAGTCCGCCTCCACGAATCCCGCGACGCCGTCGTCGTCGCGCAGTGCGGCGCGCGCGTCGCGGCCTCGCTGGGCGGTGCGCAGCGGGGTGTCGTCGGCCATGCCGGACGACCAGTCGAAGCCGTCGAGCGGCGCGGGCCCGGCGATGCTCACGACGGCCGTGGCGCGCTCGCCGAGCAGCGCGCCGCACGCCAGCGCGTGCGGTCCGCCGCCCGACGCGCCGACGAAGGCCGCGCGGGGGACCTCGAACGCGTCCAGCACGGCCCGCACGTCGGCGGCCGCCGACGCGACGTCGCGACCGGGACGCGGCGACGACCCGCCGTACGACGGGCGGCCGTACGAGACGACCCGCAGCCTGCGACGGGCAGCAGCCTGCACGACGGGCGTCAGGAGCTCACCCGACTGGGGCGTCCCGTGGTGCCACACGAGGACGCCTCGGTCCGGCTCGCCGGCCGAGGCGTGCGCGCGCAGGACGCGGCCGTCGGGCAGGTCGATCGTGATCGAGGTGCTGCGCATGCCGCCGAGTATGGGCGGGCAGCTCCCCGGGGCGCGAGCAGGGCGCGCTCGGTAGGGTCCAGCCATGCTCGTGGCGCTCACCGGGATCGGACTGTCGACGGCGGCGGGCCTCAACGCCTACATCCCGTTCCTCGTCGTGGGCCTGCTGGCGCGGCTCACGGACGTCGTGGTGCTGCCCGACGGCCTGGAGTGGATCCAGTCGTGGTGGGCGCTCGGGATCGGGGCGGCCCTGCTCCTCGTGGACGTCGTGCTCGACAAGGTCCCGGCCGTGGACTCCGTCAACGACCTGATCCAGACAGCCCTGCGGCCCCTGTCGGGAGGTGTGGTCTTCGCGGCGACGGCGGCCGCGGCGGACCTCGAGCAGTCCACCTGGGTGCAGGACAACCCGTGGGTCCCGTTCGCCGCGGGTGTGGTCCTGGCGGCGGTCGTGCACGCGGGCAAGGCCGGCGTGCGTCCGGTCATCAACGGCGCCACGGCCGGCCTCGGCGCGCCGGTGGCGTCGACCGTCGAGGACGGGGCGTCGGTCGGTCTGAGCCTGGCCGCGGTGTTCGTGCCGCTGCTCGTGCTCGTCCTGCTCGTCGCGCTCGTGGTCGCGTTCGTCACGGTGCGCCGACGCCTGCGCAGAGCGCGGCGTGCGACGCAGGCGGCCTAGAGTGGGACGTCGGTCGTCGAAGGGACGTGGGAGGCGCGCGTGAGTAGGTCGCTGTTGTCGCGTGTGCGCACCCCGGCGGACGTGCGCGCGCTGAGCCCTGCGCAGCTCGGTGCGCTCGCCCAGGAGATCCGCACGTTCCTGGTGGACCAGGTCTCGCGCACGGGCGGTCACCTCGGGCCCAACCTCGGCGTGGTCGAGCTCACGATCGCGCTGCACCGTGTCTTCGAGTCGCCGCGCGACACGCTCGTGTTCGACACCGGGCACCAGTCGTACGTGCACAAGCTGCTGACCGGTCGGCGCGACTTCGCCGAGCTCCGACGGCGCGACGGCCTGTCCGGCTACCCGAGTCGCAGCGAGTCCGAGCACGACGTCGTCGAGAACTCGCACGCGTCCACGGCGCTCAGCTGGGCCGACGGGATCGCCAAGGCCAACGAGCTGCAGGGCCGCTCCGACCGCCACGTGGTCGCCGTCATCGGCGACGGCGCGCTCACGGGCGGCATGGCCTGGGAGGCGCTCAACAACATCGCGGAGGGCCAGGACCGTCGGCTCGTCGTCGTGGTCAACGACAACGGCCGCTCGTACGCCCCCACGATCGGCGGGCTGGCGCTGCACCTCGACACGCTGCGCACCACTCAGGGCTACGAGAACGTCCTGTCGTGGGGCAAGCGGACGCTCAAGCGATCGGGGCCGCCCGGCCGCCTCGCGTACGACGCGCTGCACGGGCTGAAGAAGGGCATCAAGGACGTCGTCCTGCCGCAGGGGCTGTTCGAGGACCTCGGCCTGAAGTACGTCGGCCCGATCGACGGCCACGACGAGCCGGCTGTGGAGCGCGCGCTGCGGCGTGCGCAGGCGTTCGGCGGCCCGGTGATCGTCCACGTCATCACGGAGAAGGGGCGCGGCTACACGCCCGCCGAGCAGGACGTCGCGGACCGGTTCCACGCGGTCGGCGTGATCCACCCCGAGACGGGCCTGCCGGTCGCGCCGTCGCGGTTCGGCTGGACCAGCGTCTTCGCCGACGAGATCGTGCGGATCGGCCGGCGCCGGCCGGACGTGGTGGCGATCACCGCAGCCATGCTGCAGCCGGTGGGCCTGGCGCCGTTCGCGGCGGAGTTCCCCGACCGTGTGTTCGACGTCGGCATCGCCGAGCAGCACGCGGCCACGTCGGCGGCTGGCATGGCGTTCGGTGGGCTGCACCCGGTGGTCGCCGTGTACGCGACGTTCCTCAACCGCGCCTTCGACCAGGTCCTCATGGACGTCGCGCTCCACCGCGAGGGCGTCACGTTCGTGCTCGACCGGGCCGGCCTGACGGGCGACGACGGCGCGAGCCACAACGGCATGTGGGACATGGCGATGCTCGCGATGGTGCCCGGGCTGCGCCTCGCGGCGCCGCGTGACGAGCCGACGCTGCGGACCGCGCTGCGCGAGGCGGTCGACGTCGACGACGCGCCCACGGTGGTGCGGTACCCGAAGAGCCCGCTGGTGGACGAGATCCCGGCCGTCGAGGACGTGGACGGCGTCGACGTGCTCGCCCGGCACGACGGTCCCGGCCAGGGTGCGCGCCGCGTGCTCGTCGTGGGCGTGGGGGCGATGGTCGGCTGCGCCCTGCGCGTGGGCGAGGCGCTCGCGACGCACGGTCTGGCGGTGACGGTCGTCGACCCGCGGTGGGTCCTGCCGATCCCCGCGGCGCTCACCAAGCTCGTCGGCGACCACGACCACGCCGTGACGATCGAGGACGGTCTCGCCGACGGCGGTATCGGCGCGCACGTCGCGCAGCGGGCTGCCGAGCACGGGATCACGACGCCCGTGCAGGCGTTCGGCATCCCGCGCGAGTTCCTGCCGCACGCGTCCCGTGACCAGCTCGTCGAGGCCCTGCGCCTGACGCCCGAGGACATCACGCGGGACGTGGTGAGCGCTCTCACCCGGGACTGAGGTCCCTGGTGGCTCCGTCCCGAACACCCGGGAGAAGGCCCTGGTCACGCCCCTCGGGCCCTAGGTCCCGAGACATCCCATCAATTGCTCTCTAGGTTCGAGTCATCGGACCCGATTCCACAAGGAGCGCAGATGTCCACGACGGCCGTACCCGGTACCGAGAACCTCGAGGCAACGATGCCTGCAGCATGGGAGGGGTTCGTCACCGGGCCGTGGGTCGACCACGTCGACGTGCGGGACTTCATCCAGCGGAACTACACGCCCTACACGGGCGACTCCGCATTCCTCGCCGGACCCACCGAGCGGACCACCGGCATCTGGGCCAAGCTCTCCGCGATGTTCCCCGAGGAGCGCGCCAAGGGTGTCTACGACGTCGACGCCTCCAAGCCCTCGACCATCACGTCGCACGCCCCCGGTTACATCTCCGAGGGCGACGAGGTCATCGTCGGCCTGCAGACCGACGCCCCCCTGAAGCGGGCGATCATGCCCAACGGCGGCTACCGCATGGTGCAGACGTCGCTGGACACCTACGGCTACGAGGCCGACCCGATCGTCACCGAGATCTTCACCAAGTACCGCAAGACGCACAACGACGGCGTCTTCGACGTGTACCCGCCTGACGTGCGCGCCGCGCGCTCGTCGCACATCATCACCGGCCTGCCGGACGCGTACGGCCGCGGCCGCATCATCGGCGACTACCGCCGTGTCGCGCTGTACGGCGTCGACGCCCTGATCGCCGCGAAGAAGCTCGAGAAGGCCGAGCTCGACATGGAGCGTTCGGTCGAGGACGTCATCCGTGCCCGCGAGGAGCTCGCCGAGCAGATCCGCGCGCTGAACGAGCTCAAGACGATGGCCGCGTCGTACGGCTACGACATCTCCCAGCCCGCGACCAACGGCCGCGAGGCCGTGCAGTGGCTGTACTTCGGCTACCTGGCCGCCGTCAAGGAGCAGAACGGCGCGGCGATGTCGCTGGGCCGCACCTCGACCTTCCTCGACATCTTCCTCGACCGTGACCTGCAGGCCGGCGTCCTCACCGAGGAGCAGGCGCAGGAGATCATCGACGACTTCGTCATCAAGCTGCGGATCGTGCGCTTCCTGCGCACCCCGGAGTACGACAACCTGTTCTCGGGCGACCCGACCTGGGTCACCGAGTCCATCGGTGGCATGGGTGAGGACGGGCGTCCGCTCGTCACCAAGACCTCGTTCCGGTTCCTGCAGACGCTGTACAACCTCGGCCCGGCGCCCGAGCCGAACATGACGGTGTTCTGGAGCGACGCGCTGCCCGAGGGCTTCAAGAAGTACTGCGCGCAGGTCTCGATCGACACCTCGGCCGTGCAGTACGAGTCGGACGACCTCATCCGCGCCGACTGGGGCGACGACGCCGCGATTGCGTGCTGCGTCTCGCCGATGCGCGTCGGCAAGCAGATGCAGTTCTTCGGTGCTCGCGTGAACCTCGCCAAGGCGCTGCTGTACGCCATCAACGGCGGGCGCGACGAGGTCACGGGCAAGCAGGTCGCGCCGGTGTCCGCACCGGTCGAGGGCGAGTTCCTCGACTACGACGACGTCATGGCGAAGTTCGACAAGACCATGGACTGGCTCGCGCAGACCTACGTCGACGCGCTGAACTGCGTGCACTACATGCACGACAAGTACGCGTACGAGCGCATCGAGATGGCGCTGCACGACCGCGAGGTCCTGCGGACCATGGCCTGCGGCATCGCCGGCATGTCGGTCGTGGCGGACTCGCTGTCGGCCATCAAGTACGCCAAGGTACGTGCGCTGCGCACGGCTGACGGTCTGGTCACCGAGTACCAGGTCGAGGGCGACTTCCCGACGTACGGCAACGACGACGACCGTGCCGACGAGATCGCGGTCTACCTCGTCGAGACGTTCATGCGCAAGATCCGTCAGTACCCGACGTACCGCAACGCGCTGCACACGCAGTCCGTGCTGACGATCACCTCGAACGTCGTCTACGGCAAGGCCACGGGCTCGACGCCCGACGGGCGTCGTCGTGGCGAGCCGTTCGCCCCGGGTGCCAACCCGATGAACGGGCGCGACACGCACGGCATGCTCGCCTCGGCCCTGTCCGTCGCGAAGCTGCCGTACTCCGAGGCCCAGGACGGCATCTCGCTCACGTCGACGGTCGTGCCCTCGGGCCTGGGCCGCACGCGTGAGGAGCAGGTCGCCAACCTCGTCGGCCTCCTGGACGCGTACACGCTGTCGAGCGGTTACCACATGAACATCAACGTGCTGAACCGTGAGACGCTCCTGGACGCCATGGAGAACCCGGAGAACTACCCGCAGCTCACGATCCGGGTGAGCGGCTACGCGGTGAACTTCGTCCGGCTGACCCGCGAGCAGCAGCTCGACGTGCTGTCCCGCACCTTCCACGGCGCGGTCTGATCGACACCCGCGGGAGGGGCCGTAGCGCCCGGTCGCGGCCCCTCCCACGGACCACCACCGCTACGCCCGACGAGAGGAGACGACGATGAGCTCGACCACCGAGCAGGTCGGCGCTCCCGTCGTGGGGCTGGGGATGCCGCTCGTGGGCGGTGCCCACGGGCGCGTGCAGGGCGCCGGCACCGAGGGGCTCGAGGTCGCCGAGAGCGACGACCGCTCGGCGCGGCTCGCCGCGGTGCGTGAGGGCCGGATCGGCTCGGTCCACTCGTGGGAGCTGGTGACCGCGGTGGACGGTCCGGGCACCAGGCTCACGGTCTTCCTGTCGGGCTGCCCGCTGCGCTGCCTGTACTGCCACAACCCCGACACCATGGAGATGCGTCGCGGCACCGACGTGAGCTCCGACGAGATCCTCGCGCGCGTCAAGCGCTACCGCGGCGTGATGAAGGCCACCGGGGGTGGCCTGACGATCTCGGGCGGAGAACCCCTCATGCAGCCCGCCTTCGTGCGGCGGCTGCTGCGCGGTGCGAAGGCGATGGACGTGCACACCGCGATCGACACGTCCGGGAACCTCGGCGTGCACTGCACCGACGAGATGCTCGACGACATCGACCTCGTCCTGCTCGACGTGAAGTCGGGCGACCCCGAGACCTACCGCAAGGTCACCGGCCGCGAGCTCGAGCCGACGCTGCAGTTCGGCCGCCGCCTCGCCGCGCACGGCGACACCGAGGTGTGGGTGCGGTTCGTCCTCGTGCCAGGGCTCACGGACGCCGATGACAACGTCGACGCGGTCGCCGACTACGTCGCCTCGCTCGGCGAGTGCGTGACGCGAGTCGAGGTCCTGCCGTTCCACCAGATGGGGCGCGACAAGTGGGCCGAGCTGGGCCTGACCTACGAGCTCGCCGACACCCAGCCGCCGACCCCCGAGCTCGTCGAGCGGGTCCGCGGCCAGTTCCGCGCGCGCGGGCTGCGCGTCTTCTAGAACGCGCTCACCGACACCGGCGCGCGCTGCGGGCGGCTGAGCGTCCGCACGAGCGCGTCCTGACCGTGGCGGCGCAGCGCGGTGTCCGTCAGCAGCGTGAGCACGGGCGAGAGCACCTCGTGCGGGAACTGCGGCACGGGTACGCCGATGCTCGCCGCGAGGTCGTCGGAGTGCACGACGATCTCCAGCAGCCGGGTCGCCACGAAGTCCTCGATCGCCAGGGCAGCACCCGTCCACGGCACCACGACCACGGGCGGCGCGGTCGTCAGCACGGCGTCGAGGCGGGACAGGGTGTCCTGCGCAGCCGCCGCCGCGACCCGGGGACCCGCGACCGCCTGCTCCTCGCCTCGTTCGCGCACGCCACGGTTGGCGGGGCCGTCAAGGTCCTGCTGGATCCACAGCGCCCGCGCGTAGTGCTCCGAGACGGAGATCGGCTCGGACAGGCGGGAGTCGGCGCGGTCGTGCGCGAGCAGCGTCTCGACGATCCGCTGCGGCTGGTTGACCAGGTGCCACGTCAGAGCGCCGACTGACATGCCCGCGCACGCGGACTCGTCCTGCCACCGCGCGCTGATCTCGGGCCACGCCACCAGTCCGGCCAGCAGTCGTGTCGCGCTGAGCGCGGCACGCGGGTCGAGGTTCCCGACGAAGGTCAGGTCAGGCGGTGGCATGCGCACACTGTGTCACGTCTCGGGGGAGGGGTCGCGCCGGGGCACGCCGCGACGTGCACCGGGCGCCCCCGGCCGACTCGAGGGGTGACCGTGGGTGCGCGTCCCGCGCCGAGGGGCCCAGGGGTGCCAGTCCCAGGGCCGGTGACCTGCGGCGACGCCTGCGGCCCACGACGTCGGGCCCGAGCGGGTCAGGCACGGGCCACGTCAGCCACGCCGGTCGGCAGCAGACGACGACCCAGGATGCGCTCGCTGTACCCGGTGCGGTCCAGGTACGGCGTGAGGCCGCCCAGGTGGAAGCCCCATCCCGCACCGAGGATCATGCACAGGTCTATCTGCTGAGGCGTCTCGACGACGTGTTCGTCGAGCATGAGCCCGACCTCGACCGTGAGCGCGGTCAGAACCGCGTCGAGCACGCCGGTCTCGTCGAGCGGCTCGGCCCGCCGAGCCGCGTCGCGGTGCGCGTCGAACGTCGCCTGGATCGCGGGGTCGACGGGCTTGGGCAGGCCCTTGGCGGGCGCGGGCTGCACGACGCGCGTCCCCTCGGCCACGAGGGCGGCAAGCCCGGGTGAGTGCGGGAATCGCTCGCCGAGGTCCTCGCGCAGCGACGTCAGCACGTGGAGCCCGACCGCAGGTCCGACGAGATCGAACAGCTCGAACGGCGGCATCGGCAGACCGAGCGGACGCAGGGCTCGATCGGCGACCTCGACCGGGGTGCCCTTCTCCACGGCGTCGACGATCACCCCGAGCAGGAGCACGAGCAGCCGGTTGACGACGAACCCGGGCCGGTCGGCGCACAGCACCGCGGTCTTGCGCAGCTTGGCCGCCACCGCCACGGCCGTGGCGAGCGCCTCGGTCGACGTCTGCTCGGCACGGACGACCTCGACCAGCGGCATCGCGGCCACGGGGTTGAAGAAGTGCAGGCCGACGACGCGCTCCGGGTGCTGTAGGTCGGCGGCCATCTGCGTGACGGACAGCGCGGACGTGTTCGTGGCGAGGATCGCGTCGGCGGACACGACCTGCTCGACCTCGGCGAACACGCGCTTCTTGAGCGCGAGCACCTCGGTGACCGCCTCGACGACGAGGTCGCAGCCGGCGAGGTCCTCGAGGCGCGTCGTGCCGCGGACCGAGTCGAGCAGCCGCGCCGCAGCCGGCTCGGACAGCCGACCCGAGGCCGTCAGGCGCTCGACGGCGGACCGCGCGGCTCCGAGCCCGTGAGCGACGCGGTCGTCGTCCAGGTCGCGCATGACGACCGGCACGCCGAGGCGCTGGGCGAGCAGCACCGCGATCTGCGCCGCCATGAGCCCGGCGCCCACGATCCCGACGCGTGTCACGGGACGCGCGAGGGAGGCATCCGGGGCGCCGACGGGACGCTTGCCGCTCGAGACGAGGCCGAACGCGTACACGCTCGCCCGCATCTCGTCGGACATGATGAGGTCCGCAAGGGCTTCGTCCTCGGCGGCGAAGGCCTCCTCGCGCGTCGCCGTGAGCGCCGCGGCGACCAGGTCGAGGGCGCGGTACGGCGCCGGTCGTGACCCGGCGACCGTCGCGTCGAGGCGCCGCCGTGCGGCGTCGGTCGCGGTGCGCCACGTCGCCTCGTCGTCGAGCGGACGCCGCTCGACCGTGAGCTCACCGCTGACCACGCGCGCCGTCCAGCGGATGGACTCCTCGAGGAAGTCCGCCGTGTCCAGCACGACGTCCACGAGGCCGATCTCGGCCGCCTGCTGCGCCGTGAAGGGCTTGTTCGCGGCCGGACGCGTGAGGATGACGTCGAGCGCGGCCTCGACGCCGACGAGCCGTGGGACGACGTACGCGCCGCCCCACCCGGGAACCAGGCCGAGGCTGGTCTCAGGCAGCGCGAGAGCGCGGACGTCGGCGGCCACGGTGCGGTAGTGACAGCTGAGGGCGAGCTCGAGCCCGCCACCCAGCGCGACGCCGTTGACGAACGCGAACGTGGGCACCCCCATGTCCTGCAGCAGCGTGTACGCGGCGTGCCCCTGGCGACCGAGCTCGAGCGCCTGCTCGCGCGAGGTCACCCCTGCGACCTGCGTGAGGTCGGCACCCGCGGCGAGGAAGTACGGCTTGCCGGTGACGGCGACCGCCTGCACCTCGCCCCTGCGCACGCGCTCGCGCGTGTCCGTGAGCGTCGCGGTCAGCTCCGCCATGCCCTGCGGTCCGAGCGTCGTCGGCTTGGTGTGGTCCAGCCCGTTGTCGATCGTGACGAGGACGAGCGTCCCGGCGCCGCCGGGCAGCGGGACGTCGCGCGCGAGGGCGTGCGAGACGCGCTCGGCGCGCGCGGGTGCGGCCGTCGTCGTGGGCGTCACGTCGGTGCTCATCGGGTGGCCTCCTCGTCGGTGGTCGGCACGTAGTCGGGGTGGTGCGGGTTCTCCCACACGACGGTGCCGCCCTGGCCGAGTCCGACGCACATCGTCGTCAGGCCGTAGCGGACGTCGGGACGCTCGGCGAAGGCGCGGGCGAGCTGGATCATGAGACGCACGCCCGAGGAGGCGAGCGGGTGACCGACGGCGATCGCGCCGCCGTACGGGTTGACGCGGGGGTCGTCGTCGTCGATCCCGAACGCCTCGAGGAAGGCGAGCACCTGCACGGCGAACGCCTCGTTGATCTCGATCAGCCCGATGTCGTCGATGGTCAGACCGGAGCGCTCGAGCACGCGCCGCGTGGCCGGGACGGGGCCGACGCCCATGATCTGCGGCTCGACGCCCGCGTACGCGAACTGGACCATGCGCATGGCGACCGGGAGCCCGAGCCCGTGCGCGACCTCCTCGGCGGCGAGCAGGCAGGAGGCGGCTCCGTCCGTCAGGGGAGCCGACGTGCCGGCGCTGACGCGTCCGCCGGGACGGAACGGTGTGGGCAGGCTCGCGATCGCGTCGGCGGTCGTGCCCGGTCGCGGCGGCTCGTCCGCGGTCGCCAGGCCCCAGCCGCGCTCGGGGTCCCGCGTGGCGACGGGCACGAGGTCGGGGTCGATCCGGTCGGTGGCCAGCGCGTCGGCGTACTTGCGCTGGCTCGCGGCGCCGTACGCGTCGGCCCGCTCGCGCGTGAGGGTCGGGAAACGGTCGTGCAGGTTCTCGGCGGTGACACCCATGGCCAGCGCGTCCGACGAGACGAGCCGCTCGGCGAGGAAGCGCGGGTTCGGGTCCGCGTCGAAGCCCATGGGGTGCCGCCCCATGTGCTCGACGCCGCCCGCGATCGCGACGTCGGCCGAGCCGACGCCGATCGCGCCAGCGACGTTCGTCACGGCGGTCATCGCTCCTGCGCACATCCGGTCGATCGCGTAGCCCGGCACGCTGTGCGGCAGGCCGGCGAGCATCGCGACCGTGCGGCCGAGCGTCAGACCCTGGTCGCCCTGCTGGGTCGTCGCGGCGATCGCGACCTCGTCGACGCGCTCGGGCGGCAGCTCGGGGTGACGGCGCAGCAGCTCGCGCACGGTCTTGACGACGAGGTCGTCGGCCCGCGTGTGGGCGTACAGACCGTCGGGACGGGCGCGGCCGAACGGGGTGCGGACGCCGTCGACGAAGACGGTGCGACGGGTGCGCGGGGCGACGGGCATCGGGCCTCCTGGGGACGACGGTGTCCGGGCGGTCGGGACAGGACCGGGGTGCTGTGCGGCCCGGGTGCCGTGGGCGGGGCGCCCCGAACGTGGGACCTACGACCCACGGAACCCAAGTTACCGAACAGTAACATCACGCGACCTGCAGCGGGAGGGTCTGCGCTGCTGTCCGCTCGCACCGTCCGGAGCCGCGGGTCGGAGGCGTCGCGGCCGGCCGGCTGCGAGCTAGCCGTCGAGGCCGGCGAACGCCGCGGCGAGCGGCGGCGCCACGAGCTCGACCTGCCACGGCCGCGCGCCGCCGGCGGCGAGCTGGTCCGCGATCGCCGCGGCGTCGAGCGGCAGCGGGGGCGTCCAGCACAGGCGCCGCAGGAGGTCGGGCTGCACGATGTTCTCCACCGGGACCTGGTGCGCAGCCGACAGGCCCGCGACCACGTCCCGGGCCGCCGTCAGCCGCGCGGCAGCCGCCGGGTCGCGGTCGGCCCACGCGCGAGGCGGCGGCGGGGCGTCGCTCTTCGGGCCGCGCACCGAGGGCAGCTCGGAGTCCTCGAGAGCCATCGCCCGGTCGATCGCGGACTGCCACAGGGGCGCGCGGCGGCGTGTGCCCTTGCCTGCGAACGCCGCGAGCGCGGTCAGCTGCGGCACCGAACGCGGCAGGGCCTGCGCCGCCGCGACGATCGCGGCGTCCGGCAGCACCCGGCCGGGCGAGACGTCCCGCTGACGGGCGTTCTGGTCGCGCGTGGTCCACAGCTCGCGCACGACCGCCAGGCGGCGCGCGTCGCGCACCGCGTGCAGACCGGACACCCGCCGCCAGGGCTCGGCGCGCGGTGCGGGCGGTGGGGCCGTGCGGACGGCCTCGAACTCCTGCGCGGCCCACTCGGCCTTGCCCGCGACAGCGAGCCGCTCGGCGAGCACCTCGCGCACCTCGACGAGCACCTCGACGTCGAGCGCCGCGTAGCGCAACCACTCCGTCGGCAACGGGCGCGTGGACCAGTCGACCGCGGAGTGCTCCTTGGCCAGCCCCAGGCCCAGGGTGTCGGCGACGACCGCGGCGAGGCCGACGCGCTCCATGCCGAGCAGCCGGGCTGCGAGCTCCGTGTCGAACACGCGCGTGGGGTGCATGCCCTGCTCGGCGAGCCCCGGCAGGTCCTGCGACGCAGCGTGCAGCACCCACTCGACGCCGACGAGCGCCTGTGAGAGACCGGACAGGTCAGGCAGCGCGATCGGGTCGATGAGCGCGGTGCCCGCACCCTCGCGGCGCAGCTGCACGAGGTAGCTGCGCTGTCCGTACCGGTAGCCCGACGCGCGCTCCGCGTCCACCGCGACCGGGCCCGTCGCCGCGCCGAACGCCTCGATCACGGCGGCGAGCGCCTCGGGGGTGTCCACCACGGCGGGGACGCCGTCGGCGGGCTCCGTCAGCGGGACGACGGGCGGCGGGGTGTCGGAGGACGCGACGTCAGTGCCGGGTGCGTCGTCCGTGGCGACGGCGTCCGGCGCACGCTCGTCGTCGTCCACTGGTCGCATGATTCCACCGTAGGCGACAACCGGCGCCACCCGGTGCAGGCCGCGCCACGTGACCGCACGCCACGTGCGTCACACCGCGGGCTCAGTCGAGCAGTCCCCCGCGGAAGGACATCGCCACCAGGTGCGCGCGGTCACCCGTGCCGAACTTGCGCGAGATGCGCGCGAGGTGGCTCTTGACCGTCAGCGCCGACAGGCCGAGCTCCTCACCGATGAGCCGGTTGCTGCGCCCCTGGGCGACGAGCTTGAGCACGCTCAGCTCGCGCGAGGTCAGCTCGGGCAGCGGTGGGGCGGGCGGCGGCGCAGCGGGAGTGCGGGACAGCGAGGTCGCCGTGGTGCTCGCGACGGCGCCGCGCATGCCCCCGGCGAGCAGCACGCCCAGCTCGGTGCGGCTCGCGCGGCGCGTCAGCACCACGACGCGCTGGCTGCCGCGACGGCGCAGGTTCTGCACGAGCGTCGTGCCGTCTCCGTCGGCGAGCTCCGTGACCACCACGCACATGTGGTGCGCGGCGGCCGGCCGTGCCGTCACCGGCGACCCCGGCGTGGCGGAGGTCCGGGCAGCGGGGGCGCGGCGCAGTGGCTCGATGGTCACGATCTGCTGATCGGCATGGGCAGGCGCGGACTTGAGCCCGGCCCTGCCGAAGACGGGCCCGTCCGCACCCCACGACGCGCCCCGCGAGGGCCGGGCGCCGACGGGCGCCGGCGCGTCAGTGGCGGGGACCGAGCGGGACGACGCCGTCGGGCAGTGGCGGCAGGCCCGCCGCTGCGCACAGCAGCGCGGCCCAGGCGCGCAGGTGGTCGCGCAGGTCGTGGTCGGACGCGGTCCAGGACGCGCGGATCTCGAGCTCGGTCTGCTCGGCACGCACCTCAAGCGCGCCGAAGCTCTGCGACAGCACGCGCGTGACCGTGCCCCCGGCCGCGTGCGGGTCGAGCCCGACACCCGACAGGGCGTCCAGGAACCAGCTCCACGCGACCTCGGCGAGCAGGGGGTCGGACCCGACCTCGGCCTCGAGGGTTGCGCGCACGAGCGTCACCAGGCGGAACCTGCCGTCCCAGGCCTCCTGGCCGGCGGGGTCGTACAGCACGACGAAGCGCCCCGAGGCGAGCTCGGCGGCCGACACCGAGCGTCGTGCCGTGCGCACCTCGGCGGTCAGCGCGGCCGAGTACGGCGCGATCCGTGCGGGACCCGGCACCTCGTCGAGCACCACCTCGGGCCGCACCGTGACGGCGCGCAACGAGCGCAGGGCCTGCACGAACTCGGCAGGCACGTCGTCGGGACCGGCGGGGCTCATGGTTGCCGAGCGTAGGCAACCGCGCCGGTCGCGGCGTGCACGGCGCGCCGGGCACCTGTGGAGGACGCGCACGCAGGTCGCCGCCTCCTGGTTACCGTCCGCTCACGACCGGCGAGCACGCCGGCGAGGGCGACGATCGCGGGGGAGCGAGATGGCGACGACGGCAGGTGCGCCACTGCACGGCACGCCGGGTGGCGAGGCAGGTCCGGGCGGGTTCGTCCCCCGCCCGTCGCGGCGGGGGACGGGCAGGGCGGGCGGGCCCGGGTCGCCCGGGGCGGTCG
>JAEYUL010000045.1 GCA_023432565.1 Actinomycetes bacterium | reverse complement strand
GCGGCGGCCCGCGCGATCGGCTACCCGGTTGCGCTCAAGACGACCGCGCCGGCGTTGCGCCACCGGGCGGACCTCGGCGGGGTCCGGCTCGACGTGGCCGACGAGGCCGAGCTGCGCGGCGACGTGGCCGAGGTGCTCGCGCTCGCCGCGCAGCACCGCCCGGAGCCCGCAGCGGCCCCCCTCGAGGTGCAGGCCATGGCGCCGCGCGGCTCGTCGTGCGTCGTCCGGTCGGTCGAGGACCCGCTGTATGGTCCGGTCATCAGCATCGGGCTGGCGGGGGACGCCTCCGACCTGCTGGGTGACGTCGCGTACGGGATCCCGCCGCTGACCGACGTGGACGTCGCCGACCTGGTCCGTGCACCGCGTGCGGCCCCTCGGCTGTTCGGCTACCGGGGGCTCCCGCCGCTGGACGTCGCGGCCCTCGAGGACGTGGTCGCGCGGGTCGCGGTGCTCTCCGACGCGCTTCCCGAGGTGCGCAGCCTCGAGCTCAACCCGGTCGTGGTCGCCGAGCGGGGCGCGGTCGCGCTCGCCGCCAGGGTCACGCTCGCGCACGCCGACCGCGCGGACGCGACCCGACGCCTGCAGCGGGCCTGAGCCTCGCGGGGCGCACGCGACCGCGTCGTCCACACGTGACGGACAGGGTGGGGCCCAGGGCCTCTGCGGTGGGAGGATGGGCAGATGCCCGCTGCTGCACGCTCCTTGCACGAGGACCTGTACCGCGCCGGTTACTACCCCGAGCTCGTCGCCGACGTGCTGGAGGTCGCGCTGGCCGACGAGCCCGTCACGGCACACCTCGTGCACCCCGAGACCACGTTCGACTCCGCCGAGGTCCGCCGGCACGTCACCGTGCTGGTCCTGACGCCGACGCGCCTGATCTGCGGGCACGTCGACGACCACCCCGCGGACTCCGAGCACCCGTCGTCGGCCGCGTCCGCGACGACCGAGTCCGTCCCTCTCGCCGAGCTGCGCTCGGTGGTGCTGACGCACCTCGTCGAGCGCCCCGAGAGGCACGAGGCCGGCAAGCCCGCGCTCGAGCTCACGCTCGCGATCGGGTGGGGTGCCGTCTCGCGGGTCGACCTCGAGCCGGCGACGTGCGGCGACCCGGCCTGCGAGGCCGACCACGGGTTCACCGGCACGCTCGCACCGGACGACGTGGTGGTCAGGGTCAGCGCCGCTGCCGAGGGGGCCGAGTCGGTGCGGGCCGCGACCGAGTTCGCGCGTGCGCTGTCCGCCGCGAGTGCGCGGCGCTGACGTGACGACGCACGTCGGGGTGTCCGCCTCGGGCGCCGGCACGGCGGCGGCCGCACGGCTGGCGGCCCTCGCGGAGCAGCACGGCTTCGTGCTCCCCGGGGCCGACGGTCGCGCGGGCCTGGGATCGGTGCTCGCCGGGGCGGCCGGAGCGCTGCACGCGGCCACGGGCGTCGGCGACGGCCTGGACGCGACCGCCGGGTGGGTCGCAGCCCGCGAGCTGCTCGGCATCCCGGCCTCCGCCCGCGTGTGCGTGGTGCTCGTCGACGGGCTCGGGCACCTCAACCTGGCCGAGCGCAGCGGTCACGCGCCGTTCCTGCGGCGCGCGGTGCAGGGTTTCGCGCCCGTCTGCAGCACCTTCCCGTCGACCACGGCGACCGCGCTCGGGACGTTCGGGACCTCCGCCTCACCCGGGCGCACCGGCATGCTCGGCTACACGGTGCGCGTGCCCGAGACGGGCGCACTGGCGAACCTCGTGTCGTGGAGCGACGCCCCGGCGCCCGAGGTGTGGCAGCCGCACGCGAGCACGCTGGAGCTCCTCGCCGGAGCGGGCGCCGCCGTCACCAGCGTCGGGCCCGCACGCTTCGCGGGCTCGGGCCTCACGCGTGCCGCGCTGCGGGGCGCTCGCTACGTGCCGGCAGAGTCGCTCGCGGACCGGGTCGACGCGACGGTCGACGCGCTGCGCCGGCCGGGCCTGGCGTACCTCTACTGGGGTGACGTCGACAAGGTCGGCCACCACCACGGCGTGGGCTCCTGGCAGTGGGGCGACGCGCTGGCCGAGGCCGACGACCAGATCGGCCGGCTCGCGCGGCTCATGCCACCCGGGGGAGTGCTCGTCGTGACGGCCGACCACGGGATGGTGGACGTCGACCGGACCCGGCGGTGGGACGTCGCCGCGGACCCGCGGCTGTCCGAGGGCGTCGCGGTCGTCGCGGGCGAGCCGCGTGCCAGCCACGTGCACGTCGCGCCGGGCGTTCCTGTCGAGCGGGTGCGGGACGCGTGGCAGGACGTCCTGGGTGACGCGGCTGCGGTGCTCACGCGCAGCGAGGTCGTCGACTCGGGCCTGATCGGGGCGGTCGACGACCGTGTGCGACCGGTGGTCGGGGACCTCATGGTCGCGATGTCGGGTGCGGCCACGGTCGTGGACACCCGCACGCAGACGGCGGCGTCGCTCGAGATGGTCGGGGTGCACGGCTCGCTGACGGCGCACGAGATGCTGGTGCCCTGCATCGTCGTCGCGTGAGGAGGGCCACGCTCACGCGGGACGCCGGCGGGCGGGGCGTGTCTGCGAGGATGTGCGGCGCAAGGGACACGATCACGAGGGGCGGGCGCAGTGGCCGAGCTGGTGTTCTTCTCGGGCACGATGGACTGCGGCAAGTCGACGCTCGCTCTCCAGATGCACCACAACCACGCCTCGCGCGGCCGTGACGGGCTGCTGTTCACGAGGCTCGACCGGTCCGGGAACGCGACGATCTCCTCCCGCCTGGGGCTGACCCGCAGCGCGCACGAGGTCGACGACCGCACCGACTTCTGGGCCGAGGTGATCGGCCGGCGGACGCAGGGCCGCCCGGTCGACTACGTGCTCGGTGACGAGGCGCAGTTCTACACGGCCGAGCAGGTCGAGCAGCTCGCGCGCGTGGTCGACGAGCTCGGGGTGGACGTCTACGCGTTCGGCATCACGTCCGACTTCCGCGCCCGGCTCTTCCCGGGCTCGGCCAGGCTCGTCGAGCTCGCCGACCGCGTCGAGGTGCTGCAGGTGCGCGCGCTGTGCTGGTGCGGGGCCCGCGCGACCCACAACGCGCGCACGGTCGACGGAGAGATGGTCGTCGAGGGCGAGCAGGTGGTCGTCGGGGACGTCGCAGGCAGCGGTGCACCCGTCGGGGAGGTCCAGTACGAGGTGCTGTGCCGGCGTCACCACATGCGCCGCATGACCGCGGCGGTCGCACGGGCGGCTGCCCCGCACGCGCAGACGCTGACGTCTGCGGTCGTCGAGCAGCCGACGCTCGACGTCTAGGCCGTCCGGCTCGATCGCGCCCGAGCGGACCAGGCTGCGGGGCCGAGCGCTGCTCGCGGCGCGAGCTACTCCGGCCGGGCCCCGAAGACGATCTCGTCCCAGCTCGGCACCTTGGCGCGCGCCTTGCGTCCGCGCGGACGCTCGTCGGGCGTCGCCGCCGCCGGTGCGGCCGCGACGGGCTCGTCGGCCGGTGCCGGCTCCTGCGGTGCCGCCGACGGCTCCGCAGGCGCGTGCACCTCCGGCCGCTGCACGAGCCGGTGCGTCGGCAGGACCACCGCCTCGGCCTCGTCGTCGGCGTCCGACGGGTGCGCGCCCGGGACGTCCTCGAGCCGCGAGAAGTCGAAGGCGTGCTGCGGCCCGAAGCCCTCGAACTGTGCGTCGTCGTCCTCGACGTCGACGGCCTGACGCACGCCGCGGCGCGCCTGCAGGTCGTCGAGGAGCGCGTGGGTCTGCTCCTGCGGGTCCACGGCCGGCTGCTCGTGCGTGTCGCCGTCGGCCGGGTCGGTGCCCGCCACGGGGCGCACGGCCGACACCGACTCGAAGTCGAACACGACGTCACGCACCGCGGCCAGGTGCCGACGGGCCACGGGCTCGTCAGGCAGCTCGGTCTCGGAGAGCCAGCGCGCCTCGTCCTCGTCGGCGACCAGCGTGCGCGCCACCGGGTCGAACGACCAGCGGGCCTCGCGTGGCGAGTCGTCCACCGTGAACCGGGCCAGCACGTACCAGGGTCCGTTCGGCTCCCGTGCGGCGTCCCAGGCCAGCGACGACAGGTCCACGCCGCGTGCGGCGAGCCGGTCGGTCACCAGGTCGCCGAGCACCGGCGCGCCGTGGTCGCGCCCGACCCGCGAGGCGCGGGCCTGCTCGGCGACGTACTCGCGCTCGGCGAGCACCGGCCCCTCGTAGCGCCGCACGTGTGCGACGGACAGCCCTGACTGCTCGGCGACCTCCTGGGTCGTCGCGCCGGCCCGGATCCGCGCCTGGATCTCCCGCGGCGACAGCGCACCGGCGTTCTCCGCCCGGAGCTGCTCGAGCTGCGGCCGGTCGCGCCGCACGGCCGCGCGCAGGGGCTCGTCGATGCGGACGCGGAACCGCTGGCCGTCCGCGCGCGTGAGCACCAGGTGCTCTCCGTCGTCCGCCAGGCCTACCAGCTCGAGCTCGTCCATACGTCCTCCCACTGCCTCACGGTCGAGGGTGCCACCTTCTGCCCGCGACGGGGTGGAGGCAGGCCCGGTGTGCCGTCTGCCGGAGATGTGACGCGTGACTGCCATCATGCAGTGGTGGAGGGTCACATCCCGTTCGGACCGGTGCTGGAGCTCGTCGGCGTCGGTGTCGGGGCCATGTCCGGGGCGCTCGCGGCCGTGCGCAAGCAGTTCGACGTGTTCGGCATCTTCGTGCTCGGGTGGGCCGCAGGCCTCGGCGGCGGCCTCCTGCGTGACGTCCTGATCGGCGCGGTGCCGCCCGTCGGCATCTCCGACTGGCGGCTCATCGTCACCGCGCTCGCCGCGACCCTGATCATGTACTTCTTCCACCCCAGGCTGCAGCGCGCCCGGCGGTTCATCGTGGTGCTCGACGCCGGGGCGCTCGCGGTCTTCACCGTGGTCGGGACGGTCAAGGGTCTGGAGTACGAGACGACGGCGATCGCGGCCGTGATCGTGGGGGTCATCACGGGGGCCGGGGGAGGGGTGCTCCGCGACCTGCTGACCGGCGAGGTTCCCGTGGTCCTGCACGACCGTCAGCTGTACGCCATCCCCGCGGTCCTCGGCGCGGCCGCCACGACCGTGCTCTGGGTGACCGAGAGTGTCTCGCCGCTCGCGCTCGCGGCCGTCGTCGTCGGCGTGTTCGCGCTGCGTGTCGCCTCGTTGCGCTTCAAGCTGCACGCTCCCGGCCCGTGGCGCGGGCGCTCCTGAGCGCTGTCCCGCCGGGCGGAGCCGGCCGCCCGGCCGCCGCGTCGAGGGGGAGTGCCCCCGCGTGGACGGCAGGATGGTCACCATGAATCCCTCCGCACCGCACGACGTCCGCGCGCTCGTCACCACCGCGCAGACGCTGGCCCGCGAGGCCGGACGCCTCGTCCACGACGGCCGCCCCGACCGGGTGCGCGTGCACGCGACGAAGTCCAGCCCCGTCGACGTGGTCACCGCGATGGACCTCGCGTCCGAGGAGCTGCTGCGACGCCGACTGGCCGAGCTGCGACCCGGCGACGGAATCCTCGGCGAGGAGCAGGGGTTCGTGCCCGGGACGACGGGCGTCACCTGGGTGGTGGACCCGATCGACGGCACGGTCAACTACCTGTACGGGCTGCCGTCCTGGTCGGTGTCGATCGCCGCGGTGGTCGGGCCGCCGGGAGCCGGCCCCGACGCCACGCCGCAGCCGCAGACCTGGACCGCGCTCGCAGCCGCGGTGTACGCGCCGGTCGACGACCGGATGTTCAGCGCCGGTCGCGGGCTCGGTGCCACGCTCGACGGGGCGCGCCTGCGAGTCGGTGAGCCCACTGCGCTCGAGCTCAGCCTCGTCGGCACGGGCTTCGGGTATCGCGTCGAACGCCGCCGCGCGCAGGCCGCGATCGTCGCCGAGCTTCTCCCGCTCGTCCGTGACATCCGACGACTCGGCTCGGCCGCGCTCGACCTGTGCGCGGTCGCCTCCGGCTCGCTCGACCTGTACTACGAGCGCGGCCTGGCACCGTGGGACCTCGCGGCAGGAGCGCTGGTCGCAGTCGAAGCCGGCGCGGTCGTCACGGGGCTGCGCGGCCGACGAGCCGACTACGAGATGACGGTGGCGGGTGCGCCTGGCACGATCGAGTCACTGGTCACTTTTCTCGAGTCGCAGGGGGCCGATTCGACTCCGTAGTCCGATTCGCCCTGGTGCGCGGGCGTCGTGTGTGGCGCAGCTCCTCGCTTGTGGGTCGGATGTGGTGCACAATCCCCTGCGCGCGGGAACAAAAGGCTCCAGCTGTGCATTGATCACGCGTACTCATCAGCCTGTACCGATAGACGGAGTGTGACGCCCCAGATGGCTACCGACTACGACGCACCGCGCAAGACCGAGGAGGACCTCAGCGAGGACTCGCTGCAGGAGCTCCAGGCACGGCGCGCGGACAAGAACTCGGGCGTGGTCGACGAGGACGAGACGGAAGCCGCCGAAGGGTTCGAGCTCCCCGGGGCGGACCTCTCCGGCGAGGAGCTGTCGGTCCGCGTCCTGCCCCGTCAGGCAGACGAGTTCACGTGCTCGCGCTGCTTCCTCGTCCATCACCGCAGCCAGCTCGCCTACGAGCGAGACGGCCAGCAGGTCTGCTCGGAGTGCGCTGCCTGACGTCCGCAACGTCGACGAGACCACGACGGCCGGTCCCCGCGAGGGTGCCGGCCGCCGTCGTTCCTGGGTCCGGCGTGCTCAGCGGGTCAGTGCCGCGACGAGCTCGTCCGGACGGCGGGTGGACACGATCCAGTAGGGCGTCGGGTCCTGCGGGTCGTCGACGTCGACACGGACGGCGCTGTGCACCCAGCCGCGCAGGCACACGTACGCGCGCGCGTCGAGGCCCGGCCCGAGCGCGTGGCGCAGCTCCGTCCCCGTCAGGGGCCGCGGGTCGCGCAGGAGGGCCACCGGGATGTGCGCGCCGCCCGCGACGAGCTCGCCGTCGCGCACGCGCACCCGCGGCGTCCAGCGGACGACGAGGAGCGTGGCGACGATCGCCGCGACGGCCGCAGCCGCGCAGGCCAGCACCAGGCTCACGGGCAGCAGGGCGATCCAGAGGGTCACGACGAGCCCGGCCACCGTGAGCCAGCCGACGGGCCCGAACCGCAGCGACTCGTCGAACGACGCGCGCGGCGCGCCCGCTGCGGCCCGGCCGGGCTGGTCGTCGGGAACGGTCGGGGCGGCACCGAGGGCGGCCGTGGCGTCCGGGCCCTGGTCGACGGACGGGCGTGCGGGGTCGGGAGCGGACATGGCACCAGCATCCCAGAGCGGTGGCCGCGCAGGGGACAGGTCCGCGGACGCCGACGGCGCGCGACGCCGTGGTGCCGCTCGTCGTCGTGGCTGGGGACGGTGGGACGGTGCCGGGGCGCCAGCCGGTAGGGTCGCGGCGTGACCGAGCCCGTGCTGGAGGTGCTGCTGCAGCGCCTCGACCCCGAACTGCCCGTCCCGTCGTACGCCCACCCAGGTGACGCCGGCGCCGACCTCGTGGCCCGCGTCGACGTGGTGATCCCGCCGCAGGGGCGTGCGACCGTCCCCACCGGCACCTCGATCGCGTTGCCCGACGGGTACGCCGCGTTCGTCCACCCGCGCTCGGGCCTGGCGGCGCGGCATGGGCTGACGATCGTGAACGCACCGGGCACGGTCGACGCGGGGTACCGCGGCGAGATCGCGGTCACGCTGCTCAACACGGACGTCGAGCACCCGATCGAGCTGCGCCGTGGCGACCGGATCGCCCAGCTCGTCGTGCAGAAGGTCGAGCGCGTGCGCTTCGTCGAGGTCGAGCGACTTCCGGGGTCGCACCGCGGAGAGGGCGGCTTCGGGTCGAGCGGCGGATGGACGCCGGGCGGCGCGGCGCCGACTGCGGTGGGCGGCTAGGTCCGTGGCCCCGCGCGGGCTACTGTCGAATCAGGAGCGAACCACTGGCTGCCCGATGCCGCTCGGCGCGGGCGAGCGACGGGTGCCTGACGCACCCGAGGAGGAGTGAACGTGGCGATTTTCCGGCGCCGTCCGGCGGGGGACAACGAGCCCACGGAGGTCGACGACGAGGTCGCCGGCCTCGGAGACGAGCCCGAGCGCGAGGTCTCGGCGGACGACGAGGCCGAGCCGACCGACGCGCACGGCCCGTGGGACGTCGACGACCCGGCCGCGACCCCGCTGTCCCGGCTCGACCTGGGCGCGCTGCGACTGCCGGGGGTCCCCGGCATGGAGCTGCGCATGGAGGTCGACAAGGCGACGAACGCGGTGTCCGCGGCGGCCGTCACCGTCGAGGGTTCGACCATGCAGCTGCAGGCCTACGCCGCGCCGCGCTCGGAGGGCATCTGGGACGAGATCCGCGCCGAGATCCAGCAGTCGGTCGTCGCGCAGGGCGGTTCCGCCGACGACCTGCCGGGCCCGTTCGGGCGCGAGCTGCTCGCGCGGCTGCCCGCCCGGACGCCCGAGGGTCGTACGGGCCACCGGCCCGCGAGGTTCCTGGGGTTCGACGGGCCGCGCTGGTTCCTGCGCGGCGTGATCACCGGCCGTGCCGCCGTCGAGCCCGCGGCGGCCCAGGTGCTCGAGCGCGTGTTCGGCGAGGTCGTCGTGGTCCGGGGGACGGAGGCGCGGCCGCCTCGCGACCTGCTCACGCTGACCTTGCCGGGCCGGCCGGAGGCGCCCGCTGCGGCGCCCGACGCCAAGGACGAGGCGACGCCCGACTTCGACCCGTTGACCCGCGGCCCGGAGATCACGGAGACGCGATGACCCTCAAGGAGGCGCTGCGCTCGCTCGCGGCCTCGCGGGCCGAGGTCGAGGCAGCCGAGGAACGGCTCGAGGCGGCACGTGCGATCGGGTGCACGACCGTCGCGGACGCTCCGGTGCGCAAGCGGGTCAAGGTCAGTGGCGTGCTGCGCTCCGTGACGTTCCGTCCGCGGCAGGGAGTGATGGCGCTCGAGGCCGAGCTGTACGACGGCAGCGGGTCTCTCGCGCTCGTCTGGCTCGGCCGTCGCGAGATCGCGGGCATCGTGCCCGGCAGGCGCCTGACGGCCGACGGGCTGGTGTGCGTGATCGAGGGGAAGCGCACGATCTTCAACCCTCGCTACGAGCTCAGGCCGCGTGCCGGTGAGTGACCGCGAGGCGAGCGACGCGGTCGTCCCCGAGCGGGTCGTGGTGCCCGGGCACGCCCACGCGCTCGAGCAGGACGGCGGCCCGCAGCAGGCGGGCGAGACAGGACGCGGCTTGCGCGCCATCACGGGTGAGACGTTCTCCGCCTCGGACGCGGTCGGCGGCGTCCGAGGTGTCGTCGAGTCGGTGGCGCCCGGACTGCTCTTCGTCGTCGTGTACCTGGTCGCCGGTCAGCGGCTGACCCCCGCGCTCGTGGCGGCGGGCGCTGCCGCGGTCGCCGCCGTCGTCGTGCGACTCGTGCAGCGCACCCCTGTGACGCAGGCGCTGTCGGGCGTGCTCGGCGTCGGCATCGGCGTGGTGTGGGCCTGGCGGACGGGCGACGCGAGCGACTACTTCGCCTACGGGCTGTGGGTCAACGCGGTGTACCTCGCGGCCACGCTGGTCACGGTGCTCATCGGGTGGCCGCTCGTCGGCCTGGTCATGGGGCTGTTCGCGCACGACGGCCCGCTGAGCGGCGGGCCGTGGCGCAACACGGTGAGGTGGCACGACGACCGCGTCCTGCGACGGGCCTACACGTGGGCGACGGTGCCGTGGGTCGTGATGTTCGCGCTCCGGCTCGCCGTCCAGCTGCCGCTGTACTTCAACGACGACGTCGCGTGGCTCGGCACGGCCAAGCTCGCGATGGGCGTGCCCCTGACGGCGCTCGCCCTGTGGATCAGCTGGATGCTGGTGCGCTCGACCCGGGGACGGCGCTCGGTGCCGGAGCCGTCGGCGCCTTGAGCACCGCCTCGAGCACGCTCGCGTCGGTGTCGCTGCTCGTGACGAACAGCAGCTCGTCGCGTCCCTCGAGAGTGTCGTCGGCGCTGGGGGCGATCGGTCGGCCGTCGCGGACGATGCAGGCGAGCACGACGTCCGCGGGCCAGGCGACCTGACCCACGCGCACGCCGACGAGCGCGGCGTCCTCAGGGAGCGTGAGCTCGAGGATGTCGGCGCCCGACTGGTGGAACGTGAAGATGCGCACCAGGTCGCCGACCGCGACGGCCTCCTCGACCATCGCGGTCATGATGCGTGGCGTCGAGACGGCGACGTCCACACCCCACGCCTCGTCGAACATCCACTCGTTCTTGGGGTTGTTGACGCGCGCGACCGTGCGCGGCACGCCGAACTCCGTCTTGGCCAGCAGCGAGATGACCAGGTTCGCCTTGTCGTCGCCCGTGGCGGCGACCATGACGTCGCACTCGTCCGTGCGCGCCTCGCGCAGGGTCGGCAGCTCGCACGCGTCGGCGAGCAGCCAGTCGGCCTCGGCGACCTGGGCCACGCGCATCGCGGTGGGCTGTCGGTCGACGAGGGTGACCTCGTGGTCGTGCGCCAGCAGCTCGCGCGCGATCGAGCGGCCCACCGACCCGGCGCCTGCGATCACGACTCTCATGGGGTCTCCTGAGGTTCGGCGGTCAGCACGCGCTCGACCTTGGGCAGCTCGTCGACGCGCGCCATCACGTGCACGACGTCGTTCTCCTGCAGCACGGTCCGGGCGTCGGGCAGCACGCCGTCGCCGTAGCGTGTGAGGTACACGACACGCACGCCGGCGGCGGTCTCGAGCGCGACGACGGGGCGTCCGACCCAGCCGGTGTGCACGTCGACCTGCGCGAGCGTGAGCTGACCCGAGGGGTCGCGGAACTCGTCCGTCGCGCCCAGGGGGAGCAGGCGGCGCAGCACCTGCAGCGCGGTCCACCGCACGGTCGCGACGGTCGGGATGCCGAGCCGCTGGTAGATCTCGGCACGGTGCGGGTCGTAGATCCGCGCGACGACGTTCTCGATGCCGTAGGTCTCCCGTGCGACGCGGGCGGCGAGGATGTTGGAGTTGTCCCCGTCGGCGACCGCCGCGAACCCGTACGCGTCGTCGATGCCCGCCTTGATGAGGGTGTCGCGGTCGAAGCCGAGACCGGTGACCTTGTGACCCGAGAACGAGCCGGTCAGGCGGCGGAACGCCTCGGGGTTCTGGTCGATGACGGCCACCGAGTGGCCGTGCTCCTCGAGCGTCTGCGCGAGGCTGGCTCCGACGCGGCCGCAGCCCATGATGACGAAGTGCACAGAGCGTCACGTTATACCCCCACGACAGCCGTCGCTGACAGCGTCGAGCTGCCGGTGCGGGCCCCGGGACCGGCGTCCGAGTCCACTGCTCCGGGGCGGTGCGGGCGGCCCGGGTGAACCCGCTGCGCACGTGGCACGCGCAGGGGTCGGCCGCGTCCTACGATGGTGCATCGTGTCGGACCTGTCGGATGCCGCCAAGAGACTGCTGCTCGGACGTCCGGTCCGCAGCGACAGGCTCGGCCACACCCTCCTGCCCAAGCGCATCGCGCTGCCCGTGTTCGCGTCCGACGCCTTGTCGTCGGTCGCCTACGCGCCGGACGAGATCCTGCTGACCCTGTCCTTGGCAGGTCTGTCGGCGGTCGTCATCTCGCCGTGGATCGGCCTTGCGGTCGCGGTCGTCATGCTCACGGTCGTCGCGAGCTACCGCCAGAACGTGCACGCCTACCCCTCCGGCGGAGGGGACTACGAGGTCGCGACCGTCAACCTCGGCCCCAACGCGGGGGTGACGGTCGCCAGCGCGCTGCTCGTCGACTACATCCTGACCGTGGCGGTGTCGATCTCGTCGGGCGCGCAGTACGCGGCCGCCGCCTTCCCCGCGCTCCGCGGCCACGAGGCGCCGTTCGCGATCGGCCTCGTCGTGCTGCTCACGCTCGTCAACCTGCGTGGCGTCAAGGAGTCGGGCACCGCGTTCGCCGTCCCGGTGTACCTGTTCATGCTGGCGATCGGGCTCATCGCGGTCTTCGGCGCCGTCCGGTACGCGCTCGGGACGTTGCCCCTGTCGGAGAGCGCGGACCTCGAGCTCGCCCCGGGGGCCGGCTTCGAGCAAGGGCTCACGGGGCTCGCGGGGTTCTTCCTCATCCTGCGCTCGTTCGCCTCGGGCTGTGCCGCGCTCACCGGCGTGGAGGCCATCAGCAACGGCGTGCCCGCGTTCCGCAAGCCCAAGTCGAGGAACGCCGCGACGACGCTCGCGCTGCTCGGTGCGCTGTCCATCACGATGATCATGTCGATCCTGCTGCTCGCCCGGGCGACGGGCGTGACGTTCGCGGACCGTCCGCACGAGCAGCTGCTGCGTGACGGCGCCCTGGTCGGCCCGGACTACGAGCAGCACCCGGTCATCGCGCAGATCGCCGCCGCGGTGTTCCAGGGCCTGCCCGTGCTCGTCGCCGTCGTGTCCATCGTCACCGGCCTGATCCTCGTCCTGGCGGCGAACACCGCGTTCAACGGGTTCCCGGTGCTCGGCTCGATCCTGGCGCGCGACGGGTACCTGCCGCGCCAGCTGCACACGAGGGGCGACCGGCTCGCGTACTCGAACGGCATCATCACCCTGGCCGTGGTCGCGATCGCGCTGATCTGGGCGTTCGACGCCGAGGTCACGCGACTGATCCAGCTCTACATCGTCGGGGTGTTCGTCTCGTTCACGCTCAGCCAGCTCGGCATGGTGCGCCACTGGACACGCGCGCTGCGCACCGAGCCCAACCCCGCGGCGCGCTCGCGGATGAAGCGCTCCCGCGTCGTGAACGCGATCGGACTGGGCATGACCGCGACCGTGCTCGTCGTCGTGCTGATCACGAAGTTCACGCACGGTGCGTGGATCGCGATCCTCGCGATGGTCGTCGTCTTCGCGCTCATGCAGGCGATCCACCGGCACTACGTCGCGGTCCGCCGTGAGCTCGCGCTGGGCGAGGACGCCGCGGCTGCGCGGGCACTGCCGAGCCGTGTGCACGCGATCGTCCTGGTCTCGCACCTGCACCGTCCCACGATGCGCGCGATCGCGTACGCGCGCGCGGCCCGCCCGCAGGTGATCGAGGCCGTGACCGTCGGGGTCGACGAGGACGACGTGGCGCGCCTGCGGGCTCGCTGGGACGAGATGGACGTGCCCGTCCCGCTGCGCGTCCTCGACTCGCCGTTCCGTGAGATCACGCGCCCCGTCCTGCAGTACGTCCGTTCGATCCGCAGGGACAGCCCTCGCGATCTCGTCGTCGTCTACATCCCGGAGTACGTGGTGGGTCATTGGTGGGAACAGCTGCTGCACAACCAGAGCGCGCTGCGCCTGAAGGGAAGGCTGCTGTTCACCCCGGGTGTCGTGGTCGCCTCCGTGCCGTGGCAGCTCGCCTCGTCGGAGGGGCAGACGGGTCTCGAGGACCACGTGCGCGGGACGATCCCCCGTGACTGAGCCCCACCTGCCCCGGGACCTCGTCGAGCTCGAGATCGGCCCGGTCGCGCACGGAGGTCACTGCGTGGCGCGGCACGAGGGTCGCGTCGTGTTCGTGCGACACACCCTTCCCGGCGAGCTCGTGCGCGCGGTGCTGACCGAGGCGGCCCCGGACGCGACGTTCTGGCGCGCCGACGCCGTCGAGGTCGTGCAGGCCTCGCCCGACCGGGTGCGCAGCGCCTGGCCCGCGGCCGGGCCCGGCGGCGTGGGTGGTGGCGAGCTGGCGCACGTCGCACTGCCGGCCCAGCGGACGTGGAAGGCCGCGGTCCTGCGCGAGCAGCTGCAGCGGCTCGGCAAGGTGGAGCGCGACGTCGTCGTGCACGCCGCACCCGGCGACGACGAGCGGGGCGGCCTTGCGTGGCGCACGCGCATCGACCTGGTGGCCGACGCCCAGGGTCGCGCAGGGATGCGCCGGTACCGGTCGCACGACGTCGTGGCGCTCGACGACATGCCGCTCGCGACCGAGCAGGTCACGGACCTCGACCTGTTCGCCCGGCGCTGGCCCGCGGGCGCGCGCATCGAGGCGGTCGCCCCGGCCGGGGGCGACCGTCCGCTCGTGCTCGTCGACGGCGTCCCGTACGACCTCGGGCGTCGTCGGCCCGACACGCGGCCCAACGCGCGGACCTCCGTGCGCGAGGTGGTCGTGGCCGATGGGGTCGAGCGCACCTACCGTGTCGCCGCGGCGGGCTTCTGGCAGGTGCACCGCGAGGCTCCCGCGACGCTCGTCTCGGCTGTGCTGCGGGGCGTCGGCGACGTCTCGGGCGCCACCGTGCTCGACCTCTACGCGGGCGCCGGGCTCTTCACCGCCGCGTTGGCGGACGCGGTCGGCCCGACGGGCGAGGTCGTCTCGGTCGAGGGGGACGCCCGCGCGGTCCGTGACGCGCGCCGCAACCTGCACGACCGCACGAACGTCGAGCTGCACGTGGGTGACGTGGGCCGCGTGCTGACCGGCGAGCAGGACTCCGCCTCGGACGTCGTCCACGCGGACGTCGTCGTCCTCGACCCGCCGCGGGCCGGCGCGGGGCGCCGTGTCCTGGACGCGGTCACCGCGCTGCGGCCCGAGCGGCTGGTCTACGTCGCCTGCGACCCTGCGGCGCTCGGCCGTGACGTCGCGCTGCTCGCTGCTGCCGGCTACGGCCTGGTCGACGTCGACGGCTACGACCTGTTCCCGATGACGCACCACGTCGAGGCGGTCGCGACCTTCGCCCGATGACCGCCGGTGGTGGCCGGACGACCCGGCCACCACCGGCCGGCCTCAGCGGATCGTGCTCGTCCTCGCCGAGGTCCGCGCTGCGGTGACGTATCCCGACTTCGTGCCGGTCACCCGGACGTGGATGCGCGTGCCGCGGTCGGTGCGGGTGAGCGTGTGCGTCGAGCGCGTCGCTCCCGAGATGGCCTCGCCGTCCCGGTACCAGCGGTAGGTCAGCGTGACCGGTGCCGGCTTCCAGGTCCCTGGCTCGACCCTCAGGGTCCGCCCGACGGTGCGCGTGCCGACGATCGTCGGGTGCGCGGACGTGAGCACCCCCTTGACCGAGGCCGTGCGGGCCGAGGTGCGCGACGCGGAGTCGTACCCGCTGCGCTTGCCGGTGACCTCCACCTGGATGCGCGTGCCCCGGTCGGCCTTCGTGAGCGTGTACGTCGAGGCCGTCGCCCCGACGATCGCGGTCCCGTCGCGCAGCCAGCGGTAGCTGTAGCTGCTCGGGGTGGGGGACCACGATCCTCTCCGTGCGGTGAGGGTCCGGCCGACGACGGCGGTCCCGCTGATCGTCGGGGTGCCGGCCGTGAAGGCGAGGCCGGGCACACGCACGGCTGCCTGCTGGTGCCGCTGGCCGTGCTCCGAGGGGTTGCTGCCGGTCGCGTAGCTCGCGCGCACGCTGAGAGTCCGGGTGCGGTGCGCCGTCGTCAGGGCGAACGTCGCACCCGAGCGCGCGTACCGACCGTCGACGTACCAGCTGTAGGAGACCACCGACGTGCTCGGCGCGACGGCGCCGTGCGTCGCGGTGAGCGCGCGTCCCGGCGCGACGGTGCCGGTGATGGTCAGGGCCGAGTGCACCGTAGGTGCGGGCAGCCCGACGACGCCGGCGCTCACGCCGACCGTCATGGGGGCGTAGCCCGACCGCCGCGCCGTGACCTCGGCCCGCAGGAGCCGGCCCGCCAGGCTCGCCGGGGGAGTGAAGGTCCGCGTCGTCGCGACCGTGCCGAGGCGGGTGCCGTCCTGCGAGTAGGCGAGCCAGCGGTAGCCGAACGTCGGGCCCGACTGGCTCCAGGGGCCCGGGTCGACCCGTAGCGACGTCCCGGCGGTCGTCGCGCCGGTCAGGTAGGGCGTCGACGGTGTGAGCGCCTTGCCCGCGTTCGGCAGCCTCAGGGTCACCTTCTTGCGCTGGCCGACCGAGGTGATCGCGATGTCCGCAGCCTTCTCGACCTCGATGCCGGCGGTCCCGGCCGAGGTCCAGCAGTCGCTGGTGTGCCGGGTCGACGGCGTCCAGACCGCTCCGTCCGCGGTCTCGTGGGAGGAGTCGTCGAAGCACAGCCGCCAGGTCGTGCCGGGGTCGGCCGGGAACCACATGGAGCCCTGGTCGTCGGTCAGGCGCGGTCCGTACTGCCGGCCGAGCCAGCCGCCCGCGCCTCGTCGTACTCGTACACGTCCCAGGAGACCTTCGGCAGCGGTCTGCCCGCCTGGTCGACCGCCGGCCCGACGATCCCGGACGTGGGGCGCAGCCGGAAGTCGACTGCCGTGAGGGAGGCGGACCCGGTCGAGAACGTCGCGACGTGCTCGACCCCGGCGGCGCCGTCCCAGTACTGGGCCCGCCAGAGGTCGTCGTCGCTCGCCCAGTCGTCATCGACGGAGAGCTCCGTGGTGCCGACGGGCACTCCGGTGACGGTGGAGGTGCCGTCGGACGCCGTCGTCGCGGTCCGCGCCTGGCCGCCGCCTGCCGGGGAGACGGTGACGGCCAGGCCGGGGATCGGCCGGTCCGACTGGTCATTCACCCGCCCGGAGATCGTGATGACGTCTGCGGCCTGCGCCGGCAGGGCCGGCGCGAGGGTGGCCACGAGCAGGGCGACGAGCGCTCCCGCGAGCCGACGCCACCGCGCAGGGGTGGGCAGAGGGTGGTGCTCGGTCGCGTCGATGCTGGTCACGCTCGTCCTGCGGGTGGTCTCGTGATCGCTCGGGTGGCTCGCGGCGTCATGGTATGGGTGCTTCGGGGTGGTTCGTCACGGCGGTCGCCCGTACGGACGCACCGGCGTCGACCGCGCCGTCGTCGCGGATGAAGGACGGCTGATGTCGACGCGAGCGCGGATCCCCCCGACCTGTCGTGCATCCGCTGCCGCAGACGCCTAGCGTGGTGGCAGCGGGCCGCCGGTCGGCGGCCCGACGTCCGGGACGGGTGAGGAGAACGGGCATGAGCGAGCAGGACGCGGCGCACAAGCTGGCCGAGGCACGCCGTCATGCGACGGAGGAGCTGTTCAAGCAGGGGACGCCGGAGTACGACCAGCGCGCGCATCAGCGCGCGGTCGAGGCCGAGCGGAAGGCTGCCGAGGAGCTCGAGGCCTCCAAGGAGTCGTGAGGCACCGGCGCGCGCGTGTCGGACGGTCCGCCACGCGCGCGCTCGGCGAGCCGGAGGTGCGCCGGACGCCCCGACCATGTATCTTGACGTCGAGATATCACGCGTCGGTGCCCGTCCTGGGCTGAGGCCGACGCCCTGCGGTCCGGCGGACCTCGTCCCCGGCAGACTCGCCCCAGAAGGAGCCGCCTCGTGAGCACCGTCGACAGCTTCGGATCCCGTGGAACGCTGGAGGTCGGTGACGCCTCCTACGAGGTGTACCGCCTGGCGGCGGTCCCCGGCCTGGAGCGACTCCCGTTCAGCCTCAAGGTCCTCGCGGAGAACCTGCTGCGCACGGAGGACGGCGCGAACATCACCGCGGACCACATCCGTGCGCTCGCGCAGTGGGATCCCGACGCCCAGCCCGACACGGAGATCCAGTTCACCCCCGCGCGTGTGATCATGCAGGACTTCACGGGCGTGCCCTGCGTCGTCGACCTGGCCACCATGCGTGAGGCCGTCGCCGAGCTCGGGGGAGACCCGGAGCGCATCAACCCGCTCGCCCCGGCCGAGATGGTGATCGACCACTCGGTGCAGATCGACGTCGCCGGGCGCGCCGACGCGTTCGAGCGCAACGTCGAGCTCGAGTACCAGCGCAACCGTGAGCGCTACCAGTTCCTGCGCTGGGGTCAGACGGCGTTCGACGACTTCAAGGTCGTCCCGCCCGGCACCGGCATCGTCCACCAGGTCAACATCGAGTACCTGGCGCGCGGCGTGATGGTCCGCGACGGCAAGGCCTACCCCGACACGTGCGTCGGCACCGACTCGCACACGACGATGGTCAACGGCCTGGGCGTGCTCGGCTGGGGCGTCGGCGGCATCGAGGCCGAGGCCGCCATGCTCGGCCAGCCGGTCTCGATGCTCATCCCGCGCGTCGTCGGCTTCAAGCTGACTGGCAACATCCCCGCGGGCGTGACCGCCACGGACGTCGTGCTCACCATCACGCAGAAGCTGCGCCAGCACGGCGTGGTCGGCAAGTTCGTCGAGTTCTACGGCGAGGGCGTGGCGGCCGTGCCGCTGGCGAACCGGGCGACGATCGGCAACATGAGCCCCGAGTTCGGCTCGACGGTGGCGATCTTCCCGATCGACGGCGTGACCATCGACTACCTGCGCCTGACCGGTCGCTCCGAGGAGCAGCTCGCGCTCGTCGAGGCGTACGCCAAGGACCAGGGTCTGTGGCTCGACCCCTCGGCCGAGGGCTACACGGAGCCGGTGTACTCCGAGTACCTCGAGCTGGACCTCTCGACGGTCGTCCCGTCCATCGCGGGTCCGAAGCGCCCGCAGGACCGCATCGAGCTGTCGAAGGCCAAGGAGCAGTTCCAGCGTGACCTGCCGACGTACGCGCCCGAGCTCAACCAGGTCGACGAGGCCGAGCGCGAGTCGTTCCCGGCCTCGGACTCGCCCGCGATCTCGTCGTCGGCGACGCGCACGTACTCGGTGACGGACAGCGAGGGCCGGTCCTTCGAGCTGTTCCACGGCGCCGTGGCGATCGCCTCCATCACGTCGTGCACCAACACCTCGAACCCGTCGGTGATGCTCGCCGCCGCGCTGCTGGCCAAGAACGCGGTCGAGAAGGGCCTGGTCGCCAAGCCGTGGGTCAAGACCTCGATGGCGCCCGGCTCGCAGGTGGTCACCAACTACTACGAGAAGGCAGGGCTGTGGCCCTACCTCGAGAAGCTCGGCTTCCACCTGGTCGGCTACGGCTGCGCGACGTGCATCGGCAACTCGGGCCCGCTCGACGAGCAGGTCTCGGCGGTCGTCCAGGAGCACGACCTCGCGGTGGCCGCGGTGCTGTCCGGCAACCGCAACTTCGAGGGTCGCATCAACCCCGACGTGAAGATGAACTACCTCGCGTCCCCGCCGCTGGTCATCGCGTACGCGCTCGCCGGCACGATGGACTTCGACTTCGACGCCGACCCGTTGGGCCGCACGCAGGACGGTCACCCGATCTTCCTGCGGGACATCTGGCCGTCGCCCGAACAGGTGCAGGCCACGATCGACGCGTCGATCGACCGCAAGATGTTCGAGGACGACTACGCCGACGTGTTCTCGGGCGACGAGCGCTGGCGCGGCCTGGACACCCCCGAGGGCAACGTCTTCTCGTGGGACCCGCAGTCCACGTACGTGCGCAAGCCCCCGTACTTCGAGGGCATGGGTGCGACGCCCGAGCCCGTCACCGACATCACCGGGGCGCGTGTCCTGGCCAAGCTCGGTGACTCGGTCACGACCGACCACATCAGCCCCGCCGGGTCGATCAAGCCCGACAGCCCGGCCGGCGTGTACCTCGCGGAGCACGGCGTCGAGCGGCGCGACTTCAACTCCTACGGCTCGCGCCGCGGGAACCACGAGGTCATGATCCGCGGCACGTTCGCGAACATCCGCCTGCGCAACCAGCTCGTGCCGGGCGTCGAGGGTGGGTTCACCAAGAACCTGCTCACGGGCGAGGACACGACGATCTACGACGCGTCGGTCGCCTACCAGGCCGCGGGCGTGCCGCTCGTGGTGCTCGGCGGCAAGGAGTACGGCTCGGGCTCGTCGCGCGACTGGGCGGCCAAGGGCACGCGTCTGCTGGGCGTGCGCGCGGTCATCACCGAGTCGTTCGAGCGGATCCACCGCTCCAACCTCATCGGGATGGGTGTCCTGCCGCTGCAGTTCCCCGAGGGCGAGTCCGCCGACTCGCTCGGCCTGGACGGCACCGAGACGTTCGACATCGCCGGTGTCACCGCGCTCAACGACGGCGTGACGCCGCGGACCGTCACGGTCACCGCGACGAAGGGCGACGGCACCGTCGTCGAGTTCGACGCGGTCGTGCGCATCGACACCCCCGGTGAGGCGGACTACTACCGCAACGGCGGCATCCTGCAGTACGTCCTGCGCCAGGTCGCCGGCGTCGCCTGACGGCCCCGGCGTCCAGCGAGGCCCGCACCCCGACGAGGGTGCGGGCCTCGCTGCGTTGTGCGTCCGCGAGGCGACCGCCGCCCCGTCGTCGCGCCTCACGGCACGACGGCCCCCGGACCCGGCACGCAAGACCGGCCCGCGCTGCAACACTCACGGGCATGAGGCTGCACGGTGGGACACGGTCGATCGGCGCGGCGGTGGCCGCCGGGGCGTTGGTGCTCGCAGGCTGCGCGCAGGCGGATCCCGACGACGGGCTGCGGGTCGGGCAGGGGGAGTACCGGGCCGTCGCGCTCGCGGACGCCGGTGCCGCTGACGACGTGGTTGCCGCGACGTGGGCGCTGGGCTTCGCTGCGCTGCGCGCGGCACAGGACGAGGGCGATGGCTCCGGTGCGGTCGTGTCGCCGTCGAGCCTCGTCACGGCGCTCGCCATGGTCGCGCAGGGGGCGGTGGGCGACGAGGCCGTGCCGTTCGACGACGCGCTCGGCGCCGTCGGGACGGACCGCACGGACGCGGTCGCCGCGCTGCAGGGCGCGCTCGCGCGGTACGACGCAGACCCCGCGGTGGTGAGGGACGACGAGCTGCCGTCCGTGCCGATGGTGCACACCGCGCAGCGGGTCGTGGTGGACGACGACGCGGTGCCGCAGCAGGCCTTCCTGGACCGGCTCGTGCAGACCTTCGACGCCGGCGTGGCGGTGGCCGACCTGGGCTCGTCGTCGTCGAAGAAGGTGCTGGACGCCTTCGTGCGCGAGCACACGGGCGGTCTCGTCGACAAGAGCGCGCTCGAGCCCGACCCGGACGCCGTCGCGGCACTGCAGGACGCGATCGTGCTCGCGGCCGCGTGGCAGCAGCCGTTCGAGAAGGCGCTCACGCAGGACGCCGCGTTCACGACGGCGTCGGGGGCCGTGGCCCACGTGCCGACCATGCAGGGCATGCTCAGCGTGCCGGTGGTGCAGGAGGACGGCTGGGTCGCGGTCCGCCTGCCGTACGCCGACGACCTCGCGGCAGACCTGCTGCTGCCCCCTGCCGAGTCGTCCATCCCCGCGGCGGCTGACGCCGCTCGGGTGGCGGCGGTGAGCCGCGCGCTGGACACGCAGCTGCCGGAGTCGGTGTCGGTCGCGCTGCCGCGCCTGGACCTCACGAGCCGTACCGATCTCGTGCCGCTGCTGACGGAGCTCGGTCTGGTCGGCATGCCCCTGACGGGCGTCGCCGACGTGCCTGTCGAGGTCACGCAGGCCGCCCAGCAGGCCGTCCTGCGGGTCGACGAGGCCGGCACCCGTGCGGCCGCGGTCACGGAGGTGATGGTCGGTGAGGCCGCCGCGATGCCATTGCGTGAGATCAGGTTCGACCGGCCCTTCATGCTCGTCGTGCGGGACCTGACGACCGGCTGGCCGCTGTTCCTCGCGTTCGTCGCGGATCCCGGCACCTGACGGCCCCTCGCCGCGCGGGTGCCACCCCGCGGACATGACGAAGGCCCCTGCCCGCTGGGGAGAGCGGGCAGGGGCCTTCGTCAGACCGGGTCGGCTCAGGCGGCCGAGGAGGCGAGCTCCGGCTTCGCGGGGGCCACGTCGTCGGCCGGGGCGAGCTTGCGGATCGCGACGCCGGTGACGGCGAACACGACGCCCAGGCCCATGACCAGCAGCGCGACACCGAAGGCGACGACCGAGGTGAACAGCGAGGCCCGCAGGAAGGAGCCGTTCATCGCCGTGGCGCGCAGCGGGTCCTCCTTGTCGAGCTCGGCGTAGGTCTTGCCGCCGGTCGCCTTGAGCGCGTGCTCCTGGATGATGTCGGCCTGCGCCCACGCCTCCCACGGCGTGTCGACCGCGCCGCCGGCGAACGCCGCGGCGTCGTCGGAGACGGTGATGTTCTCGGCCTTGAGGTTCACCGAGACGGCCGTCCAGGTCGCCGCACCGGCGACGAAGAAGATCGCGCCGAAGATGATGACGATGAGGCCGAGCAGGCGGGGCAGCTTGGTGGTGGAAGAAGTCGCGGTCGACATCGTGAGTCCTTGTCTCTATCCCTCGGGTGGGGGCTCCGGCCCCGGCGAACCGGTCCGGCCCGCTGAACTGATCGTTCACCCATGCCGCCCTGTGCACCTGGGACCAACGGTCCATGTGTCTGCGATCACATGTGGACATGGATACACCACGTCGTCGCTGGTCAGACGGACGCGAGGGCCTCAGCGGCGTGTCGTCCCACGTCTGCCATGAGGGGGTACTCCACGGGATGAGCGAGGAAGACGGGGACGAGACCGGCAGCCCAGCCGCGTGCGCGTCGCCACGTGGCGTCGTCCCACGACCGCACCGCCGTGGTGCGCGTGACGAGCTCCGCGCGGCCCTCGGCGTCGAACGTCAGCCACGCGGTCGCGAGGTCGCTCGCCGGGTCGCCGTGGCACAGGTCGCCGAAGTCGAGCAGCGCGGCCAGGCCCGCCTCGTCGCTGAGCAGGTTGCCCGGGTGCGGGTCGCCGTGCACCCAGACCGGCGGGCCGTCCCAGGCGGGCGCGGCCAGGCCGTCTCGCCACGCGTCCAGGAGCGCCGCGCGGTGCGGGATCCCCGGTGCGTCCGCGAGCCGCCGGCCGACGACGTCGGCGCGGTCGGCGAGCGGTACACCGCGGTAGGGGTTGACCGGCGCATCGGGTGGAGCGGGCACGTGCAGCGCGACGAGCGCGTCCGCGAGCTGGTGCGCCCAGCGTGTGCGGCCCGCGACCTCGGTCTGCGCCACCACGGTGCCCTCGAGCCACGGGACCACCGTCCACGGCCAGGGGTAGAGCGCCGAGGGCTCGCCGGTACGCACGGGGTTCGGCACCGCGACCGGCAGCCGCGCGGCGAGCAGGGGGAGCCACCGGTGCTCGCGCTCGACCAGCGGTGCGCTGGCCTCCCGGACCGGGAAGCGCAGCGCGAGCTCGTCACCGAGCCGCCACGTGATGTTGTCCCAGCCGTTCAGGCGTCCGTGCAGCGGCAGCGCGGCGAGGTCGGGGTGCTGCTCGGCGAGCAGGCGGCGTGCGAGCGACGCGGTGACGTCGACCTCGATCAGCGGGTGCGCGGGGGTGCTCACGGCTCGAAGTCCCGCAGGTCGAGGGTCCGCGTCCGGTCCCACGGCACGGTCCAGCCGAGCGCGTCGAGCACACCGTCGAGCACGACTGCCGTGAAGCCCCAGACCAGCACGTCTGCGCCGACGACGAACGCGGGTGTCCGCAGCCGACCGCGCACGCCGGCGTGCTCGAGCACGCCGCGGCGAGCGGGGTCCAGCAGCTCGGCGACCGGCGTGCGGAACACCTCGACGGCCTCGCGGTGGTCGACCGCCGCGACGCGCGACGGCGTCGCCCACCACGCGATCACGGGCGTCACGAGGTTGTCGCTCACGGGCAGCGGGACGTCCGCCAGCGTGCCGAGCACCTCGACGCCGCCGGGGTCGAGGCCGGTCTCCTCGACGGCCTCGCGCAGCGCCGCCGCGCCCGGGCCTGCGTCGTGCGGCTCGAGACCGCCGCCCGGGAAGGCGACCTGGCCCGGATGGTGACCGAGCGTCGCCGAGCGGCGCTGGAGCAGCACGTCCAGGTCGGCGGGCACGCGCGGCACGCCGGGTGCGTGCGCGGGCAGGTGGTCGAGCACGCCGAACAGCACGAGGACCGCGGCGCGTCGCGCGGCGGCAGGGTCGCGCAGCGCCCGGCCGGGGTC
>JAEYUL010000084.1 GCA_023432565.1 Actinomycetes bacterium | reverse complement strand
GCGGCGGGCAGCGTGCGGGGCCGCGCGCCGGCGACCCATTCCTGCGGTGTGGTCACGCGGGGCTCCGGGGTGAGAGGGGCTGGGGTCGGGTCGATCGGGTCGTCGCGGGACGCGACGGGGCGAGGTGCGCCTCGACGAGCGAGCGTGCGGTCCGCCGGTCGGGCTTGCCGGGTCCGCGCAGCGGGAGCGCCTCGACGACGAGGAGGTGCCGGGGGGCGCACGGTGCGCCGAGCGCCCGCGTGACGTGCGCGCGCACGGCCTCGAGCCCGACCGGCGACGTGCCGGCCGCGCCGTCGAGCACGACGAGCGCGGCGACGGCCTGGCCCCACTCGTCGTCGGGCACGCCGGTCACGAGGGCCTCGGCGATCCCGGGCATCGTCGCGAGCGCGGCCTCGACCGCCGCGGGCGCGACGTTGACGCCGCCCGTGACCACGACGTCGTCGGCGCGCCCGAGGACCGTGAGCCGCCCGTGCTCGAGCCGCCCGAGGTCGCTCGTGCGCAGGAACCGCGTGCCGTCGATCTCGACGAAGGCGGCCACGTCGAGGTCGGGGCGGCCGAGGTACCCGGCGGCGAGCACCTCGCCGCCGAGCAGCACGCGGCCCTCGTCGTCGAGCAGCACGCGGACGCCGTCGAGCGGGACGCCGTCGTAGACGCAGCCGCCGCACGTCTCGGTCATGCCGTAGGTCGTCACGACGCGCAGCCCGGCGTCGCGCGCACGGTCGAGCACGGGCCCCGGCGTGGCCGCCCCGCCGAGCAGGATCGCGTCGAACGCGCGCGCCGCGACGGTCGCGGCGGGGTCGTCCAGGACGCGCACGAGCTGGGTCGGCACCAGGGACACGTAGCGCGGCACCTCGGGCTCGTGCGCGTCGTCGGCCATGGACCGCGCCGCCTGCGTGAACGCGGCCGCGGTGAACGGCCCGTCGGCGAGCACCGCAGGACGCGTCCCGGCGAGCTGCGAGCGCACGAGCACCTGCAGCCCGGCGACGTGGTCGACGGGCAGGGCGAGCAACCATCGGCCCGGCCCGGACAGGCGCTGCTCGGTGGCGCGCGCGGAGGTCCGCAGCGCCGCGCCCGTGAGCAGCACCGAGCGGGGCTCGCCCGTGGACCCGGACGTCGCGACGACGAGCGCCACGTCGTCGGGCACGTGGTCCGGCTCGCCTGCGGCCTCGTCGGCCGCCCGGTGCGCGGCGCCGGGAGGCAGGGGAGCGACACGCAGCGCGGGGCCCGTGCCGTCGAGCGCGGGGCCGAGCTGCCCGAGCAGGAGGTCGACCCGGGCAGCGACGTCACGCAGCGACCGGCTCACGTCTCCCAGCCTAGGTCGCGCCGCCTCGTCGGCCGAACGGCCCCGGCGGCCACGCGGGTGGTCACGCGGGCCGCTCCCCGGACGGCCGCACGGGCGGCTGGCCGTGACCGGGCGTCGCCGTGGACGGGAACGGCGGAACCGGGCACGAATGGGGGGAGAACGTGACAGAACGTGGTCGGGATGCACGCGCTCACGGCCGCACGTGGCACCCTGGTCCCGCTGACCTCGGGGGGAGACTCGATGACGTCCACGTCCATCCGACGACCGCGCACGACCGGCGTGCGTGTTCTCGGCCTGCTCGGCGCGCTCGCGCTGGGCCTCACCGCCGCCTGCAGCTCGGCCGACCCGCAGCAGCCTCCTGCGCCCGTGACCGAGGGCCCGACGATCGACGCCGACAAGCAGCCGGTGCCGACCCCGTCCGTCGCCCCGACGTGGCCGCTGACCGGGGTCCCGGTCGAGGGCGAGCCCGTGAACCGGCCCGCGATCGGCGTCAAGGTCGAGAACACCTCGGCCGCGCGCCCGCAGACCGGTCTCGAGGAGGCCGACGTCGTCTGGGAGACGATCGTCGAGTTCCAGGTCTCGCGGTTCGTGGCGGTCTACCACTCCCAGGTCCCGGACTCGGTCGGCCCGATCCGCTCGGTGCGACCCGTGGACCCGACGATCCTCGCGCCGCTCGACGCGATGCTCGCGTTCTCGGGCGGGCAGCCCGGCATCGTCCAGGTCGCGAAGGACGCCGGCCTGCAGCTGCTGAGCAACGACGCGGGCGTCAAGGGCATGTCGCGCTCGAGCGCGCGCCCCGCGCCGCACAACGTGTACGGCGACATGGAGACGCTGTGGAGCCTGGCGGACGCCGATCACCAGGACTCCCCGCAGGAGCAGTTCGGGTTCGCACGCTCGGCCGACCAGGCGACGGCCGTCGTCAGCGGGACCCCCGCCACGACGCTGGCGTTCCGGCTGTCGGCCGCCTCCAGCCCGAGCTGGACGTGGGACGCGGGCAGCGGCACGTGGCTGCGCTCGGAGGGCTCGGCGCCGGCCGTGGCCGCGAGCGGCGAACGGCTGTCGGCCGTCAACGTCGTCTCGATCGTCGCGGAGCACCCGGACACGAAGTTCAAGGCGCAGGGCGGCACGCTCGTGCCCACCTACAAGCTCAAGACCGAGGGTGAGGGCACGCTCGCGACCGGCGGCAAGACCATCCCCGTGGTCTGGAAGAAGGCCGACCCGCAGGACGCCATGCGCCTGTACCTGCCGGACGGCACCGAGGCCCTGCTGGCCCCCGGGAACACCTGGGTCGAGCTCGTGCCGAAGGGCTCCGGCTCGCTCACGATCTCCTAGGTCCACCTGACGAAGGCCGGGCCTCCACCCGTGGGTGGAGGCCCGGCCTTCGCGCACCCGCCCGCGGTGGTCCACGGCGCCGACCAGGACCGTCCTGGCGGCCGACGCGGTGCAGGGCACGCGCCGACGACCCTGGGTGCATGACCACAGAACCCGTTCACCAGCTCGTCGAGCACGACGTCGCGTCCGTCGGCGCGGTCGTCGCGGCGGGCGTCGTCCTGCTCGCTCTCGTCGTCGGCGCGGCGCTCGTCGTCGCGCAGGTCGTCGACGTCATGTCCTGGTTCGCCGCCGGCAGCTGACGCCCGCGTCGACCCCCGCACGCGTCAGTAGGCGTACGGGAATCCCGACCAGTCGGGGTCACGGCGCTGCAGGAACGCGTCGCGCCCCTCGACCGCCTCGTCCGTCATGTACGCCAGGCGCGTCGCCTCGCCCGCGAAGACCTGCTGGCCCGCCAGCCCGTCGTCGGCGAGGTTGAAGGCGAACTTCAGCATCCGGATCGCCTGCGGGGACTTGGTGGCGATGATCCGGGCGTACTCGAGCCCGGCGTCCTCGATCTGCGCGTGCGGCACGACGTCGTTGACCGCGCCCCACGCGTACGCGTCGTCCGCGGAGTACTCCCGGGCGAGGAAGAAGATCTCCCGCGCGCGCTTCTGGCCGACCTGCCGCGCGAGCAGCGCCGAGCCGTACCCGCCGTCGAACGACCCCACGTTCGCGTCGGTCTGCATGAACCGCGCGTGCTCGCGGGACGCGATCGTCAGGTCCGCGACGACGTGCAGCGAGTGCCCGCCGCCCGCGGCCCAGCCGTTGACGAGGGCGACGACGACCTTGGGCATGGTCCGCA
>JAEYUL010000151.1 GCA_023432565.1 Actinomycetes bacterium | reverse complement strand
TGGCCGGCCCGGCCGCGGACGACGAGCCGGGCACGCTGCGCTCGCAGGTGCGCGTGCGCGCCCCGCGTGGCGTGGCGGGGGTCGTCCTCGCGGTGCGGCGCTCGAACCGCTCGCAGGACGAGGTGGTCGTGCGGGTCCGTGGCGAGCGCACGGTGCCGCTGGTCGTGCGGACGGTGCGCACGGGGCCGCAGACCGTGGCTGAGGTCGACGCGCTCGGGATCGGGCCGGTCGGCGCGACCGTGAGCGAGCCGGTCGAGCCCGTGTCCGACGAGGCGCTCGTGCTGCCCACGCCGGGGCCGCTGACCGCGCTCCCCCTGCCGTACCGGCTGCGCGGGTTGTCCGGCGCGCACGCCTCGCGCCGGCCCGGCGAGGGCGGTGGCCTGCGGGACGTGCACCCGTACGCGCCCGGCGACCGGCTGCGGCGCATCGACTGGCGGGTGACCGCGCGGCGCTCGCCGCGCCTGCAGGAGCTGTACGTGCGTCGTGAGCTCGCGCTCGCGGAGGCCGTGGTGCTGCTCGTCGTGGACTCGCGCGACGACGTCGGTCCCGACCCGCGCACGTGGCGGGGGTCGTCCCGGCCGCGCGCCACCGACGCCACGTCGCTCGACCTCGCGCGCCAGGCGGCCACGTCGCTCGCGCAGGCGTACCTCGCGGCCGGCGACCGGGTCGGGCTGGACGACCTCGGCGCCCTGCGCCGCCCCCTGCCGCCCGGGGGAGGCCGCCGTCAGCTCGACCGGATCCGGCACGCGCTGGCCCTGACCCGGCCCGAGGGTGAGCCGCTGCGTCGCGTGCGCGCCCCGCAGCTGCCGTCCGGTGCGCTCGTCGTCGTGTTCTCGACCTTCCTGGACGACGTGGCGGCCGAGGCTGCCGTGCAGTGGCGGCGCGCGGGTCACCGCGTGGTCGCCGTCGACGTGCTGCCGACCCTGCGGGAGGCGGCGCTGCGCGACCGTGAACGGCTCGCGCTGCGGCTGGTCAGGCTCGCGCGCACCGACCGGCTCGCGGCCGTGCAGGACGCGGACGTCGAGATCGTGACGTGGCGCGACGCCCCGCAGGTCGCGCTGGCCGGGCTCGCCCGCCGCGGTCAGCGGCGGCCGGGAGCCGGAGCGGGGGTGCGATGAGCGTGCGGGGAGCGAGGAGCGTGCGGACGAGGACGAGCGCCGGGGCGGCCGGGGGCACCGGGCCGGGGACGACGCGTGCGCCGGACCGGACGTGGTGGTCCTGGTTGCCGGGGCTGCGGCCCGCGCCCGAGCCGGAGGCCGAGCTCGAGGTCGCCGCGACGACGAGCGGCGCAGTCGTGCGGGTCGTGGCCGGGGTCGTCGTCGCCGTGATGCTCGGCCTCGGGTGGTCGGTGCTGCTGCCGTTGACGTGGACCGCGGCGGTGGTCTGGCTCCTGGTGGCCGCTGCGGTGGTGCTGCTGCCGCGTGCCGGGCTGGTCGGGTTCGCGGTCGGCGCGGTGGGGCTGGCGGTGCTGGTCGCGGGGCCGCCCACGGTCGCGACGACCCTGCTGCTGGTGCTGCTCGTGCACCTGGCGGTGTGGGCGAGCGCGTGGACGGCGCGCGTCGGGCCGCGCGCACGCGTCGAGCTCGCGGTGCTCGCGGACAGCCTGCGTGAGGTCGCGCTGGTGCAGGTCCCGGCCCAGGTCCTGGCGGTCGCCGCGCTCGCGCTCGCGGGTGCGCAGCTCGACCTCGGGGACGTCGTGCGGGTGCTGACGCTGGTCGCGGGCGCGGCGGTCGCCGCGCTGGTGCTGCCGCGGCGCTCCTGACCGGCGCGCCGACGCACCGCCCGGGTCGTCTCCTGCGACACCCGCCGCCGGCGCGGCCCCGTCGCGTGGCCGGATCGCCGAGGCGCTACTTGCGTGCGCCCGGGATCATCAGGGAGAGCGCGAACGACACGATCGAGACGATCAGCGCGCCGCCGACCGCCCACCAGAACCCGTCGATCTGCAGGCCCCACTCGGTGAAGCCCGTGATCCAGGCGGTGAGCAGCAGCATGAGGGCGTTCACGACCAGCGTGAACAGGCCGAGCGTGAGGATGTACAGGGGGATCGACAGCAGCTGCACGACGGGCTTCACGATCGCGTTGACGATCCCGAAGACCAGCGCGATGAAGCCGACGATGAGGACCTGCTCGCCGGTCGACTCGGCACCGACGATCTCCAGGCCCGACAGCAGCTGGGTCGCGAGCCAGATCGCGAACCCGTTGATGACCACGCGCAGCACGAAGGACATGCCTCGATCCTGCCAGGTGGCGCGTGCCGATGGGCGTGGACGGCAGGTCCGTCCTCCCGACGCGCTCACCGGCCGCCGGCAGGGCCGCGCGCACGGGTGACGGAGCACGCGGGGGCACGGGTCGGCGCGCTACGATCCGCGCAGATTTCGGCGACGACGCCGAAAGTCGATCGGAGACCTGATGTCTGACGTCCTGGCCCGCGTTCCCGTCCGTCGCCGTGCCGCGGCCGCGCTCCTGCCGCTGCTGCTGGTGCTGCCCCTGGCGGCGTGCAGCGACGAGCCTGCGCCGCCCCCGGTCCAGACGCCCGGCGAGCCCGTGCTCGGCGAGCTCGGCGGCGGCAGCGCGCTGGACATCGGCTTCGCGATCGCCCCGGAGCTGCTCGAGGAGCCCGAGTACCGCGAGATCGTCGACACGCACGGCACGCTCGTCGTCGCCGAGAACGTCATGAAGTGGGAGACCACCGAGCGCGCCCAGGGCGAGTGGGACTTCGCGGCGGCCGACGAGCTGGCCGCGTACGCGCGTGAGCACGGCAAGAAGCTCTACGGGCACACGCTCGTGTGGCACTCCCAGCTGCCGCAGTGGGTCGCGGGGCTCGACGCGCCCGCGATGCAGGCGGCGATGGAGGAGCACGTCCGCACGCAGGTGGAGCACTTCAAGGGCCAGGTCGTGGCGTGGGACGTCGTCAACGAGGCGATCGACGACGACGGCACGCGCCGCGCGGGCTCGCCGTTCCAGGCGACCCTCGGCGACGGCTACATCGAGGACGCGTTCCGCGTCGCGCACGAGGCCGACCCCGACGCCCAGCTCTGCTACAACGACTACGACCTCGAGGCGATCGGGCCCAAGTCCGATGCGGTGTACGCGATGGTCGCCGACCTCGTCGAGCGCGACGTGCCGATCCACTGCGTCGGCTTCCAGGGCCACCTCATCGGCGGCACGCTGGGCGACGACCTGCAGGAGAACATCCAGCGGTTCGTCGACCTGGGCCTGACCGTGCGCTTCACCGAGGTCGACGTGCGCATCCCCACGCCCGCGAGCGCCGAGGACCTCGCACAGCAGGCGAAGGACTTCGCGAGCGTCGTGACCACCTGCCTGGCGGTCGAGGGCTGCCTCGGCGTGACGTTCTGGGGCGTGACCGACCGGTACTCGTGGGTGCCCCGGTGGTTCGAGGGGTACGGCGCCGCGCTGCTGTGGGACGAGGACTACGCGACGAAGCCCGCGTTCGACGCGGTCGTCGAGGCGCTCGGCGCCGGCCGGCCCGGTCGAGGCTGACGGCGGGCCGTCGACGCGGCGTGACCGGCGGGCGTGACGGCACGGCTGACCGGCCCGGCCCGGCTCGTGGCATCGGTGGCATCCTGTGCACGTGAGCCGCCCCCACCTGCGCCGCGCCCTGGCCGACCTGCCGCCCTACGTCCCCGGCGCCCGCTCGCCGGTGGGCGCCGCGGCGTTCAAGCTCTCGTCGAACGAGAACCCCTACCCGCCGTTGCCCTCGGTGATGGCGGCGATCGCCGACGCCGCGGTCGACGTCAACCGTTACCCGGACATGTACGCGACCGAGACCACCGGCGCTCTCGCCGACGACCTCGGCGTCGCGCCCGAGCAGGTCGTCATGGGGTGCGGTTCGGTGGCCGTCCTGGGGCACGTCCTGACGGCGTTCTGCGAGGCCGGCGACGAGGTCGTCTTCCCCTGGCGCTCGTTCGAGGCCTACCCGATCGCCGTGACGCTCGCCGGCGCCCAGGGCGTGCGCGTGCCCGTGACCGAGGACGGGCGTCTCGACCTGCCCGCGATGGCGGCCGCCGTCACGGACCGCACGCGCGTCGTGCTGGTGTGCACGCCCAACAACCCGACCGGTCCGGCGGTGCGCGCCGCCGAGCTCGAGCAGTTCCTCGACGCGGTGCCCGAGCACGTGCTCGTCGTGCTGGACGAGGCGTACGTGGAGTTCGTGCGGGACCCTGCGGCAGCCGACGGGCTGGCGGTCTTCGCCGCGCGCAGGAACGTGGTGCTGCTGCGCACGTTCTCCAAGGCGTACGGGCTGGCCGGCCTGCGCGTGGGGTACGCCGTCGCGCGCACGCGGCACGCGGCGGGCATCCGAGCGGCCTCCACGCCGTTCGGCGTCTCGCACGTCGCGCAGCTCGCGGCCCTGGCCTCGTTGCGCGCGCGCGACGAGCTCCTGGTGCGGGTCGACGCGATCGTCAAGGAGCGTGCGCGCATGCTCGGCGGTCTGCGTGCGCAGGGCTGGTCGGTGCCCGACAGCGAGGGCAACTTCGTGTGGCTCGGCGTGGGCGACCACGCGACGGCGGTCGCACAGCGGTGCATGCGCGGCGGCGTGATCGTGCGCGCCTTCGCGGGCGACGGCGTGCGGGTGAGCGTCGGTGAGCCCGAGGCGACCGACCTGCTGCTCGAGGTCACGCGCGAGCTCGCGTCGCGCTGACCTGGCGTGACGCTCTCGCAGGGCGCCGCGGCGCCCTGCGGAGGGCTCCGGGGACCTCTGTGGGGTGGCGACAAGTCGGGCGGATGAACCTTGTGCCAGGGGTTGCCCGGAACCTACGGATGCGTAGGCTACGGTGACGTAGGTTGGGTGCTGGACCGAGCCCCCGACGTCCGGAGCGGCCACCGCCGCTGCACGCGAAGGAGCACCGCGTGAGCTCGTCCAGCCCCCTCGTCGAGACCCCTGCCACCGCAGCCGCGGGTTCGCGTCCCGCCGGATCGCCGTCCGGCTCGACCGCCCGGGCCACCCCCTGGACGCCCGCCGCCACCACCGGCGGGCCGGCCGCGGCCCCCGTCCCCACCTCGGACGGACGGGCCGCGGCCCACGCCACGACGACGACCCCGAGCGCCGACGGCCCCCTCACGCAGGACGGGCTCGTCCAGCTGCTCACCCCGGAGGGCGAGCGCGTCGAGCACCCCGAGTACGACCGGTACGTCGCGCACCTGACCGACGACGACCTGCGCGCGATGTACCGCGACATGGTCCTCGTGCGGCGCTTCGACACCGAGGCCACCGCCCTGCAGCGCCAGGGCGAGCTCGCGCTGTTCGCGCAGGCGCTCGGGCAGGAGGGCGCACAGGTCGGGTCCGGCCGCGCGCTGCGCCCGCAGGACCACGTCTTCCCCAGCTACCGCGAGCACGGCGTCGCGCACGTGCGCGGCGTCGACCTGACCGACGTGCTGCGCCTGTTCCGCGGCGTCGACCACGGCGGCTGGGACCCCGTCGCGCACGGGTTCCACCTCTACACGCTGGTCATCGGCTCGCACACGCTGCACGCCACGGGCTATGCGATGGGCGTCGCACGCGACGGCCTGGTCGGCACCGGGGACCCGGACAAGGACACCGCGGTCGTCACGTACTTCGGCGACGGCGCGACCGCGCAGGGCGACGTCAGCGAGGCCCTGGTGTTCGCGGCGGTCAACCGGGCGCCGGTGGTGCTGTTCTGCCAGAACAACCAGTGGGCGATCTCCGAGCCGACCACGCGTCAGGCCACCGTGCCGATCGCCGCACGCGCGCCCGGCTTCGGCATCCCGTCCGTGCGCGTCGACGGCAACGACGTCCTGGCGAGCTACGCGGTGACCGCCCAGGCGCTCGAGCGCGCCCGGGGCGGCGGCGGGCCGACGTTCGTCGAGGCGTTCACCTACCGCATGGGCGCCCACACCACCTCCGACGACCCGTCGCGCTACCGCAGCTCCGAGCAGGAGGAGTACTGGCGCCGGCGGGACCCGATCGACCGGATGCGCACCTACCTCGAGTCGCGCGACGCGCTCTCGTCGCAGTTCCTCGCGTCGCTCGCGGCCGAGGGCGACGCGCTCGGCGAGCACGTCCGCACGACGATCCGCGCCATGGGTCACCCGACGGCCGCGTCGATGTTCGACCACGTCTACGCCACGCCGCACGCGGGCGTCGAGGCCGAGCGCGCCTGGTTCGAGGCGTACGAGTCGTCCTTCCTCGACCAGCCCGGCCACTCCGGAAGGGAGCCTCGATGAGCACCACGACGCACCGCCTCGCCGCCGACGTGCACCAGCACGCGACCGCGTCGCACGCCGTGCCGGCCCCCACCGCCTCGGCCGCGGCGTCCGCGACGACGACCGACCCGACGACCTCGCCGAGCAGCGCGTCGTCCCCGACGAGCAGCGCGGCCTCGTCGGACGCCACCGGCACCCCCGCCGCGCCGACGCGCTCGTCGGACGCGCCCGCCGTCCCCACCGGCGTCCAGAAGCTCACGTTCGCCAAGGCCATCACCCTCGGCCTGCGGCGTGCGCTCGCGGACGACGACAAGGTCCTGCTCATGGGCGAGGACATCGGTCGGCTCGGGGGCGTGTTCCGCGTGACCGACGGGCTGCAGGCCGAGTTCGGCGAGGACCGCGTCGTCGACACGCCCCTGGCGGAGTCGGGCATCGTGGGCACGGCCATCGGGCTCGCGCTGCGCGGCTACCGCCCGGTGCTCGAGATCCAGTTCGACGGCTTCATCTTCCCGGCGTACGACCAGATCACCACGCAGCTGGCGAAGATGCACTACCGCTCGCGCGGGCGCCTGAACCTGCCCGTGGTGATCCGCGTGCCGTACGGCGGCGGGATCGGCGCGGTCGAGCACCACAGCGAGTCCCCCGAGGTCCTGTTCGCGCACACCGCGGGTCTGCGCGTGGTCACCCCGTCGAGCCCCGCCGAGGCGTACGCCCTCATCCAGCAGGCCGTCGCCTCGCCCGACCCGGTGCTGTTCTTCGAGCCCAAGGGCCGGTACTGGGAGAAGGGCGACGTCGACCTCGACGCCCCGGCGGTCACGCCGCACGGCGCGGCAGCGACCGGCATGGACAGCGCGCGGGTCGTGCGCACCGGTACGGACCTCACGCTCGTCGCGTACGGCCCCACGGTCGCCACCGCGCTGAAGGCCGCCGAGGCGGCCGCCGCGGAGGGTACGAGCATCGAGGTCGTCGACCTGCGGACCCTGTCGCCGCTCGACACCGCGACCGTCGCCGCGTCGGTGCAGCGCACCCGCCGGTGCGTCGTCGTGCACGAGGCGCCCGTCATGTACGGCACCGGCGCTGAGGTCGCGGCCCGCATCACCGAGCAGTGCTTCTTCCACCTCGAGGCGCCCGTGCTGCGCGTCGGCGGCTTCCACGTGCCCTACCCGGTGGCGAAGATCGAGCACGACTACCTGCCGGGCCTGGACCGCGTGCTCGACGCCGTGGACCGCGCGCTGGCCTTCTGACCCCGGCCGATCGCACAGGAGACCCCGACGTGCCCACGTACCAGCAGTTCCCGCTCCCCGACGCGGGTGAGGGCCTCACCGAGGCGGAGATCGTCGAGTGGCACGTCGCCGTCGGCGACACCGTCGAGGTCAACCAGACGATCGTCGAGATCGAGACCGCCAAGTCCCTCGTCGACCTGCCGTGCCCGTGGGCCGGTGTCGTGACGAAGCTGCTCGTCGAGCCGGGCGTGACCGTCGACGTCGGGACGCCGATCATCGAGATCGACACCGACCCGTCCGGTCCGGCGCCGGCCGACGACCCTGCGTCGGACCAGGCCCGGCTCGCCGGTCCCGCGTCCGACGCACCCGCGGCTGCCTCCGGCCCGGTGCACCACGTCGGTGCGCAGCGCGGCGGTGTCGAGCCGGGCGGCTCGGACGAGATCGAGGCGGCCCGCGACTCGGTGCTCGGGGACGGCGGCGCCGCCCGTGGCGCGGGGCAGTCGGCGGACGCCGACGGCACGCGCGAGTCGGTGCTCGTCGGGTACGGGCTGGCCCAGGCCGGCAG
>JAEYUL010000186.1 GCA_023432565.1 Actinomycetes bacterium | reverse complement strand
GGAGCTCAGCGCCGGAGCTCAGCGCAGGAGCCGCGACAGCCGGCGGTCGGCGAGCGGCTTGCCGCCCGTCTGGCACGTGGGGCAGTACTGCAACGACGAGTCCGCGAACGACACCTCGTGCACCACGTCGCCGCACGGCGTCCCGTCCCAGCCGGGGCACGGCTGACCGGCGCGTCCGTGCACGCGCATGCCACGGCGCTTGGCGTCCTTGAGCTCGGCGGCAGGCTTGCCCGAGGCCTCCTCGACGGCCTGGTGCAGCACGTCGCGGATCGCGGCGTAGATCATGTCGACCTGCTCGTCGCTGAGCTTGCTCGTGAGTGCGAACGGGGACGTGCGTGCCGCGTGCAGGATCTCGTCGGAGTACGCGTTGCCGATGCCGGCGATCGTCTCCTGCGCGCGCAGGAGCCCTTTCACCTGCTGGTTGCGTGCCGCGACGAGCTCGCCGAACCGTGCGCGCGTGAGCTCGGCGGACAGCGGCTCGACGCCGAGCGACGCGATCGCGGGCACGTCGAGCGGGTCGAGCACCACGTGCACGGCGAGCCGCTTGCGGGTGCCCTGCTCGGTGAGGTCGAAGCCGGACCCGTCGTCGAGACGGACCCGCAGCGCGAGCGGCGAGCGTCCCGGCCGCACGGGCGTCGTGGCGAGCTTGTCGGACCAGCGCACCCAGCCGGCCCGCGACAGGTGCCACACGAGGTGCATCGGCTCGCCCGTCGACGTCGCGACCACGAGGTCGAGCCACTTGCCGTGCCTCGTGGCGTCCACGACGACGGCGCCGACGAGGGCGTCGGGTGCGGGCCGGAACGTCTTGAGCGCGGCGATGTCACCCACGCCGACGGCGGCGACGGCGTGACCCACCGCGCGTTCGCGCAGGAACGCGGCGAGCGCTTCGACCTCGGGCAGCTCGGGCACGGACCCATCGTGTCGCACCCGGGGCGCCGCCGTCCCGCGATCGGGACAGGGTCGGGGCGGCCGCGGCGTCCGTCGCATCCTCGTCGGACAACTAGGCTTCGACGCATGCTGCTGCGTCTGTCCACGCTCTTCGTCCGCACGCTGCGCGAGGACCCCGCCGACGCCGAGGTCGCGAGCCACCGCCTCCTCGTGCGCGCCGGGTACATCCGCCGCGCGGCTCCTGGCATCTACACCTGGCTCCCGCTGGGTCTGCGCGTGCTCGCCAAGGTCGAGGCCGTCGTCCGCGAGGAGATGGCCGCCGCGGGCGCGCAGGAGGTGCACTTCCCGGCCCTGCTGCCGCGCGAGCCGTACGAGGCGACCGGCCGCTGGACGGAGTACGGGCCGAACATCTTCCGGCTCAGGGACCGCAAGGGCAACGACTACCTGCTCGCGCCCACGCACGAGGAGATGTTCACGCTCCTGGTCAAGGACCTGTACTCGTCGTACAAGGACCTGCCCCTGACCCTGTTCCAGATCCAGACGAAGTACCGCGACGAGGCCCGCCCGCGGGCCGGTCTGATCCGCGGGCGCGAGTTCATCATGAAGGACGCCTACTCGTTCGACGTCGACGACGAGGGTCTGGACTCCGCCTACGACGCCCAGCGCCGCGCGTACCAGCGCATCTTCGACCGGCTCGGGCTCGAGTACGTGATCGTCGCGGCGACGTCGGGGGCGATGGGCGGCTCGCGCTCCGAGGAGTTCCTGACGCCCATGGCGATCGGCGAGGACACGTTCGTGCGCTCGCCGGGTGGCTACGCGGCCAACGTCGAGGCCGTCACCACGGTCGTTCCCGAGGCCGTCCCGTACGAGGACGCCCCGGCCGCGCACGTCGAGGACACCCCGGATACCCCGACGATCGACACGCTCGTGGCGCTCGCGAACGAGCGCTTCGCGCGGCCCGACCGCCCGTGGACCGCCGCGGACACGCTCAAGAACGTCGTCCTCGCCCTCGTGCACCCGGGCGGCGAGCGCGAGCTCGTCGTCGTCGGCCTGCCCGGTGACCGGGAGGTCGACCTCAAGCGACTCGAGGCGGCCGTCGCGCCGGCCGAGGTCGAGCCCGCGGGCGACGCGGACTTCGCCGCGCACCCCGAGCTCGTGCGCGGGTACATCGGCCCCGCGGTGCTCGGCCCGAACGTCGACGGCCGCGCCGCGGACGACCCCGAGCGCACCGCGGTGCGGTACCTGCTCGACCCGCGCGTCGTGGACGGAACGCGCTGGATCACGGGCGCCAACGAGCCCGGCCGGCACGTGTTCGACCTCGTCGCGGGCCGTGACTTCGCCGCCGACGGCACGGTCGAGGCCGCCGAGGTCCGGGCCGGTGACCCGGCGCCCGACGGCTCGGGCCCGCTCGAGCTGGCTCGCGGCATCGAGATCGGCCACATCTTCCAGCTCGGTCGCAAGTACGCCCAGGCGCTCGGCCTGACGGTGCTCGACCAGAACGGCAAGGCGCAGGTCGTGACGATGGGTTCCTACGGCATCGGGGTGACGCGCGTGCTCGCCGCGCTGGCCGAGGCGAACCACGACGACAAGGGTCTGGCCTGGCCCGCGCACGTCGCCCCCGCGCACGTGCACGTGGTCGCGACCGGCAAGGACCAGGCGGTGTTCGACGCCGCGGACGAGCTCGCGCGCGGGCTCGAGGCACGCGGCGTCGAGGTCCTCTACGACGACCGCCCGAAGGTCTCGCCCGGCGTGAAGTTCGCCGACGCCGAGCTGCTCGGTGTGCCGCTCGTCGTGGTCGTCGGTCGCGGTCTGGCCGACGGCGTGGTCGAGGTGCGTCCGCGCGCCGGTGGCGAGAGCACGCAGGTGCCCGTCGCGGATGCGGTCGACGTGGTGGCCGCGCAGGTCGCCGCGCTGCTGTGAACTGACCCGCAGGGCCGGCGGGTCAGCCCTGCGTCGGGGCGGGCGCGCTCGGCGTGGGTGCGGCCGTCCCCGCCGCCTGCTCCGGCAGGCCCGGGAACGCCACGGCGGGGGCGCCCAGCGCGCGGGCGTCGGTGACGGCGAGCAGCAGGCTGTCGAGGTAGGTCTCGCGCATGCCCGCCGGGACGTCGCCCAGCGCGGCGGCGCTCGCGACGGCGATGCCGTCCAGCACCTTCACGGCGAGCCTCGTGAGCGCCCCTTCCTCGTCGACGTCGCTGGGCAGCGCGTACTGCGCCAGGCGGGGGTCCTGGGCCGTGTTGGCCAGGCCGCCCGCCTGCGCCCACGCGTCGCCGGCTGCCCGGTGCGCGCGTGCCGCGGCGAGCGTGGCCTTGCGGGTCTCCTGCGGGCCGCGCGCCGCGACGACCTCGAGCGCGTAGCCCGCC
>JAEYUL010000009.1 GCA_023432565.1 Actinomycetes bacterium | reverse complement strand
GGTGCCGCCGGCGCGGGCTCGTCCACCGGCACGGCGAGTGCCGACGAGGGCAGGGCCGCGGACGTGGCACCCGCGGGCAGGCCGCGCTCGAGCCGGTCCAGGCGCGCGGCGAGGCCGACCTGCGCGTCGTCGGCAGCGGGCAGCAGCAGGCGCGCCATCAGCAGCTCGAGGTGCAGGCGAGGCGAGGTGGCGCCGGTCATCTCGGTCAGTGCGGCGTTGGCCAGGTCCGCGGAACGTGACAGCTCCGCGGCGCCCAGGCGGGCCGCCTGCACGCGCATCGTCGCGAGCTGGTCCTCGGGCAGCCCGCGCAGCGCGGCGCCCGCAGCCTCGCCCGCGGCGTCGATGACGATCAGGTCCCGCAGGCGCTCGAGCAGGTCCTCGACGAAGCGCCGCGGTTCGTGGCCGGTCGCGATCACGCGCTCGACCACGCGGAACGCGGCACCACCGTCACGCGCGGCGATCGCGTCCACCAGGTCGTCGAGCAGGGAGGCCTGGGTGTACCCGAGCAGCGCGGCCGCGCCCTCGTAGTCGATCCCGGACGCGTCGGACCCGGCGATGAGCTGGTCGAGCACCGAGAGGGTGTCCCGGACGGAACCTCCACCGGCGCGCACGACGAGCGGGAGCACACCTCCCCCGACGGGCACGCGCTCGGCCTCGCACAGCTGCTCCAGGTAGGGCAGGAGCACGTCCGGCGGGACGAGGCGGAACGGGTAGTGGTGCGTGCGCGAGCGGATCGTGCCGATGACCTTGTCCGGCTCGGTCGTCGCGAACACGAACTTCACGTGCGGCGGCGGCTCCTCGACGATCTTGAGCAGGGCGTTGAAGCCCTGGTTGGAGACCATGTGGGCCTCGTCGAGGATGAAGATCTTGAAGCGGTCGCGGGCGGGTGCGAAGGTCGCGCGCTCGCGCAGCTCACGCGCGTCGTCGACGCCACCGTGGCTCGCCGCGTCGATCTCGACGACGTCCAGGCTGCCCGGGCCGCCGCGCGCGAGCTCGATGCACGACGGGCACTCGCCGCACGGGGTGTCGGTCGGGCTGGCCTCGGTGTTCTGGGCGCAGTTGAGGATGCGCGCGAGGATGCGCGCGCTCGTCGTCTTGCCGCACCCGCGCGGCCCGGAGAACAGGTACGCGTGGTTGACCTGCCCGCTGCGCAGCGCCTGCCGTAGCGGCGCGGTGACGTGGTCCTGACCGATCACCTCGGCGAACGTCTCGGGCCGGTAGCGGCGGTACAGCGCTGTCGTCACCCCCCGAACCCTAGACGCCCGGGCTGACAGCCGGGGACGGCTGCGCACACCCGACGGGCCGCACCGGGGTCAGGCGACGGCCACCCACGCGGCGAGCAGCACGACGAGGCCCGAGCCGATCGGCGCGGACCAGTCCTGCCAGCGCGGGCCGAGCCGTCCCCCCGCCCACGCACCGGCCAGGCCGAGCACGCACTGCCAGGCCAGCGACGCCGCCGCGGCACCCAGCGCGAACGCCACGAGCGCGCCCGAGCCTGCTGCCAGACGCCCCGCCAGCCCCACCGCCACCGTCGCAAAGATCAACGCGGTCGCCGGGTTGAGCAGCGTGATCACGACGAACCGCGCCCACACCCTGGCCGCGCGCACCGTGCCACCCGCACGCTCGTCGGGACCGGACGTGACCACACCCGGACCCGAACCACCGGCGGGCGTCCGCGCCCTCCACCACCGCACGAGCCCGACCAGCCCGACCACGGCCAGCACGAGCGCGCCGCCCACCCGCAGCCACGTCTGCCACCCGTCGAGCGCGCGGCTGACCTGCACCCCGAGCAGCACCGCCAGCAGCGCGTAGGCGAGGTCGACGCTCGCCACGCCCGCGGCAGCGGACAGCCCCGCGCGGCGACCGCGCACGAGCCCTTCCCGCACGATCAGCACCGCGACCGGGCCCACGGGCACCGCGACAGACAGTCCCGCGACCACCCCGAGCGCGGCGGCGGACAGGACGGCGTCGGCGTTCAGCATGCGCGGCATCCTGGCCGACGTGCACGCCGAGCTGCTGCATGCACTGCGCACTACGCGGTTTCGCGGTGAGAAGTGCCGCGATGCCCCGCATCGCAACCAGAAGTGCACCGCAGGCTGCGACAATCGTCGTCATGGACGCGATCGACGAGGCCATCCTCCGCGAGCTCACCGCCGACGCCCGACTGCCCTACCGTGAGCTCGGCGCCCGCGTCGGCCTGTCCCCGAACGCCGCCGCCGCGCGCGTGCGCGCACTCGTCGCGCACGGTGTGATCGCCGGGTTCACGATCCTGCGCGGCAGCGCCGCCGGGCCCGCACCGGCCGGGCTCGAGGTGTTCGTCGAGGTGCGCCTCGCCGACCGCACGACGAACGAGGCGTTCGTCGCCGCGCTCGACCAGGACTTCCCGCAGGTGCGCGACGCGGTGCACGTCACCGGCTCGTACGACTACCTCCTGCACGCGTTCGTCAGCGACGCGGCAGCCCTGGACGCGCTCGTGCGCCGCCTCAAGCGCGACGCGGGAGCCGCCCAGACGTTCACACGCCTCGCCCTGCGGGGAGCCTGACGTGCACATCGCGACGACGACGAACCCCGACGACCTCGCCGCGGTCCACGAGGACGTGCTGCGCCCGTCGTTCCCCGACGACGAGCTCGCGGACCTCGCCTCGCTCCGGGCGATGCTCACCGACGGCAGCCTGCGCCTCGTCGTCGCCCGTGACGACGAGCGGGTGCGTGGCGCAGCGGTCGGCCAGCGGTTCCGCGACTCGGGCGTCCTGCTGCTCGCGTACCTGGCCCTCGCCCCGGGGCAGCGCGGCGGCGGCGTCGGGAGCCTGCTGCTCGACCGTGCGATCGACGCCTGGCGCACCGAGCTCGACCCGTGGCTCGTGGTCGCGGAGGTCGAGGACCCCGCCGCTCACGCCGCCTCCACGGCCCACGGCGACCCGGAAGCACGGCTGCGCTTCTACCGCCGGCACGGCGCACGCACCCTGCCGGTGCCCTACCTGCAGCCCGCGATCCGCCCCGGCGGCTCACGCGTGCCCGGCCTGCTCCTGCTCGCCCTGCACGCCTCGGGCGACCGGCTCGCGGGCATCGAGCCCGACGGGACCTGGCTCGTCCCGACCCCACCGCTGCGCGCGTTCCTCAGCGAGTACTTCACGCTCTCCGAGGGAGCACCCCCGTCCGACCCCGAGTGGGACGCCATCGTCGCCGCCCTGGCACCGCCCGTCCTGCGGGTGCCGTAGCAGGGGACGCAAGGACCCCCCGTGCACCCGCCAGAGCTCACCTGCCCTTGCTGCCTTCCGGCCCTGGGGGAGTTCAGCGAGATGACGCCGCACGAGGGGTCTGCCGGCAAGGATAGCCCAGCCCGTCCGGCCCTCCGCACCCGGGACCGAGCGACCTCCCAGCGACCTGGACACCCCCGTTCCTCGGCTAGACTCCTACCCGCAGTCGGTCCGGTCGCCCGGACGGCAGCGCCTGGAGGATTCGCCTAGTGGCCTATGGCGCACGCTTGGAAAGCGTGTTGGGTGCAAGCCCTCGGGGGTTCGAATCCCCCATCCTCCGCCGAGCGAAGGGCCCGTGACCTGCGGTGACGTAGGTGGCGGGCCCTTCGGTGTCGATGGCAGCTGGTGGGGTGGCGGAGCGCGGTAGCAGTTCTGGTAGCAGTCGCGCCGAGGCCGACCACCGGCCCGAGACCGAACCTAGCTCTCAGCGTCTCCGGCCGACTGTCGATGCACAGGCACAGGATCGCACTTGCTACCGTCATACACCCCAGGTACTTTGGTACCAACCCAGGAGGACGCATGGCCACCGTAACCGCGCCCATCAAGGTCGACGCCGAGACCGACCAGCTCATCTCCCACGCCGCCCACTTCTTGCAGCGCTCGAAGAAGGACGTCGTGGATGCGGCCGTCCGCGAGTACGTCGAGGCCCACCGCGATCTCATCCAGTCCGGTGTGCTCGAGGCTCTCCGCACCCTTGATGGCTCCACGAAGTCCGCTGTCTCGCTACTCACCGGCCTCAGCGCCGCCGAGATTGACGAGCTCGGCGGCATCGACTCTTAACTCCATGGGGCGACCGCTTCTGCAGGCACAACCAGCCGCTGCGATACGGTCGCTCCATGGGGGGAAGCGTTCGGCCGACACGTCGCGCTCTCAGTGACCTCGGTCTCGGATTTCCCAGCCTGGACCGAGCACTTGAGGACATCGATGAGCCCCTGCTCCGAAAGGCACAGGATCTCCCCGACGAACTCGCAGCAGGCGGAGCTGAACGCGTCCTGAGCCTTGCCGACCGAGTCTGGTTCAAGGTCAAGACTGTGGATGAGCGCGGAGCGGCCGGCGAGGTCGCCACACCCGACCTTGCCCAGGAACTCCATCAACTGCCCCCGGCCGGCTGGTGGCTGGTCGCTGCTGGACATCGACAGCAGGACACACCTCGCAGAGACTTCTACGCGAGACTCGAGTCAGAGTGCGTACGCGAGGGAAAGGGCTCCGGCAAACCATCCACCGATGGCCTTCTCCCCACCGAGATCGACTACAAACGATGGGGCGTAGAGCGGACGACGCTTGCCGTGTCCGCGATGAAGGACCTGGTCCGGCAGGCCGTCGCCAGATCTGCTCATGACGGGAAGCTCTGGACAGTCACGGTTCAACGCCATGTGATCGGTGCACTGGTCCGGAGCACGGACGGCGAGAGTTACCTCGCTGTCACCGCCGAGGGCTACTGGGACCACAAGGTCGTCGCGGTTCTGCTTGATGCGATACCGGGGATCCCTCGGGACGATTGGGGGGCCGAACCAGGGCCTGTCCTGGGCATCACCCCGACCCAGGGGCAGATCGTCTTCTCCACGCTGCTTCCTCCTGAGGTCTTGTGCGCGCTCCTGGATGAGGCAGACGGCGACTTCCTCTAGAACTCATCCGACTCCACCGAACGCGGGACACACCACCAGCCTCCACTGGACCCGGGCCGGTTCAGTGTTGCGACGACCGATTGAATCCGCCCTGGCTGCCCCTGTCCGAGTGAACCACGCACCCGGCGACGTCCTGGCGTCTTTGAACGGCGCTGACCAGCGCGTTCACCGCGATCTGGGAGGTCATGCGGTCGCTGATCGAGTACCCGACGATCCGGTTGGAGAATACGTCCTTGATCGCGCAGAGGTAGACCTTGCCCTCGGCCGTGGGGTGCTCGGTGATGTCCCAGAGCCACAACCGGTTCGGTCCGTCGGCCCGCAACCGGCGCAGCACGAGGTCGTCGTGGGCCGGCGGCCCGGCCTTCTTGCCGCCGCGGGATCGTGGCTTGCCGAACGCCGACCACCAGCCGTTGCCCGAGCAGATCCGCCACACCCGCCGGTCGCACGGGGCGGCGACGGACGTTCAGCACCTCGAGTGAATCGACACTCCCCGAGCGGGAAATGCGCTCGTGACTCTCAGTTGCCCTCGGCACGGGCCGATGGGGGACCTGGAGGTGGTCGGTGGTCGTCAAGGCTGTCCTGACGCTCGTCTCCGCCGCGGTCGCAGGTGTTGTCGCGGTGGCTCAGTGGCGACGACGCGCGACGACCGG
>JAEYUL010000216.1 GCA_023432565.1 Actinomycetes bacterium | reverse complement strand
TGGGACAGCAGCCCGAGCGCCGGCAGCACCTGTGCCGATCCACCGGACGCCGGGGTCAGGAGCAGAAGGTCTGCCACCGTGGAACCTCCCTGCGGCGAGTGGGGGACACGCTACCGCGTGCCCTGGTTCCGCCGTGGCACCGTCCAGGGCGGCTCGGCGGCCACTGCCGGCGCAGGATCTGAGAGACTGTCGGCCGTGCTCCCCCAGGTCCTGACGACGGCGCCGCGCCCGGCGCACGCCCGCGCGTGCGCGCGGCGGACCCCTGCGGCTGCCCGGGCAGGTCGGTAGCCGCATGCAGCTCGCCACCCGAGCGGTCGTCACGGCCGCGCTCGCCGCGCTCGTCGCGGTCGCCGGCTACCTCGGCGGCCTGCCCGTCACCGTCGTCGCCGCGCTCCTGGCGCTCGCGTTCGCCGTCGGCTGGCCCTCCCTCGCGAGCCTGCCGTTCAGGCCCGGCTCGGCCGCGGTCATCGCGATCGGCGGCGTCGGTGCCGTGCTCGCGGTGCACGGCGTCGCGGACCAGCCGTACCTGCGCTACCTGCCGGTCGTGTTCGCCACGTCCATCCTGCTCGCGTTCGTCAACGAGCTGCTGCGCCGCGACGGCCGGGTGCGCATGGTCGAGTCCGTCGCCGGCACCGTCACCGGCACGTTGCTGGCGGTCTCCGTCGCCGGCTGGGTGGCGATCGGGCGGACCCCGGGCGGCGAGCCGATCGTCGTCGTCGGGGCGCTCGCGCTCGCCGTCGGGTCGGCGCTCGTCGCGCTGCCGCTGTCCTCCTGGCGTGCCGCGCTCGTGACCACCGCGGCGGCGACCGCCGCCGGCGTCCTGTCCACGTTGCTGCTGCCCGACATCGACCTGCTCGCCGGGCTGGTGCTCGGCGCAGCGGTGGGTGTGCTGGTCTCGTCGTTGCACGTGCTGTTCGACGCGCTGGACTCGCTCGCCGACCGGCTGCCGTCCGTGGCTGCCGTCGTGCTGCCGGTGACCGTGACCGGGATCCTCGTCTACGTCGTCGGGCGCGTGCTCGTCGGCTGAGCCGCGGCGCCGTCGGACCTGTCGGGAACAGCACGGGGGCCCGAGATCGTTAGGATCGGCGCATGACAGCGCTCGAGGGGTTCTTCATCGGTCTGCTCGTCCTCGCGACGCTCGCGATCGCCTGGACGGCGGGGCTCGTGGTGCTCCGCCTCTTCCGCTCGCAGCGCTGACGCCCTGACGAGCTGACCGACACACGCTCGAGGTCTGCCTCTGCCCGGCTGCTGCGCCGCAGGGCCGGACCCGGATGGAAGGCAACACGCATGGCGTTCGTCCTGCCCGAGGGCCTCGCGCCCGAGGTCTACCCGCTCGCCTGGCTCGTCGGCCGCTGGTCCGGCCAGGGCGTCGTCGGCTACCCCGGCGTCGAGGAGACAGCCTTCGTCCAGGACGTCGTCTTCGACCACGACGGCGGCCCCTACCTGTCCTACACGTCCACGATCCGGCTCGTCGTGGCACCCGACGACGCCTCGGCGCTCGACGACGACGCGTCCGACGACGTGCCCCCCGCGCCCGCGCTCGACGGCCCGGTGTGGTCCACGGAGTCCGGCTACTGGCGTGTCCCGCCCGAGCGGCCCGAGGGCCTGACCGACGACCAGTTCCCGGTCGAGGTGCTGCTCGCGGACCCGTCCGGGCACGTCGCGGTGTACGTCGGCGCGGTCGGCAACGGCCGCATCGACCTGGCGTCCGACGTGATCGCCCGCACCGCGACCGGTGCCGACGTCAGCGCGGCGACGCGGCTGTACGGCCTCGTCAACGGCGAGCTCATGTGGGCCCAGGACCTCGCGGCGTTCGGTCAGCCGATGCAGTCCTACGCCTCGGCACGGCTCGCGCGCGTCGAGGACGCGGCGTCCTGATGGCCGGCCCCTCGGACGTCGAGGTCGCGGGCGGGCAGCCGACCGCCGCCGACGAGCTCGCCTACGAGCCCACGAGGCACACCAGCCCGCTGCTCTCGCGCCGCGGCGCCGTGGCCGGAGCCGGGCCGGACGCGGGCGTCGCGTGGCACTACGGCGACCCGACGGCCGAGCAGCGGGCGCTGGCCCGTGGCGGTGCGGTCGTCGACCAGTCCCATCTCGGCGTCGTGACGGTCACCGGCCCGGACCGGCTGACCTGGCTGCACTCGATCACCACCGCACAGCTGGCCGACCTGCCGCCGCGCACCTCGACCGAGCTGCTGGTCCTCAGCCCGCACGGGCACGTCGAGCACGCCGCGGCGGTCGTCGACGACGGGTCGACGACGTGGCTGGTCACGCAGACGCCGCGGGCGCTCGCGGCCTGGCTCGACCGCATGAAGTTCATGCTGCGTGTCGAGATCGCCGACGTGACCGACGAGTGGGCCTGCCTGGGTGAGCCCGTCGGCGCCGAGGGCGGGGCCGACGAGCCCGTCACGTGGCGCGACCCGTGGCCGCACGTCGTGCCCGGCGGCACGCGCTACGGCCCACCCGCCGACGAGCACCCCGGTGCGGACCGCGCATGGCGGTTGGTGCTGGTGCCGCGCGCACGCCTGGTCGACGAGGTCGCCGCGCGTGAGGCCGCGGGCTGGTCCGTGGCCGGCACGTGGGCGAGCGAGGCGCTGCGCGTCGAGGCGTGGCGTCCCCGCGCAGCGACCGAGGTCGACCACCGGACGATCCCGCACGAGCTCGACTGGCTGCGCACCGCGGTCCACCTGCACAAGGGCTGCTACCGGGGGCAGGAGACGGTCGCACGCGTGCACAACCTGGGGCGTCCGCCGCGCCGCCTCGTGATGCTGCACCTCGACGGCTCGGGTCACCTGATCCCCGAGGCGGGCGCCGGTGTGCACGCCGCCACGGACGTCGCCGGCGAGCTCGGTCGCGAGGTCGGGCGGGTCACGAGCGTGGCCCGGCACCACGAGCTCGGGCCCGTCGCGCTCGCGGTCGTCAAGCGCTCCCTCGCCGTCGACGAGCCGCTGCTCGTCGCGTGCGACGGCGGTGCCGTGAGCGCGGCGCAGGAGGTCGTCGTCCCGGGCGAGGGCGTCTCGAGCGACCGGCCCGCCCCGCGCGGACCCGTCGCACGCGGGCTCGGTGTGCACCCCGCGCTCTGATGACCGCGTCCGACGACCCGGAGCCGGCCCGCCGCGGCTGGCGTGACGTCCGCCTCGTCGCCCGCGTCCGGGTCCGGCAGGGGCTCGACCGGGTGCGTGCGGCGTGGTTCCCGATCCTGCAGGCGTCCGTCGCCGCCGGGATCGCGTTCGGGATCGGACGTTACGGCCTGGGCCACGAGTACCCGTTCTTCGCTCCCATCTGCGCGTGGATCGCGCTGGGGTTCAGCGCCGACCGGTCGCTGCGCCGCGTCGCCGAGATCGCCGTGGGTGTCGCGATCGGGGTGGGCCTGGGTGACGCGCTCGTGCACGTGATCGGCACCGGGCTCTGGCAGGTGGCCGTCGTGCTGTTCGTCGCGGCGATCCTCGCGCGGCTCGTCGACCGGGGTGCGCTGCTGACGACCCAGGCCGGGGTGCAGGCCATGGTCATCGTCGGGCTGCCGACGCTCGCGGCCGGAGGTGGGGCGCTCGGGCGATGGACCGACGCCCTGGTCGGTGGTTCGGTCGCGTTCGCGGTGGCGGTGCTCACACCCTCCGACGCGCGTCGGCAGCCGCGCGAGCTCGCGCAGCGCGCCACGCGCGAGGTCGCGGACGTCCTGCACGAGCTCGCCGCCGGGCTGGCGGCCGGGTCCGTCACGGACGTCGAGGACGTGCTCGTCCGAGGGCGCGCCTCGCACGCGTCGCTCGACGAGTGGCGGGAGACGGCGACGAACGCGCGCGAGCTGGTGCGGCTGTCCCCCGCGCGCCGCAAGTACCGCGCGGAGCTGTCCCGGCTCGTCACGGCGGCGGTGCTCGTCGACCGGGCGATGCGCAACCTGCGGGTCATGACCCGCCGCTCGCTGGCCCTGCTCGCGTCGCCCGGCACGCACGACCTGGCCTCGGCCGCGCAGCGCATCGAGGCGACCGCGGCGGCCACCGCGGACCTCGCCTCCGCGCTCGGCAGCGGCCGCGAACCGGCTCGGGCGCGTGAGGCACTGCTCGCGTCCGCAGCCGCGCTCGACCCGTTCGTGGTGGCGCCCGACGACTGGCAGGTGCAGAGCCTCGTCCTGCTGCACCGCTCCCTCGTCGTCGACCTGCTCGAGGCCGCCGGGGAGGACGCCGGCGCGGCCCGCGCCGCGCTCCCGGAGATCTGAGGCGCGCCCGTCGGCGCGCGCGGTAGCGTCTGGCCCGTGGAGGTCGCGGTCAGCGCGTTGCGCGCAGAGCTCAAGCAGTGGATCGAGACGGCACGGACGGGCCAGGACGTCGTCATCACGGACCGCGGGATCCCCGTCGCGCGGCTCACGGGGATCGACTCGGCTGACCTGCTGGCGCGGCTCGAGCGCGACGGGCTGCTCGCGCCCCCGCAGGCACCCCGCGGCGCGGCCGAGCCCGTGGCCGGGGAGGCCGGCCGGCCGGGTGTCTCCAGCCTCGTGCGGCGGCTGCGTCGCTGATGGCCGTCTGCTACTTCGACACCAGCGCGCTCGCCAAGCTCTGCCTGACCGAACCCGGCAGCGAGCTCGCCGCGGCCCTGTGGGAGGGCGCCGACCTCGTCGCGACGTCCCGGCTGGCCGACTCCGAGGTCCGCGCGCTGCTCGCGTCGGGACGCCGCGCGGGACTCCTCGACGCCGGCACCGAGCGGGCCGCGCTCGCGCAGTGGGACCGGCTGTGGCCCGCGTTGCACGTCGTCGAGCTGCACGAGCCCGTCACGGCGGGCGCAGCCACGCTCGTCGGCTACCACGCGCTGCGCGCCGGCGACGCCCTGCACCTGGCCTCGGCGCTCCTGCTGCGGTCCGACGAGCTCGTCGTGGTGGCGTGGGACGAGCACATCTCGGCGGCGGCCCGTGCCGAGGGCCTGCGCGTCGTGCCCTGACGAGGGCGTCGGTGAGCGCGGCAGTGACTGCGTCCGGACGGCGCGGCGCTTAGGCTCAGCGCGTGGGAATCGTCGGAAGCCTCCAGTGGATCCTGTACCTGCTGTTCCTTTTGGTGATCTTCGTGCTGTGCGTGTGGGCCCTCGTGGACCTGCTGCGCCGGCCCGCGAGCGCGTTCCCGGCCGCGGGCAAGCGCACCAAGAACTTCTGGCTGGCGATCGTGGGCGTCGCGACGTTCTTCGCGTTCCTGGCCCTGCCGCCGCTGCAGCTGCTGCCGTTCCTGGGCCTGCTGTCCGCGGTGGCCGCGATCGTGTACCTCGTCGACGTGAAGCCGGCCGTCGCTCCGTACTCGCGCCGCCAGGGTGGCCCGGGCAGGACACCCGGCGGCTGGTGATGGCCGACGCGTCCGGCGCGGACCTGCGCCACGACGTGGGCCGCGACGCCGTCCCGCTCGCGCGGGTCGTGCGCGGCGGGCTCGTGGAGTCCGTGCACAGCGGGCACCTGGTCGTGCTCGCGCCCGACGGTGAGGTCCGGCTCGCCCTCGGCGACCCGGACGTGACGATCTGGGCCCGCTCCTCGCTCAAACCCCTGCAGGCCGTCGGGATGCTGCGCCACGGCCTCGACCTCGACGACGAGTGGCTCGCGCTCGCGTGCGCGAGCCACAACGCCGAGCCCGGCCACCTCGACCAGGTGCGGGCGCTGCTCACCGCGTACGGGCTCACCGAGGCGGACCTGGACAACACCCCGGACTGGCCCCTGGACCCCGAGGCCGCGTGGGCGTGGCGTGAGCAGGGCCACGGCCGAGAGTCGATCACCCAGAACTGCTCCGGCAAGCACGCGGCGATGCTCGCGACCTGTGTCAGCGCCGGCTGGCCGCTCGCGGGGTACCGCGACCCGCAGCACCCGTTGCAGCGCGCGCTGCACGACGCGGTCGCCGAGCTCACGGGCGCACCCGTCGAGCTGACCACCGTCGACGGGTGCGGCGCCGCGCTGTTCTCGACGACGCTGACCGGTCTCGCGCGCGCGTTCGCGCACGTCGCGCGCGCACCGCACGACTCCGGCCGTGCCGGCACACCCGAGGGCAGGGTCGCCCGCGCGATGAGCGCCCACCCGTGGCTCGTCGCGGGCACCGGACGCGACGCGACCCGGTTCATGCAGGCCGTCCCGGGACTCGTCGCCAAGGACGGCGCGGACGGCGTCTACGCCGCCGGGCTGCTCGACGGCGGTGCCGTGGCGTTCAAGGTCGCCGACGGCTCGGCACGTCCCCGGGCCGCGGTGCTCGCGGCGGCGCTCGTGGTCGCCGGTGTCGACGCGGCGCTCGTCGCGCCGATCGGGTCGACGCCCGTGCTCGGTCACGGTGTGCCCGTCGGTGCCGTGGAGGCGTGCCTGTGAGAGCCGTGGTGCAGCGGGTGACGCGCGCGTCCGTCACGGTCGACGGGCGCGTCGTCGGGGCGATCGACCGGCCCGGCCTCGTGGTGCTGGTCGGCGTCACGCCCGGCGACGGGCCCGCGCAGGTCGACCTCGTGGCCCGCAAGGTCGCCGAGCTGCGGATCCTGCGCGACGAGCAGTCGGCAGTCGACGTCGGCGCGCCGGTGCTCGTGGTCAGCCAGTTCACGCTCTACGGCGACACCCGCAAGGGCCGCCGACCGACGTGGAACGCCGCCGCGCCCGGGCCGGTCGCCGAGCCGCTCGTCGACGCGGTCGTCGCTGCGCTGCGCGCGCGAGGGCTCGAGGTCGCGACCGGGGTGTTCGGGGCGGACATGGCGGTCGAGCTCGTCAATGACGGACCCGTCACGATCCTGCTCGAGTCAGCGCCAGCGCCGACGTCCTGACCGCCGACCGGTGACGCGCCGTCGGCGGGGTGCCCGACCGCCGGCCCGTGCGGTCGTGCGCATGCAGGTCGTGCGCACGCGGGTCGTGCGCATGCGCGGAGAAGGCCCCTCGGAGTAAGCGTCCGAGGGGCCTTCTCGTGTGACCACAGGCCGTCGGTCTGGTCAGGCGAACCTGCTCGACCGTGTCGCCACCGCGGACCGCGGATCCCGGACCGGCGGGCCGGGACCGTGAGGTCCGCGAACCGGGGTGACCCGAGAACCGTGAGGGCCGGGCCTTGCGGCCTGGAGTCCTCTCGATCCGTGAGCCCTCAGACACTGCGCGCGACGTGGTCCGTGCACCTTGCGGTGCGCGATCCGTGCTGCTGCCGAGCCTGGTGGCTCCCGAGCCCGAGGGCCCGGTGGTGCGACGGCGCCGCTTCGACGGTGCGGCTCCATCCCGACACCCGACGTGCCGGCGAACCGGCCCGCCGCGGGCGGGGGGACTGCGATCAGCCTCCCGGTCCGGAGCGGCCCTCACGTCGTCATCCGTGAGCCTCAGGGTTGCCCCGTCGGTCTGGTCGCCCGTTCTCCGGTCGGCCCGACCTCGTCGCCCCGGGTCCGTCAGCTCCGTCCCCCCGAGGGGGTCCTTCCCTGTCGGTTCCCGTTGTGTCGAGGCCGATGTGAGATTTCTAGTCCTGCCCCTGGGGGCCCGCAAGAGGCTCTGGAGGATTTCTTTATCCACATTTTGCTCCACACCGCTGTGCACAAGCCGACCTGCAGAAACACCGGCTGAACACAGGCCTGTGGACCAAAGTTGTGGACAGTTCGCGTGTCGTTCACCCGGCCGGCCGTCGCCCCGGCCTAACCTGAACGAGACGAAGGCCCCTCGGAGTAAGCGTCCGAGGGGCCTCGTCATGTCCGGGCGCCTGCGCCCGAGCCTCGAGCCCGGCCGCGAGCACTCGCCGCCGGCCGGACGACGGGCGCCGCCGGACGATCCCGGGCCAGGATGGACGCATGCGGATCGAGGCTGTGCTCGGCGACATCACCCAGCAGCACGTCGACGTCGTGGTCAACGCCGCGAACTCCTCGCTGCTCGGAGGAGGGGGAGTCGACGGCGCGATCCACGCCGCCGCGGGGCCACGCCTGCTCGCCGCGTGCCGCGAGCTGCGGGCGTCCCGCTACCCCGACGGCCTCCCCGTCGGGCACGCGGTGGCCACCGACGCGTTCGACCTGCCCGCGCGATGGGTCGTGCACACCGTCGGGCCGAACTGGCACGCCGGTCAGCGCGACCCGGCGGCGCTTTCGTCATGCTTCCTCGCCTCGCTCGAGGTGGCGGAGGACCTCGGGGCGCGCAGCATCGCGTTCCCGGCCGTCAGCGCGGGCGTCTACGGGTGGGACGTCGACGACGTCGCCGAGATCGCGGTGCAGGCGGTGCGCGCCTGGCAGTCCGGGACGTCGCAGGACCACACGCCCGACGGCGCGCCCTACGGCATCGCCCTGACGCGCTTCGTCCTCTTCTCGCCCCCGGCGCTCGCCGCCTTCGAACGCGCGCTCGCGACCTGACCCGTCGCCGGACCGGCCGTGGCCCAGCCCCAGCCCGCCGACCCAGCACCCGCTCCGGGAACTCAGCACGCGAGCCGGGAGCAGGCGCTGGGGCGGCGCAGCCGACACCACCGGCTGGCGCAGCAGCCGCTCCGGCCACGCCGCGGGCCAGCCGGAGCATGCGCTGGGTCGGTGCAGCCGACACCAACGAGCCAGCAGCCGCTCCGGCCACGCCGAGGGCCAGCCGGAGCGGGTGCTGGGATCGGCGGGTGCTGGGGTCGGCGGGGTGCAGCGTGGGCCGGACGGGTGGGGTGATGCGGGGCCGGGATACGGTGACCGGCGTGAGTGGGGCGGGAGAACAGCTGGCCGATGCGCGCAGCGTCGCGGGCGTGGTGCTCACACCCGGAGCGGGGGCGGACCGGGACCACCCGACGCTCGTCGCTCTCGAGGCGGCGCTCGCGCCCCTGCCGGTGCTGCGGATGAACTTCGCCAACCGCGAGCGCGGCGCCAAGGGTCCTGAGCGCGCCGAGGCTGCCGTGCCCTACCTGCGCGAGCGCGCCGACGCCTGGGCGGCCGAGCTGGGTGCCGACCCCGGGCGTCTCGTGCTCGGGGGGCGCTCGTTCGGCGGGCGGATGGCCTCGATGGCGGTCGCGCAGGGTCAGCCCGCCGCCGGCCTGGTGCTGTTGTCCTACCCGCTGCACCCGCCCGGCAAGCCGGACCGGCTGCGCATCGAGCACCTGCCCGCGATCCACGTGCCCGTGCTCGCCGTCAGTGGTGACCGTGACCCCTTCGGATCCCCCGACGAGCTGGAGCAGCACCTGGCCGCCGTCGCCGGGCCGTGCCGTCTCGTGATCGTCCCGGGTGACCACGGCCCGAAGGACGCACCGGTGGTCGCCGCGGTGCAGGACTGGCTGGACCGCCGCCCGAGCGCCTGAGCAACCCTGCGCCGGTCGCCGCCGGCGCCGGCCGGCTCGCCGCCACCGTCGTCGGCCAGCCGTCACCGTCGTCGGCCGGCCCACACAGCGTGCGGTCGTCGGTGGGCGAGAGGGTTCGGAGTCAGGGGAGGCGGAAGGCCGCCCGCAGGGTGCGCACCACCCCGTCGTCGTCGTTCGCGGGTGCGACGAACCGTGCACCCGCACGCACGTCCGGGTGCGCGTTGGCCATCGCGAACGACCACCGCGCGGCCTCGAGCATGCCGACGTCGTTGAAGTAGTCCCCGAACGCCATCGTCTTCTCCGGGTCGACGCCGAGCTCGGCCTGCAGCACGCGCAGCGCGTGGCCCTTGTCCGCGTCGCGGTGCATCACGTCGACCCAGTGCTCGCCCGAGACGAGCACGCGCGCCGGGCCCTCGAGCGGTGCCAGGAGCGGGCCGGCGCCGCGCTCGGCACCGGCGAAGTCGAACACCGCGACCTTCAGCACGTCGTCGTCGACCGCGGTCAGGTCCGGCACCGGCTCGAGCAGCCGGTAGTACGGGCGCACGTGCTGGAGGAACGCCTCGTCGGTCCGCTCGACGTACGCCGCGCGGACGCCGCACACCACCGTGCCGAGGTCCGCGCCACCGCCCACCGCACGGCGCACCAGCTCGACGGCCCCGACCGCGGTCTCGCGGGACACAGCGGTGACGTCGACGGGTGTGCCGTCGCGCACGACGATCGCGCCGTTCTCGCCGATGTAGGTCAGGTCGTCACGGCCGAACTGCTCGCGCAGCGTCGCGTACTGCCGCCCGGACGCGGGGCAGACGACGACACCGCGAGCGACGAGCGCATCGAGCACCGCCCAGAAACCGTCAGGGATCTGCTTGGACGCGTCGAGGAGCGAGCCGTCCAGGTCCAGCGCGACGAGCCGGACCCCGGTCGCGTCGAGCGTCGTGCGCAGCGCGCTCAGGACCTCCTCGCCCGTGGGGGCGTCCGGCGATCGCGAGGGCTGCGGCGGGGTGGGTGTGTGCGAGGCGGAGGTGGAGGGCTCGGTGGGGAGGGGGTGAGGCACGGCTCGATCGTCTCAGGACCCGCGCAGCGCGTCCTGCACGCCGGGCTCCGCCGGGCCGAGGTGGACCGGGTCGCGGCCGGTGATCCCGTCCCACCAGGCCTTGTACGACGCGGGCAGCTCCCGGAGCCGCCACTGGCGGAGCTGGCCGGGGCGCACGCTCGCCGACGAGACCCCGACGCCCTGGGTGTCGATGCCCGCCGCCGTGCACGAGAAGATCGCTCGGCGCACGTGGTAGTCCTGCGTGAGCACGATCGCCGCGTCCACCCCGAACACCCGGTGCGCGCGGGCGCAGGTGTCATGCGTGTCGAAGCCGGCGTAGTCCAGGACGATCGCCGAGCTCGGGACGCCCGAGTCCACCAGGTAGTCGTGCATCGCCGTCGGCTCGTCGTGCCCGATCGAGCCGTTGTCACCGCTGACGAGGATGACCTCGACCTTCCCGGCCTCGAGCAGGGAGCGCGCGGCGTCCAGGCGCCGGCGCAGGTACGTCGAGGGCGAGCCGTCGGGGCGCAAGCCCGCGCCGAACACGATGGCGACGGGTGCGTCGTCGACGGACGCGAGGGTGCGGAGCCGCACCTGACCGGTGCCCTGCACCCAGATGAGCGGCACGAGCAGCACGACGACGAGCGCAGCTGCGACGACGAGTCGCCGTCGCCACCTGCGCCGCGGGGTGCGCACGCGTGTGGCGGCGGGTGCTCGGGTGCCCTCGTCGGCGCACGCGCCCGCCTCGGTGCTCACTGCGGCAGGGTAGCTGCCGCACGCGACACACCCGAAGTGGCAGGCCGCAGAGGCGTACGCGAACACCTCGGAGGCGGCGGCGCAGTCGCGCTCCTGCCGGTGTCGCCGGGCTCCTGCGGGACGGGGGGCCGATCGGGACGGGGCGGTGGGCCGACATGCAGGATGCGCTGATCGACCGGGCGGCCAGGGAGCGCAGGTCGACGCGCCGAGCACCGGGCGACATACGCGTGTCGAGCACCTGGCGCGGCCGGGCTCGCCAGTCGTCGCCGTGGAGTCCATGGCACCCACCGAAAGCGAGCGGTTCGGCCAGGGTCAGTTGATGAGCCGGCTGCGGAGCTCGATCACGTCGAACGGGTCGAGCGGCGTGGTGGTGGTCGCGGTGCCCGTGATCGCTCGCCACTCACCGTCGGGGTCTTCGTCCACGCGGTACTTGCCCTTCCAGGTGGTCGTGAGGATGACTGTCGCCGTGGTGGCCTCGCGGTACGTGTGGGCTACGTCGAAAGACGGGTAGGGGCTGCCGGCCGAGGTGGTCGTCAGCGTCTCGCCGTCGCCGAAGTCCCACGTGTACTCGACGGGGTATGCATCGACGTCGATCCCGTAGGTGAACAGGTTCGTGCGGAAGGCGCGGTGCTCGGCATCGGCGTAGACGATCAGCGGCTTGTTGACCAGCGCCTTGGCACCTTCGGGCTGGCGGTGCGCGGTGAGTGGGTCGATCTTCAGGCGGCGGAAGTCCTCCTGCGGGAACGGCGGGAGGAGGTCGTCGGGGCAGACCCAGCCGGACAGCATCTCCCACCGAGACCAGTCCTCAGTGGCCGTGGATGAGCGCGTCCGGCGCCAGAGGGGCTCGACGGGCGCCCGCGCCAGCTGACCGGCGAACGTGCGTCATCCGTTGTCGCCCCACTGGTCGACCTGGACGCCGTCCACGGTCCACTCTCCACTCGACCAGCTGAGCTCGACCTGGGCCTTCATCGAGTACGCGTCGGGGAAGTCCTCGACGATCGAGCCGTCCGGCGCGACGGTACGTGACGGGGTCTCGACGTACTCAATGCTGACGACGAACCTGTCGCCACCGAGAGCGGACACGCCAGCGAACCCCAGCTCGTAGGCGCCACCAGTGCCGTGGTTGCCGGGCTCGTGGATCTCCGCGACGAGGTCGCGAACGCTCTGGCAGTACTTGCAGTCTGCGCCGCTCAACGTGTTCCACGCTCCGAGGTCACCGGTCGCAACGGCGTACGGGAACAGCGTCAGGAAGTACTTCCCGACCTCCTTGGCGTTCTCCTCCGTGGCCGGACCGTCGAGCGCGGTCGGGCGCGCCGGCGGAGTT
>JAEYUL010000202.1 GCA_023432565.1 Actinomycetes bacterium | reverse complement strand
GCCGTCGGGTCGGTCGTCGAGCGGGCCGTCGTGTCGGTCGTCGGGGCGGGCGCGCCGTCGGCCGCGGCGCCCGGGCGCTCGGGTCGTCCCGCAGCCCGGCGTGCGTGGTGCTCGGGCGCGGCAGCCGGCTCGTCGTCGGTCCACGACTGCGGCAGCCCGATCACGGCGGTGCCGGTGCGCGGCTCCACGGGCGCGGGCACCGCGGCGTGCACGTACCGGCGGATGCGGTCGACCTCGGCCTCGGGGTCGAGGAACGCGGCGGCGGACCACACGCGCACGACGGTCCACCCGAGCCGCTCGAGCCGGTCGGCGGTCAGGCGCTCGCGCACGCGCACGCTCGGCTCGGCGACGTACGCCTCGTCGTCGGTGAGCACCGCGACGAGCATCCGGCCGGGCAGCGACGGGTGACCGACGACCATGGGGATGCGCTGCCCACCGGGCACGCCGTAGTCGAGCTCGACGATCAGGCCGTGCCGCCACAACCGCTCGGCGAGGTCGACGAGCAGCCGGTCGGGGTCCACGGCGTGCGACGCGGGCGCGGTCTGGCCGGCCCCACGCTCGGCGGCGAACGTCAGCAGGTCGTGCAGCAGCCGCGGGCCGTCCCCGCGCAGCCGCTCGGTGTCGAGGTCGTCCGCACCGAAGCAGGACACGACGACGAGGCGGTGCCGCGTCGAGCCGAGGGTGTCCAGCAGGAGCGCGGCACCACCCGGCCCGGACAGCGCGCCGAAGGTGTGCAGCACGCGGCGGTGCGGCGTGCGCCCGAGGCCCAGCGACAGGATGACGGCCTCACGGCGCAGGCCCGCCACGCCGGTCAGGTCGGTCACGACGAACGGCTCGGGCCGTGCGGGGTCGAAGAACGCGGCGAGCGCAGGGTTGGTGCGGACCTCGTCGAGCACGGCCTCGCGGACGGCCTCGGCGTGCGCGTGCGTCACGGTGACGACCGCGAGGGACTCCTCGGCCCGGCTCATCACGTGCTCGAGCACGAGGTCGACGGTGTGCGCGACCTCGGCGGCGGTGGTCTCGACGATGCCGGACTGCCCGGGCATGCCCGTGCCGTCGACGAGCTCGAGCCGCACGAGCGGGCGGCTCGTCGGCAGCGGTGTGGCGACGAGCGCGTCGCCGTAGCCGTGCTCGGCCAGGAACGTGGTGAGGTACGGGTCCCGCGCGACGGAGTCGGCGCGCAGCGTCGCCCGCGGCAGGACCTCGGCGAGCTCGCGGACCGCGCTGCCGGACGCGCACCGCGCGTCGCCGACGACGACGACCTGACGTCCGCGGGCGAGCGCGGCGAGCGCGACCTCGGTCGGCAGGTGCGCCGCGGCGCCCAGCACGACGAGGTCGACGGTGCGGGACGCGGGCAGCACCTGCGGGACGAGCATCGGGCTCGCGACGAGCACGGGGCGCAGGCGGCGCACCACGTCCGGGTAGCGCGAGAACGTGTCCCGCAGGGAGGTGAGGCGCTCCTCGACGAGCTCGGCGAACAGCTCCTCGGCCTGCTCGCGGTGCCGGCGCAGCACCGAGCCGACCTGGCCGGCGACCGCCGCGCGGATCGGTGGGGCCAGGCTCGCGACGTGCGCGCGGTCGAGCTCTCCGTAGCGCGCGGTGATCGCCCCGAGCGTCTCGCCGTCCCAGCCCGCGAGCGCGGGGTCCTGCGCGAGGATCTGCTCGATCACGGTGCTCCACCACGCGAGCTCGAGCTCGGCGGGGGCGGCCTGGGGTGCGACGCGGCGCTCGGCGAGGTCGTCGACGAGGCCGGCAAGGCCGGCGGCGCGCAGCTGGTGCAGCAGGCCGGTGCGGTCCGGGAGCGTGTCGAGCGCGTCCTGAGTCGCGCGCAGCCGCGACAGGCGCTCGGTCAGCGCGTCCAGGGGCATCGTGCACAGCCCGGCGCCGCCGGGGGTGCCGGCGAGCACCTGGTCGAGCGCCTCGAGGTCCTCCCGGACGCCGCGGTACTCGGCCTCGAGCGCCTCGAGCCCTTCGGGCAGGCGCGGCCAGCCGCCGCTGGGGCAGTGCGCCTGCCAGATCTCGCGACGTTCCTGCACCTGCTGGAGCGCGGAGTGCAGGTCCGCGACGGGGCGCCCCGGCCGCACCATGTCCCGCGCCTGACGCCGCAGCCGGCGCCGCAGCCAGTAGCCCATGGGGACCGCGCGCTCCGCGCGCCACTCCTTCGTGGCGGTCGCGGCGACCAGGTCGGACGCGGTGCGCTCGAACACGATCGGCAGGAACAGGTCGAGCGACGCGCGCACGCCGTCGAGCATGCCCAGCTGCTCGCCCCACGCGTCGATGCTCTGCGCGGGCACCAGGCCCGTCTCGGACTCGACCTGCACGGCACGCTCGGCCAGGCGCGGCAGCGTGTCGTCGAGCAGCCTGGCCAGGCGACGGCGCGCGACGTCCGCATCGGCGTGCGTGCGCAGGTCCGCGCCGTACCAGGGGGTGTCGCCGGGACGGACCTCGTAGGCGCCCAGCTCGCCCGCGCGACGCAGGTCGGCGCCGAGTCGTGCGCGTCCGGGCGCGTCGAGCGCGCTCGCGACCTCGGGCGCCAGCCGCACGGTGGTGCGCGGCGCGGGCCGGGTCGAGGTGAGCTGCGCCAGGTGCTGCAGCGCGTCGTAGGCGGAGACCCCGAACGGCTCGCGCGGCGTGTGCAGCCCGGTGACGTAGGCGCGCAGTGCCTCGCGGTGGCCGACGAGGTCCGAGCGCAGCGCCTGGACGCCGCGCGCGTCGACGACGGGCGCCTCCATGGTCATGGCGCCGAGCAGCCGGCGGGCGGCGGCGGTGCGCCAGCCCGCCTCGGGCGCGATGTCGAGCAGCAGGTCGTGCAGGCCGTGCGCGGCGAGACGCTCGGTGAGCGCGACCGCCGCGCGCCGGTGCCCCGGCACGTAGAGCACCGTGCGGCCCGCTGCGGCGGCGTCGGCGACGATCGCCGCGATCGTCCCGGACTCGTCGGCGCCCGTCGGGCTGTCGACGAACAGGTGGGAGCCGGTGGCCACGACGTCCAGCACGTGCTGCTGCGCGGGGTCGAGGTCACCCACGCCGCGCTCGTGAGCGGGGTCCCGGTCGCCCTCGGTCACGGCGGGCAGCGACTGGTGCAGCCGCTGGCGGTCCGCCTCCACACCCGCGAGCGCCGTGATCACCTCGTGGTGCGCGGCGCCTGCCGAGAGGTTGTCCAGGTCGTCGACGAGCACCTGGCCCGGGTGGACGAACGTGCCGACGACGACCCGCTCGGTGAGCTCGAAGTCCTCCAGCACCGCCTCGCCCAGGGACGCGAGCCGCTGCAGCGCGCCGCGCGGGTCGAAGCCGCCGGGGGTGAACGCACCGCGCGCGACGGCCGCGGGGTCGAGCAGGGCGCCGCGCGACCGCAGGGCGCGCGCGAGCACGGGGTTGACCTCGAGCGACGGCTCGAGCGCGAGCTCGTAGTCGCTCTCACCCGTCCCGCGTGCACGCAGCGCGACGGGGCGCAGCAGGACCGGGGCGTGCAGGCGGCGCGGCTGCGCGGCTGCCTGGTCCGCCGGTGAGACGGCGGCCTGCGTGCGCGTGATGCTCGCGAGCGCCGCGACGTCGTCCTGGCCGACCTGGCCGGCGGTGCGCTCGGTCCACGTGGCGACGCCGATCGCGAGCGACGTGGGGGCGATGCCGTAGCGCTGCTCGTAGGCGGCGGCGCGCGACCCGACGGCGCGGGCTCGTCGTCGCGCGGCCGACAGCGCGGCGCCCTCCCGCACGAGGTTGGACAGCCGCGTCTCGCGGCCCGCGAAGAGCTGGGCCATGCCGGAGGGGTGCGCGGCGGACAGGTCGAGCGCCGCCTCGCCCAGCAGGTCGATGTCCGCGAGGGTCGAGCCGCCGGCCGCCTCCACGAGCGCGGCGCGCCAGGTGGCGAGTGCGCTCTCGACGAGCTCGGCGTCGGACGGCGGCTCGACGAGCGCGACGGGGCCGCCGGGCGTCTCGTCGGCCGTGGCTGCGCCGACGGGCGTGGCGCCCGTGGTCGACGACCCGGGGGCGGGGTGGGTGGGGAGGGTGGGGTCGGCCTCGTCGGGGCCGGGCCCGTGGTCCGAGCCGGCTCCCGTGGCTGACGCACGCGCGGGGACGGTCACCCTGCGACGGTAACCGTGGCGATGAGCGCCCCGGCACGTGACGCGCCGACGGCCGGTGAGTTCCCCGGCTCGTGCGCCGATCCGCATGATCGTGCGGCTCGCATCGATACGGCGGCCGGACCTCGAGGCGGCGCCGGGACGCGAGGTCCGAACCTGGCCCGGGCGTGCACGCCAGAACGCGAGAGGCGGCCGCGGATGATCGCGGCCGCCTCTCGGACGTGAGAACGGTGCGCACCGCGCAGGGGGCAGGCGATGCGCACCGTCGGGAGTCATGATGGTCCATCGGCACGCTGCTGGTCAACCGTCCAGTCCATGATTTCGCAGAATGTCGCCTTGGTGCCGCGGTTCCCTCACCCGCTCGGCGCACCCCAGCAGGTCACACCGGCGCACGCCCGAGTGATCGACGCAACAGCCCAGCGGTCCCGCCGTGGCGGACATTGGGCCGCACGTCACGTCGAGCACCCTGCCGGCGGTGTTTTGATGACCCCCATGACCTCCCCCAGCACGTCGGTCACGCCGAGAACCACCCACCTGAGCGTCCCCACCATGGCGATGCTCGTCGTCGGCTCGATGGTCGGGGCGGGGGTGTTCTCGCTGCCGCGTCAGTTCGCGCAGTCGACCGGCGCGGCCGGTGCGCTGCTCGCGTGGGGCATCGCCGGGACGGGCACGCTCATGCTCGCGCTCGTCTTCCAGATGCTGGCCGTGCGCCGCCCGGACCTGGACGCGGGCGTCTACGCCTACGCCAAGGCCGGGTTCGGCGAGTACCTCGGGTTCTTCTCCGCGTTCGGCTACTGGGCGTCGGCGTGCGTCGGCAACGTGACCTACTGGGTACTCATCACCTCGACGCTCGGAGCGGTCGTCCCCGCGCTCGGTTCGGGTGACACGGTGCTGGCGGTCGCGGTCGGCAGCGTCGGGCTGTGGGCGACGTTCGCGATCGTGCGCCGCGGCATCCGGGAGGCCACGGCCGTCAACCGTGTGGTCACGGCGGCCAAGGTCGTGCCGATCGTCGTCTTCGTGCTGCTGGCCGCGTTCGCGTTCGACCCGCAGGTCTTCGCCGAGAACTGGGGCGGCGAGCCGGGTGCCGGCTCGCTGCTGTCACAGGTGCGCGGCACCATGCTCGCCACCGTGTTCGTCTTCCTCGGTGTCGAGGGCGCGAGCACGTTCTCGCGTCACGCCCGGCGCCGACGGGACGTCGGCCGGGCCACGCTGCTCGGCTTCGGGTCGGTGTTCGCGCTGTTCGCGTCGGTCACGATCGTCTCGTACGGGATCCTGCCCGCGTCCGAGCTCGCCACGCTCGAGGAGCCGTCGATGGGCGCGGTGCTGGAGGCGGCCTTCGGGTCGTGGGGCGGCACGTTCGTCTCCGTCGGCCTGATCATCTCCGTGCTGGGCGCCTACCTGGCCTGGACGCTCATGGCGGCCGAGGTCCTGCTCGTCGCCGCGCGCGGGCACGACATGCCGCGGATCCTGGCCAGGACGAACCGGCACGACTCACCGGTGCCGGCGCTCGTGCTCACCACGGCGCTGTCGCAGGCCGTCCTGCTGCTCACCCTGGCGTCCGAGCACGCGTTCGACTTCGCGCTCGAGCTCACCGGGTCGCTCGTGCTCGTGCCCTACCTGCTGGCGGCCGCCTACGGCGTGCGCCTGCTGCGCCGCCGCACGCCCGCGACGACGTCCGACGACCGGGCCGCCGAGCCGGCCGGCCGCGGGCCCCTGGTGGTGGCCGTGCTGGCGACGCTGTACACCACCTGGCTGCTGTACGCGGCGGGCGTGGACCACCTGCTCGTCGTGTTCGTCGTGTACGCACCGGCGAGCGTGCTGTTCGTCCTCACCCGCCGCGAGCAGGGCCGCCGCTGGTTCAGCGCACGCGAGCGCGTCGTGCTGGCCGTCTCGCTCGTCGGCGCGACCGTCGGGCTGACGGCGCTGCTCACCGGGTGGATCCAGCTGTAGCCCCGGCCCCAGACGGGACCCGCGCCGGTGCGGCGCGGGCCCGGCCGGTACGCCCGGCCGGGCGCCTGCGGCGGCCGCCGTGGGCCCTCAGGCCGCCAGGATGTGGCTGGTCGCCGGGGTGACGTGCGCGGACGGCGGGATGGTCGCCTCGGCCGGCACCACGGTGGCGTCGCTCACCTGCGCGCCGGCTCCGACCGTCACGCGCGTGGCGAGCCTGGTGCCCGCGCCGAGCACGGCGCCGCGCCCGACGTGCACGTGCGTGCCGAGGTGCGAGTGCGGGCCGATCACCGCATCGGGCTCCACCCACACGTGGGCGCCGATGCGGACGCCGCCGCCGATCGCCGCGCCCGGGTCGACCCAGGCGGTCTCCGCCACGAACGCGGTCGGGTCGACGGAGGCGGTCATGGCGACCAGTCCCCCGCCGTTGTCGTGCCGGCGGTAGCGCACGACCTTGCCGTCGTCTGTCTCGAGCTCTTCGTATCGCTTCTTCATGGCGCTCTTAGGAACGATTCGACACGGACCGGTGTTCCCGCGGCCCACGCATCGGCGCGCACGTGCGGCGGACGCGCCCGGCGGGCCGACGAGGCCGGCCCCGTAGGGTCACTCGTCGGAGACGCGCGAGGTCACTCGCGGGCTCGTGCGCGGCTCGATGAGCGCACGGACCTCCGAGCCCACGTACCGACGGTGGCCGCCGAGGGTGCGGATCGCGGTGATGCGACCGGCGCGCGCCCAGCGTGTGACGGTCTTGGGGTCCACCCCGAACATGCTCGCGACCTCGTGCGGGGTCAGCAGCTCGGGCACGTCGTCACGCGGTGTGGTCATGGGTCTCACTCCCGGGGTTCGGCTCCTGCACGACCGACGGCACTGTCAGTCACTGACAAGTTTGGCACGTCGCGTCGAGAAATGCACCCCCTGTGCTCTACTGTGTGGCGTATGTCCCAACCTGCGACCTCGCTGCGTGACCGCAAGAGACGCGCCGTCCAGGACGACCTCACGCTGGCGGCCGTCGACCTGTTCATCAGCAACGGCTTCGACGAGACGCCGGTGGAGCGGATCGCTGCCGCCGTCGGGATGTCCGAGCGCACGTTCTTCCGCTACTTCGCGAGCAAGGACGACGTGCTCGAGCAGCTGTCCGCGCGCTGGCGCGAGCGCACCGCAGAACTGCTCGCCGCGCGCCCCACCGACGAGCCCGCCTGGACGTCGATGCGGCGCAGCCTCGACGCCTTCGTCGAGGCCGCGACCCCCGACGCGTTCACCCTGCCGCTGCTGCGGCTCATCTACTCCACGCCCAAGCTCTACGGGCGTCACATGCTCAACATGCGGCGGTGGCGCGAGATGTTCGCGGACGGGCTGCGCGCGCGCACGCCCGGCACGAGCGAGCTCACCCTCAAGCTGCGGGCGACGATGGCCGTGGCCTGCTTCGAGGCGGCGCGCGAGACGTGGACGGAGTCCGAGGGCGAGCGGCCGCTCGCAGAGCTGCTCGACGCCGCGATGGCGGAGGTCTGGCCGCTGCAGCCCGCGCCGGCAGGCTGACACCCGCTCCGAGGACCTGACGCGGGGCACCGTCGCCCCGCGTCAGGTCTCAGCCGGGATCAGATCAGCCGCCACCACCTCACCTCGGCGCTGTGCTCGCACTGCGGGCACGGCGGGAGCGCCTCGTCGTCATTCAGCTCGACCGTGTGACCGCACGCGTCGAGAAACTTCCCCTTACCCGGCTTCGCCCCGATGGAGAACACCGCCATCACCTCCTTGTGATGCCCTAGGCCTACCCCTGCGTCACCCGGTCGCGCCTGGGACCAAAGGCCGCCGAGCCGACGATCTGACCGTTTCAGTCGGCCTTGCCGGGCCGATCGGGTGGCCGCGCGAACGCCTCCCGCGGCCCGCACCGGGCGGCGGGGGGGCGTCGGCACGCCCCGACGGGCGTCGCCTGGCGCGCGGTCAGCCCTGCCGGGCGG
>JAEYUL010000180.1 GCA_023432565.1 Actinomycetes bacterium | reverse complement strand
ACGCTGAGAAGGGCTACGGCTTCATCGCCCCGTCCGACGGCTCCGCCGACGTGTTCGCGCACTACAGCGCGATCCAGTCCTCCGGGTTCCGCTCCCTCGAGGAGAACCAGCAGGTCGAGTTCGACGTCGCTCAGGGCCCCAAGGGCCCGCAGGCGGAGAACATCCGCCCGCTCTGAAGCCAGACCCCTGGCGCCGGTCACCCGGCGCCAGACCGAAGGGGCCGTGCGTAACGCGCGGCCCCTTCGTCGTACCCGGACCCCTCCCCGCCACTCACCCGAGCGCGGTCCATCAGGCGCCGGCGCGGGCCCGCCCGGCCCGCGCTCGGACCGCAACGCCCGCGCTCGCCGCGGAGTCGGCCCGGCACGTGCCGGCCGGCGCAGTCGCCCCACTGACCCCACTCACCCGAGCGCGCTCGATCGGGCGCGAGCGCGGGCCCGTCCGGACCGCGCTCGGACCGCAGCACCCGCGCTCGGCGCCGATCGCTGTCGCGCTGCGGGCGGGGTGCGCAGCGGGTGGGTCAGACGCGGCGGAAGCGGGACACCATGTGGCACTCGAACGGGTCGCGCGCAGCCAGGCCGACCTCGTTGAGGTACTGCACCACGATCGCGTACGAGCGCCACAGCGACGTCTCCGCGTAGGGGACGTCGAGCGTGCGGCAGTGCTCACGCACCAGCAGCCGAGCCCGAGCCAGGTGCGGCCGAGGCATGCTCGGGAACAGGTGGTGCTCGATCTGGTAGTTGAGGCCGCCCATGAGGCTCGTCGCCCACCAGCCGCCCGCGACGTTGCGGGACGTGCGCACCTGCTTGGAGAAGAAGTCGAGCTTGGAGCCGCGGGCGATCACCGGCATGCCCTTGTGGTTCGGGGCGAAGGACGCACCCATGTACACGCCGAACACCGCGAGCTGCACGCCGACGAACGCGAACGCCATCCCGATCGGCAGGAACCAGAAGACGGGGACCCAGAACGCCAGGAACCGCACCGCGATGAGCGCGAGCTCCTGCCAGCGGCGGTCGACCTTCTCGCGCCCCAGCAGGTGCTGCAGCCCGAGCCGGTGCAGGTTGAGGCCCTCGAGCGTGAGCAGCGGGAAGAACAGCCAGCCCTGCCGGCGCGTGATGAGCGCGCGCAGCCCGGTCGCGGTGGCCGCGTCCTCCTCGACGAACGAGATCGTGTCGATCTCGATGTCCGGGTCCTTGCCCACCTTGTTGGGGTTGGCGTGGTGACGGTTGTGCTTGGTCTCCCACCAGGACAGGCTCACGCCGACGACCCCGCAGGCCAGCAGGCGCGCGAGACGGTCGTTGGCGCGGCCACCGGCCAGGACCTGCTTGTGCGCGGCCTCGTGCGTGAGGAAGGCGGTCTGGGTCAGCAGCACGCCGAGCCCGCCGGCGATCAGCAGCTGGAACCAGCTGTGGCCGAGCAGGAAGAAGCCGACGAGCGCGCCGACGAACCCGGCCACCAGCACTGCGCCGACCCCGCCGTAGAACCCGTACGCCCGCCGAAGCAGCCCGCGCTCTCGCACCGCGGCTGCCACCTGCGTGTACGCGTGAGTCAGGTGGGGGAAGGTCGACTCGCGGGCGACGGTGGGACGGAATCCCTCGCGGAGCGGGGGCGTCGTCGTCTGGGTGGGCAGCACGGTGGGGGTGGTTGTAGCGATGGTGCACCTGCCGGTGGTCGGTCCGAGGGGGCGGACGTCGTTGCCAAAGGCGGATGCCGATCGCTCGGCCACCGTACCTGGACGGGCTGTGTCGGCAAGGGGTGTCCCACGGGGCCGGCGGGGGATGCACCCGTTCGTGTCCGTGGCGGACGGGCCTCGCCGCGGTCGTCGGCGGCGGTGCTGCCGGTCGCGGGCATGGGACAGCCCGTGGGCCGGAACCCCTGACGGGGCCCTGCCGCGAAGGACGAGGTCGCGGCTCCCACGGGCTGCGGTGACTGCTGGGGATTCGCTCGCCGCCTGGCCGTCCCCGAGCGGGTCCGGCCGGCTCTGCGGGCGGATCGCAATCCGTCCGAAGTGCTCGGGCGACTAGCGAGCAGTCACCTCACGCGTCCTGGAGTACTTCATCTCTCGGACCACCTCCTCTCCCGTGTGTAGCTCGACGCTACGCCGCCGACGCGCGTCCGCCCACCCCTTTTCTCACCCGCCCGAGCCGACCCGCGCGCGAGCTCGGCACGCCCGCGACCCCCGACCGACCCAGCACCTGCTCGCGGATCGAGCGGCCGGATCCGGAGCAGGCGCTGGGTCGGCGACGGGGTGGGTGACGGGTCGGCGACGGGGTGGGTGCGCGGTCAGGGGTGGGTGACGAGCGGGCGGATCTCGGCGTCCTCCGTGAGGCACTCGGCGATCAGGGCAGCCAGGTCGTCGACGTCCGTCGTGGCCACCAGGTACAGACCGCCGACGACCTCGGTGATCTCGCCGAACGGGCCGTCGGTGACGGTCGGGGTGCCGCCTCGTCGCCGCACCGCCTTGCCGTGGGCGACCGGGCGCAGCTCGTCGCCCCGGATGATCGTGTGCCCGCGCTGCGCCGCGAGCGTCGTGAAGCGTTCGTGCGCCGCCGTGTTCGTCGCGACCTCGTCGGCGGTGCGGGCCTCCCACTCGCGCTCGTCGCCGCGCAGCAGCACCAGGTGCGTCACCGTTGTCATGTCGTCCTCTCGAAGAGTTGCGGGACCGTCCCGCTCGTCGAGGTGACGACGCGCAGGTCGCCGGATCGACAACGGGCGGGGGGCGGCCTCAGTGTCACCCGGGAGGTGGCAAGGTGAGGACCGTGATGCTCAAGACCAAGGCCGAGCTGACGGCGATGCGCCCCGCGGGGAAGTTCGTCGCCGGGGTGCTCTCGTCGTTGCGGGACGTCGCGAAGGTCGGGATGAGCCTGCAGGCTCTGAACGACCACGCGCACCGCATGATCGACGACGCCGGCGCACACTCGGTGTACCTCGGGTACCACCCGTCGTTCGGTGCGATCCCGTACCCGGGCGTGCTGTGCACGTCGGTCAACGACGCCGCGCTGCACGGCCTGCCCTCGCCGTACGTGCTGGCCGACGGCGACGTGCTGTCGATCGACTTCGCCGCGCAGGTGCAGGGGTGGGTCGCGGACTCCGCGATCACGTTCCAGGTCGGGTCGACGACGCCCGAGGCGCAACGCCTGATCGAGACGACCGAGCGTGCGCTGCACGCCGGCATCGCGGCGGCGCGGGTCGGCGGTCGCATGGGGGACATCTCCGCGGCGATCGGCGACGTCGGCCACCAGGCCGGGTACGGCATCAACACCGACTTCGGCGGGCACGGCGTGGGCCGCACGATGCACGAGGACCCGCACGTGCCGAACGACGGGCGTCGGCGCTCGGGCGCCAAGCTCCAGGAGGGCCTCGTGATCGCCATCGAGCCCTGGTTCATGGCGGGGGGACGCGAGTACGTTGTCGATGACGACGGCTGGACGATCCGCTCGGCGGACGGGTCGCTCGCGGCCCACTTCGAGCACACGGTGGCGCTCACCAAGGACGGCCCGATCGTCCTGACGGCGCGCGACTGACGAGAGAGGCGACGTGGGCGCAGACCGGTACGGCTCGGATCCGCGACCGTACGACGTGCCGGAGACCAGCCCGTACGGCACGCCCGTCGTCGGCTCCGGTCCCCCGACGCCCGTGTACGGCACGCCTCCCGTGTACGACGCCTCGTCGAGCGCCCGTCCGTACGACATCGCCCCGCACGGCGTCACCCCGTACGACGTCACTCCGTACCCGCCGACGCCGACCACGCCGCCCCCGCCGTGGGCCGTCGCGCGCACCGACCAGGTGCAGGTGTCGGGATTCGGCATCGCGGTCGCATGGATCGTGGCGTTCTTCACGTCCCTGTACATGCTCCCGTGGGCGATCGCGGTGACGCGCGGCAAGGCCTCGCGATGGGGCGTCTTCTGGCTCACATTGCTGACGGGGTGGACGGTCGTCGGCTGGATCGGGTCCCTCGTGTGGGCCTGCCTGCCGCACGGCGTGGTGCAGGCGCGGCCCGTCCCGGTGCCGCCCGGCTGGTACCCGATGGCGAACGGGCGGCACGCGTTCTGGGACGGCACCCGCTGGACGGGTCACGTGGCCTGAGCCGGACGACGAGGGCCTCGTCGTCGCTCCGCCCGTGGTCTGGACCGCCCGACGATCGTGCTAGCCTTCTGCAGCGCGCGCGAGTGGCGGAACGGCAGACGCGCTGGCTTCAGGTGCCAGTGTCCGAAAGGGCGTGGGGGTTCAAATCCCCCCTCGCGCACAAGGGGTCCCAGGACTGGGACTCGGCAGTCCGGACAGCTCCCGGCAGGACGAGATCCTGCCGGGAGCTTCTGTTTGCGCGGACACCCCGCCGGCCCCCGCGCGCGGGCGAAGGGTGCCGGCGCGCCGTCCGTGGCTCGGCTCGCCCTGGTCCGGACGCACGTCAGACCGGCGAGGGCAGCCGTTCGGCGGAGTGAGAACCGTCGCGGACGCTGGCAGGCTGTGCAGGGACCGCAGCGGGAGAGCGAGTACGTTCCTGCCGATGGGACCCGACGTGACGCCTGTTCGGGAGGACATGTGACCACCGACCTGCGCGCGCTGGCCGCGCAGAGCCTCGCCGAGGTGCCCATCAACACGGCGTTCGCACGCGCCGTCGTCGACGAGACGGTCGAGGGTGACCTGTGGGCCGACCGCGCGCAGGACCCGCGTGCGTTCCACGCGGTGCACCCGTACGGGATGTCGCTGGTGTGGGGCCCGGCGGTCGACGAGGCCCTCGACCTCGTCGTCGCCTACCTCGGGGAGCGGGCCGAGCAGGGGCAGGCCGAGTGGCTGCAGATCGAGCCGCGCTGGGACGGGCTGGACTGGGACGGCGCGCTCGGTGCGGTCGCGCTCGAGGACCACGACGAGCTCGCGGGGGCGGGACGGGCGGTCCGCCACACGCGCGTGAACTTCACGTTCGACGCGGGTGCGTTCTGGGAGGGCCGCGACGCGCACCTGCCCGTCGAGCCGTGGCAGGTACGCCGCGCGACGGTCGCGGACTTCGACTGGCCCGGATCGGTGGTGCCCAGCGGTTTCTGGCCGGATGCGCAGACGTTCCTGCAGAACGGCGGCGGGTGGGTCGTCGCGGACGGCGACGAGATCGCGGCCATGGCATTCGCCTCGTACCGCGTGGACCGGCAGGTCGAGCTCGGGATCGAGACGGCGCCTGCGTGGCGCCGCCGCGGGCTGGCGACGACGGCGGCGGCCGCCATGATCGACAACCTGCTGTTGTCGCACCTGACGCCCGTGTGGTCGTGCCGCGAGGACAACGTCGGCTCGTTCCGGCTGGCGACGACGCTGGGTTTCCGCCCGTCGCTGCACCTGCCGTACTACCGGCTGCCGGCCGTCGCGCGGCCGACGCGTCGGTTCGGCTGGCGTCAGGAGATCGGCCCGTTCGGACGGCGCCGGGCCAAGGCTGCCTCGGGTCGCTGAGCGGGCTGCCCGGGCGCCACCACCCGGATGACCACGGTCCCCGGACGACGCGCCGTCAGAACGCGCTGCTGTCCTGCAGCCAGTCGCCGAGCACGCGGTCGGCACCGACGACCAGCCCTGCGCGCCAGCCCGGCGCACGCCAGCCCTCGGGCGGGTAGACGTGCCGCAGGTCGTGGCCGGACGCGCGCAGCAGCCACGCGACGACGGAGTTGGAGTTCCACATCCCCGCACCGTGCACCGGCCGACCCCACGTCAGGGTGGGGACGTCGGACGTGCAGGCGAGCAGCAGCCCGGCGCGCTCGTCGCCCTCGTCGAGCACCGTGCGGGCGACGGCGTGCTCGAGATCCGGGATCGCGACTCCGGGGCGGACGCGCACCTCGTACCGGAACCAACGGGAGCGGCCCAGCGCCGTGAGCCCGACGGGACCGCTGACCGCGACGGCCGTGCCCGGTGGCCCGCTCCAGGCGGGCACCATCTCGACGGTCCACACGCCGCGGGCTCCGACGTCCGGGTCGAGGCGTACGACGAGCGCGGCGTGCACGAGCCGGTGGGGCCTGCGACGCGCGAGGGCGGCGGCGAACCGCTCGTAGAGCCACCCGCTCGCAGCGACGACGGACGCGCGACGACCTGCCCCCACCGGGATCCACACGACCTCGACCGCCACGACGCCTCCACCCTGAGTGCAGTCCGGAAGGTCCCAGGGTCCATCCCCGCGCCCGCGCGCGCGACGGCCCTTCGGCCCACCGTCGAGCCAGACGGTGGGACGCCCGGCCGCACACGGGCTAGTGCGTCAGCGCAGGGATCCGCGTCGCGGCGGCCACACGCTCGAGGATCTTGTCGAGGACGACGGACCGCTCGAACTGCAGCGCGTGCTCGCGTGCCCGCACGGACCAGGCCCGCCGCTCGTCGTCGCCCATCGCCAGGACTCGGTCGATCGCCGCTGCGATCGCCGCGGGGTCCGCGACCGGGACGACGAGCGCGGTGTCCCCCACGGCCTCCCCGATCCCCCCGGTCTGCGTGGTGATGACGGGCCCGCCGCCGGACAGCATGTTCTCGACGAGGGCGATGCCGAACGTCTCGACGAACTCCGGCCGCGGCTTGGAGGGCAGCACGAAGGTGGTGCAGCCGGCCATGAGGTGCACCTTCTCGTCGTCGGGCACGTCGTGCAGGAACGTGATCAGGTGGCCGTGCCCGGTTCCGCCCGCGAGCGCGTGCAGCTCGTCGGCCTGCGGGCCGTTACCGGCGATCACCAGGCGCTGCCCCGCGGCGGGCGCTCCGGAGCGGGCGTACCCGGCGAGAAGGTCGTCGACGCCCTTGGCGTGCGCGAGGCGGGACAGGTACAGCACGTACGCGCCGCGCGTCAGCCCGCGGGAGGCGAGCACGCGCGTCGTCTCGTCGTCGTCGTGCGTCAGGTACGCGGCCACGTCCACGGCGGGGTAGGAGACGGTCACGCGCTCCGCGAGCTGCGCGGCGAACCGTGTCCCGCGCTCGGCGTCGAGCGCGGCGGCCTCGGCGACGACGAGGTCGCGCGTGTACTGCGAGACCGCGAGGCACACGTCGTGCTCCAGGTAGGACGCGAGCACGTGCGCGGCGGCCCCGAACCGGCCCTCCTCGACGCACGCGCGCACCACGTTGGTGACGTCGGAGCCGACGGCCTCGGCGACGGTCACGACGTCCACCGGGAGGCCCGTGCGTCGGGCGACGTGCACCGCGTCGGCGATCGCGGTGGCGTGCGGCGACAGGTAGAGCGACATCGCGACGGTCGGGACGCCGTCGGTGAACAGCTCGACGAGCCGCCCGGTCAGGCCCGCGAGCCAGCGCCCGTCGGGCACCTTGTAGTCCCCGACGGGTGCGGGCCGCTCGACCGTGATCCCCGGGCTGTAGGGCAGGACGCCGTCGAGCGGCTTGAGCGGCAGCCCCGCGGCCTGCAGCCGGTCGACGGGCCAGGTGACGATGCGGACCTCGTCGAACCCGCGCTCGAGCGCGGCCTCGGCGAGGTTGCGGGCCTCGCCGGAGTGGCCGCAGATCACGGGGTCGGCACGCACGACGACGACGAGGCGGCGGTGCGGGCGGGCGACGGGTGGGGTCATCGGCGTCGTCCTCTCGGGGGTGCTGGGGACGGGTGCGGGGCGACTCAGGAGACCGGACGACCGAGCGGCGGTCCGACGGGTGGCCGGGGTGCGCTCGGTGGCCGGTGGCGGGTACCCCAGCCGGACGGCTCGGGCCCGAGCGCGACGAGCAGGCGCCCGCCGCGGTGCAGCTCGCCCGCGGTCAGGTAGGGCCGCTCGAGCGGCTCGCCGTCGAGGTGGACGGACTGCACGTGCTGCGCCGGTCCGCCGTGCTCCGGCTCGACGAAGCCGGTGGTCTCGATCGACAGCGGCGCACCGCCCACGTCGATCCGGGCCTCGCGCCAGGCGGGCGCGTTGAGCAGGAACGTGCTCTGCCCCGCGACGGGGAACAACCCGAGCGACGCCCACACGTACCAGGAGGACAGGCCGCCCGAGTCGTCGTTGCCCGGCAGCCCGCCCCGGCCCGTGCCGAACTGCTGCTGGACGACGTCGTGCACCACCTGCGCGGTGCGGTCGGGGCGGCCCGCGTACATGTACGACCAGGGCGCCTCCATGTCGGGCTCGTTGTTCAGGCCCTCGAACCGGTGCAGCGCGTAGCCGGCGACCATCTCCTCGGCGCTCGGCGCGAGCCCCGGCTGCTTGACCGGGTCCGCGCCGAAGCCGAAGAACCGGTCGAGCATCCCGACGAACACCTCGTCGCCACCCGCGAGCGCGATGCGTGAGGCCATGTCGTGCAGCAGCCGGAACGAGTAGTTCCACTTGCCGCCCTCGTACCAGGTCGAGTCGACGAGCAGCCCGTCCCGCGGGTCGAACGCGCGGGTCCACCCGGCCGAGAGCCTGCCGAGCTGGTCGACGAGCGTGGCGTCGCCGACGCGCGCGGCGACGACGGCCGTGCACCAGTACCCGAACGCGATGTCGAGCGTGTGGCTCACGGGGTGCGTGATGCCCGCGATCAGGTACTCCTCGCCGTACGTGCGGCGCAGGTCGTCGTGCATGTGCACGAGCGCCCAGTCCCAGTCGACGCCCGGCAGGCCCAGCGCGCACAGGTCCGCCAGGAACGTGTGCGCGAGCGCGGAGCCCTGCCGTGAGAACCGGTCCGCGCCGCGTGCCATGCGGTAGCCGATCGGGAGGTTGCCCTCTTCCTCGGCGATCTGCAGCAAGGCGTTCGCGAGCTCGACCGCCCGGTCCGGCAGGAGCGCCGTCATCAGGGGCAGGTGCGTGCGGTAGATGTCCCACATGGTCGACAGGTCGAAGGCGAACGGTCCGGGCGTCGGCCAGAACGGGGACTCGTCGGGTGCCAGGCACGGCTTGATGAGCGAGTGGTACAGCGCGGTCGCCATGACCGTCTCGCGGTCCGAGGACGGCGTGTCCACCGCGACCTTGCCGAGGTGCTCGCGCCACACCTGACGGGTGGCGGCCCGGCGCGCGTCGAACGACGACGGACCGGGGCCGCAGTCACGCTCGAGCGACTCCCGCGCCTGCTGGACGCCGCGCAACGAGAACCCGAACCGGAGCTCGACGACCTGGCCCGCGTGCGTCGGCCCCGCCCACAGGAGCCCGAACGGTCGCAGCGTCGTCGGGCGGATCCGGTCGAAGTCCAGCCGCGTGCCGCCGGGCATGAGCCGTCGGTCGTACCAGAGCATCTGCCGCCAGCCCGGTGCGTCGCACTCGACGTGCACGGCCAGCGGGGCTCCTTCGACGACGACCTCCCCCGCTGCGGACCCCGGCCCGACGGCGCCCAGGTGCGCCCGCAGCGGCACGGTCCGCCCGAACGGGATGTCCAGCCCGCCGAGGGAGAAGTCGACGACCACGCGCGCGTCGTGGTGCGCGGGGAACGTGTACCGGTGCACCGCCGACTTCGGGCCGACCGTGATCTGCGCGCGCACACCCGACTCGAGCGTCGCCTCGTAGTAGCCGGGCTCAGCCTTCTCCTGCACGATCTGCCACGTGCTGCCCAGGTCGTCGAGCGGCCGCAGCATCGGCGTCACGCGGAAGTAGTTGTAGTACTTGCGGATCGCGCCCGTCCCCGACTGCTGGAAGTGCGTGAACCCGCTCGCGACGAGGCGGTCGTGCAGCACGGGCGGCACGCCCTCGGTCGACAGGTCGTACCGGCCGTAGCCGGTGGGGTACGCACCGGAGTACGCGCAGGCCGAGACCATCCCGAACGGGTACGTCGCGCCCGGGTGGGTGTTGCCGACCTGCGGCTTGGGCCACCACCACGTCGCGGCCAGGCCGCTGGGCGCGGGCAGGTCCGTCGTGTCCGTGCCGATGAACGGGTCGACGTGCTCGAACATCCGCGCTCCTGCCTGACACCGGGGTGGGAGCGCCACGCGGTGCGACGGCGCCGTCCTCGCCCATGGACAGGACGGTACGAGCGCCATGTGACGGCCGTGTTGCGCGTAGGTCACGCTCGCACCGGCGCCGCGACAGCGCCCTGGTCGGCGGGCGGTCAGCCACGTCCGGGTGCACGGGTGCGCTCCTATGCTGGGGGCCGTGACCTCCCCCACCACCGACGTCCCTCGCGCGCGCCTGGCGATCCTCGCGTCCGGCACCGGTTCGACGGCCGCGGCGATCATGGACGCCGCGGGGACGACGATCGACGCCACGGTCGCGCTGGTCATCAGCAACAACAGCGGCTCGGGTGCGCTCGAGCACGCGCGCACGCGCGGCGTGGCGACCCTGCACCTGTCCGGAGTGACGCACCCCGACCCCGACGCCCTCGACTCCGCGATGGTCGAGGCGCTGGCCGAGGCGCGCGTGGAGCTCGTCGTACTGGCCGGCTACATGAAGAAGCTCGGGCCGCGCACGCTCGACGCGTTCGCCGGGCTCGTCGTGAACACCCACCCCGCGCTCCTGCCCGCGTACGGCGGGCAGGGCATGTACGGCGACCGCGTGCACGCTGCGGTCCTCGCCGACGGTGCGACGCAGACCGGCGCGTCGGTGCACGTCGTGACGGCCGAGTACGACGAGGGTCCCGTGCTCGCGCAGGTGGTCGTGCCCGTCGAGCCGGGCGACGACCTCGCCTCGTTGCGCGCGCGTGTCCAGGCCGCGGAGAAGTCCCTGCTGCTCGACTGGCTCGCCACCCACTTCCGCTGAGCCGGGCGCCCAGGCTCCCGTTCGCCGGCCGGACGCGACGACGGCGGCCGCTGACCGTGCCGGTCAGGGCCGCCGTCGTCGTGGGCGAGCGCCGGAGGCTAGCCGCGGTTGTACAACCAGAACGCCACGCCGGCCACGACGAGGCCGACGACGACGGCCGCGATGATCTTCGGGACGCTGTACGGGCGGTCCCCGACGACCTCGCCGGTGTTCGCGTTGACCATGACCTGCCACTGCTTGCCCGCGTACATGAACGTCGCGATCCAGATCGGCAGCAGGATCAGCTTGAACATCACCTGCGAGTAGGTGGTGTCGATGTGGTGGATCCGCTGCTCGTCGCCGCCGATGTCGCGCTTGACGTCCGCGCGGA
>JAEYUL010000170.1 GCA_023432565.1 Actinomycetes bacterium | reverse complement strand
TGATCGGGTCGCCGACGGGCACGAGCTTCACCGCGACCGGGCTGACCCCGGCGACGGCGTACTCGTTCACCGTGCGGGCCAAGGACGTCGCGGGCAACGTCTCGGCCGCGTCCAGCGCCGTCACGGCCACGACGCAGTCGACGCAGACCGGTAACACCTGCCAGGTGACCTACCAGGCCAGCAGCTGGAACAACGGCCTGTCGGCGAACATCAAGATCAAGAACACCGGCACGAGCGCCCTGTCCGGCTGGACGCTGGCGTTCACCTTCGGCAGCGGCCAGCAGCTCACGCAGGGCTGGAGCGCGGACTGGACCCAGTCGGGCTCGACGGTCACGGCGAAGAACGCCGCGTGGAACGGGTCGATCGCGCCGGGTGGCGTGGTGGACATCGGCTTCAACGCGTCGCACTCGGGGACCAACACCGCCCCGACGTCGTTCACGCTCAACGGCGCCAGCTGCACCGTCGGGTGACTCCCACCGTGGGCGGTCGTGCTCCGGCACGGCCGCCCACGGCGTCGCTCTGCCCCCATCGTCTCGACGAGGAGAACCGTGTCCGCACTCCCCCACCCCCGCCGACGCACGCTGCGTGCCCGCGTGCTCGCCGGCATCGTCACGATCGCGGCGCTCGGCGCGCCGCTCGCCGTCGCCACTGCCCCGGCCCAGGCCGCGGGCGAGGACTGGCTGCACGTCCAGGGCAACAAGATCGTCGACAAGGCCGGGACCGAGGTCTGGCTCACGGGAGCCAACTGGTTCGGCTTCAACGCGACCGAGCGCGTCTTCCACGGCCTGTGGTCGGTCAACCTCGAGGACGTGACGAAGTCGATGGCCGACCACGGCATCAACATCGTCCGCGTGCCGATCTCGACGCAGCTGCTGCTCGAGTGGAAGGCCGGCAAGGCTGCCCCGTCGTCCGGCGTGAACACGTACGTCAACCCGGACCTGACCGGCAAGACGACGCTCGAGGTGTTCGACCGGTTCCTGGAGCTCTCCGAGAAGTACGGGCTCAAGGTGATGCTCGACGTGCACAGCGCCGAGGCGGACAACGCCGGGCACTTCTACCCCGTGTGGTGGAAGGGCACGATCACGACGGAGGACTTCTACACCGCGTGGGAGTGGGTCACCGCGCGGTACAAGAACAACGACACCATCGTCGCGATGGACATCAAGAACGAGCCGCACGGCACCGCGAACTCGACGCCGCGCGCCAAGTGGGACTCGAGCACCGACGCGGACAACTTCAAGAACCTCTGCCAGGTCGCCGGACGCCGGATCCTGGCGATCAACCCCGAGGTCCTGATCCTGTGCGAGGGCATCGAGACGTACCCCAAGGAGGGGGTCTCGTGGTCCTCGACGAACGAGAAGGAGTACTACAACACCTGGTGGGGCGGAAACCTGCGGGGCGTCACCGACCATCCCGTCGACCTCGGCGCCAACCAGGACCAGCTCGTGTACTCACCCCACGACTACGGACCGCTCGTCTACGAGCAGCCCTGGTTCGCCAAGCCGTTCACCAAGGCCACGCTCGAGGCGGACGTCTGGGACCCGAACTGGCTCTACATCCACAAGCAGGGCATCGCGCCACTGCTCGTCGGTGAGTGGGGCGGACGCGTCGGGCAGGACGAGCGCCAGGACCGCTGGCTGACGGCGCTGCGCGACCTGATGATCGAGCGCAAGATCTCCCACACGTTCTGGTCGCTCAACCCCAACTCCGGCGACACGGGCGGACTGCTGCTCGACGACTGGAAGACGTGGGACTCGGCCAAGTACGCACTGCTCAAGCCCTCGCTGTGGCAGGACGGCGGCAAGTTCGTCAGCCTCGACCACCAGGTCCCGCTCGGTGGCGCGAACACCACCACCGGCAAGTCGCTCGGCCAGCTCCGGGGCGACCCGACACCGACCGCGACACCGACCGTGACACCGACGGCCACACCGACCGCGACACCGACGGCCACGCCCACCGCAACCTCCACGCCCACCCAGACGCCGACGAGCACGCCGACGCCGGACCCCGTGGGCCGCTGCACGGTGACCTACCAGGCGAGCTCGTGGAGCTCGGGCATGTCCGTGAACGTCAAGGTCAAGAACACCGGCACCACGGCGCTGTCCGGGTGGACGCTGCGGTTCGCGCTGCCGACGGGTCAGTCGCTCGCGCAGGGGTGGAGCGCCACCTGGACGCAGACCGGACAGACCGTGACGGCAACGAACGTCGCCTGGAACGGCACGCTGGCACCCGGCGCGTCCCTCGACGTCGGCTTCAACGGCACGCACACAGGCTCCACCGCGAGCCCGACCTCGTTCACGCTGAACGGCGCCACCTGCCAGACAGCCTGACCGATCCCCCGACGGACGCCGGTGGCGGGTGGTGCCGATCCCCCGCCACCGGCGTCAACCAACGGTCTTGAGCGGTCACGTCAGCCGGCAGCTCGCCGGGTGGCGCCTCAGCCGTGGGAGTCCAGCGCGTGCCGGGTGGCCGCGACGAGCTCGTCGACGTCCTGCTCGGTGGTGTCGAACGCGCACATGAGCCGGACCGTCCCATGGGTCCAGTCGTAGAAGCGCCACCTGCGGCGCAGCACCTCGGCCACCTCGGGCGCCAGGCGCGCGAACACGCCGTTCGCCTGCGGCGGGTGCAGGAGCTCGACCCCGGCCTCGGTCAGCCCGGCGGCGAGCCTCGCAGCCATCGCGTTGGCGTGCGCGGCGGAGCGCAGCCACAGGTCCCCCTCGTAGAGCGCGACGAGCTGGGCGGACAGGAACCGCATCTTCGACGCGAGCTGCATGTCCATCTTGCGCAGGTACGCCAGGCCGTCGGCCGATCCGGGGGTCAGGACCACGACCGCCTCGGCGAAGAGCAGGCCGTTCTTGGTGCCGCCGAGGGAGACCACGTCGACGCCGGCGTCGGTGGTCAGGGCGCGCAGCGGCACCCCGAGCGAGGCCGCGGCGTTCGCCAGACGCGCGCCGTCGACGTGCACCCGCAGCCCCAGGTCGTGGGCGTGGGACGCCACCGCGCGGATCTCCTCGGGCGTGTACACCGTGCCGACCTCGGTCGACTGGGTCAGCGAGACGACGCCTGGCTGCGCGCGGTGCTCGTCGCCGAACCCCCAGGCCTCGCGGTCCAACAGCTCAGGAGTGAGCTTCCCGCCGGGCGAGGACACCGGCAGGAGCTTGATCCCCGCGACCCGCTCGGGTGCGCCGTTCTCGTCGGTGTGGATGTGCGCGTCGGTCGTGCAGACGACAGCACCCCACGGCGGGAGCACCGCCTGGAGGCTGAGCACGTTCGCGCCGGTGCCGTTGAACACGGGGAACGCCTCGGCCTGCTCGCCGAAGTGCTCTCGCATGACCTCGTGCAGCCGGGCCGTCCACGCGTCGGCGCCGTAGGAGGTCTGATGACCCCCGTTGGCCGCGACCAGCGCGGCCATGACCTCCGGGTGAGCTCCGGCGTAGTTGTCCGAGGCGAAGTCGCGGTGTGTGGTGTCGTGCACGGGTTTCACGCGCCCAGTCTCCCTCGTGCACGGGGTCCGTCCCGCCCGCCGCGCGGGATGCGGCGGGTTGCGGGATGATCCTCGCCGATACCGAGGAGGAGACGTGTCGGACGACCATGCCGGTCCGGACGCAGACCGCAACGAGACGTACACCGAGCGGATGGACCGCAACTGGGACGAGCTGCTGCAGGAGCTGCGGGTCACGCAGACCGGCGCCCAGATCCTCACGGGCTTCCTGCTGACGATCCCGTTCCAGCAGCGCTTCGGGGACCTGGACGCCTACCAGGAGGACCTCTATCTCGTCCTCGTGCTCCTGGCGATCCTCGCGACCACGCTCATCGTCGCGCCGGTGAGCCTGCACCGAGTCCTGTTCCGCAAGCGGATGAAGCCCGAGCTGGTGTCGGCAGGCAACGTGCTCGCGCTGGTCGGGCTCGCAGCGCTCGCGCTGACGTTGGCGGGCAGCGCGGGGTTCGTCTTCGACGTGGTGCTCGACCGCACCGCAGGCCTCGTCGTGACCGGTGCGGCGCTGCTCGTGCTCGGCGCCTGCTGGTGGGCCCTGCCGGGCGTGCTCCGCAGGCGCGACCGCCCGCAGTCGGGTAGCTGATCCTGCGGACGCGTCGAGGCCGGGCCCCCGACTGGGAGCGGGGCCTCGACGAAGGTCAGCCCTGGACGGCGCGCTTGAGCGTGCTGCCGGCGGTCAGCTTCACGCGGTAGCCGGCCGGGATCTCGAGCTTCTCGCCGGTCTGGGGGTTGATGCCCGTCCGCGCGGCACGCTCGGCGCGCCCGACAGCGAGGAAGCCGGGGATCGTGACGGTCTCGCCTGCGGCGAGCTGCTCGACGAGGACGTCCTGGAAGGCGCGGATCACCTTGTCGGCGTCGGCAGCGGAAAGGCCTGCCTTGGCGGCGACGGCCTGGACGAGCTCGGTGCGGTTGAGGCTCACGAGTGTTCGACTCCTGTCTGGTCCAGCGGCTCCGGACTCGGCAGCCGCAGGGGTGACCCTAACCGGCCGCTGACACGCTCCTGCGCAGGTCGCAGCGCGTGGCGTGCGATCTTCGTCACGCGTGGGTGCGCTCGAGAAGGCGCTCGAGCGGCCACGTGGTGAGGACCCGGTCCGCGTCGATGCCGTGCCTGGCGGCGCGCACGCATCCCGTCAGCTGCCAGTCGAGCTGGCCCGGGGCGTGCGCGTCCGTGTCGATCGCGAAGTCGCAGCCGAGCTCGACCGCGAGCGCGAGGAGGTCGTGCGGTGGGTCCAGCCGGTCGGGCCGGCAGTTGATCTCGACCGCCACACCCCGCTCGGCGCACTCGCTGAACACCGCGTGCGCGTCGAACTCGCTGCGAGCCCGCTGCTTGCCCAGCACCCGGCGTCCCGTGCAGTGGCCGAGCACGTCGGTGCGCGGGTTGCGGACGGCGGCCAGCATGCGCCGTGTCATCGCGGCGCGGTCCATCGCGAGCTTGGAGTGCACGGACGCGACGACGACGTCGAGCTCGTCCAGCAGATCGGGGTCCTGGTCGAGGGAGCCGTCGTCGAGGATGTCGACCTCGATGCCCGTCAGCACGCGGAACGGCTCGACGGCCGCGTTGAGCGCCGCGACCTGCCGCACCTGGGCGCGCAGCCGAGCCGCCGACAGCCCGTTGGCCACCGTGAGGCGCGGCGAGTGGTCCGTGATCGCCTGGTACTCGTGCCCGAGCTCGAGCGCGGCGAGGAGCATCTCCTGGATCGAGGTGCCGCCGTCGCTGGCGTCGGAGTGGGCGTGCAGGTCCCCGCGCAGCGCGCGGTGCAGGGCGCGCGCCCGCTCGGCGTCGTCGCCTGCGGCCTCCTCCTGCGCGGCCACCGCGGCCGCCGTCGCGTCCTCCAGCTCACCCAGGTACGGCACCGGGCGCCCACGCCAGACGAGCTCGACCACGCCCGCGGTGCGTGCGCCGAGCGACGGCAGCTCGGTCAGCCCACCGGTGGCCACGAGGGTCGCCACGCGACGCGGCGCCTGCTCCTCGACGACGGCCGCGGCCGCGCGGAACGCCTCGCTGCGGTACGAGCTCGCCTGCGCACGCTCGAGCAGGAACGCGATGCGCCGCAGCGTCGCGACGGCCGCGTCGCGACGCTCGGCATCGGTCGTGGCTCCCCCGTCGGGGTCGCTCACGACGCCTTGGCCTTCGCCTTCGCCTTCGGCTTCTTCGCGCGGGTGGGCTCGGGCGTGTCGTCGCTCGTGTCCTCGCTCGTGTCCTCGGCGTCCTTGGCGCGCCGGCGACGCGGGGTCGCGGGCGCCTCGATGTCGCCGCCGGACGCGACCTCGCCGCCGCGCGACGACCTCGCCTTCTCGACGCTGCGCTGCAGCGCGGCGAGCAGGTCGACGACCTCTCCCCCGCCCTCGGCGCTCTCCTCGCGTGCCGGCTGCGGCAGGGACCGCGTGTCTCCCGAGGCGACCTTGGCCTCGATGAGCTCGGTCAGCGCACCCTCGTACCGGTCCTCGAACTGGGACGGGTCGAAGTCCGACGCGAGCGAGTCGACCAACGACTGCGCCATGGCGAGCTCCGCGGGCTTGACCGTCACGTCGGCGTCGAGGATCGGGAAGTCCGCCGCACGGACCTCGTCGGGCCACAGCAGCGTCTGCAGGCAGATCACCTTGCCGCGCACCCGCAGGACCGCCATCGACTCGCGCTGCCGCAGCGCGACCTTGACGACCGCCATCCGATCGGCCTCCTCGAGCGCGCCGCGCAGCAGCGCGTACGGCTTGGCGGCCGTCTTGTCGGGTTCGAGGTAGTAGGTCTTGCCGAGCAGGATCGGGTCGACCTGCTCCGCGGGGACGAACTCCAGCACCTCGATCTCCCGCTCGGTCGCGAGCGGGAGGCGGCTGAAGTCCTCGTCGGTCAGGATCACGAGCTCGCCGTCGGCGGTCTCGTAGCCCTTCGCGATCTCGTCCATCGTCACGGGCTCGCCGTCGACGCTGCAGACCTTGCGGTACCGGATGCGGCCGCCGTCGGCGGCATGCACCTGGTGCAACGTGACCTCGTGCTCCCCGGTAGCGGCGTACAGCCGCACCGGGACGTTGACGAGCCCGAACGCGACCGCGCCCTTCCAGATCGCCCGCATCCTGCGCCTCCCTCCCTCGAGTCTGCTCTCAGCCTGCCAGCGAGATGCCCGTCTTGCTCTGGCAACCCGCCAGGCAGACCGCCGCGACCTGCACGGCCGTTCTCGGCAGGATGGACCCGTGCACCCGATGCTGGCCACCCCCACGAGCTCTGGCGTGCCCCCGCGCGGCGCCGGATGGGCCTTCGAGGTCAAGTGGGACGGCGTGCGCGCACTGGCCGATGTGCGCGGCGGTGCGGTGCGCCTGTGGAGCCGCGCGGAGCGCGAGATCACTGCCGCCTACCCCGAGCTCGCCGGCCTGGCAGAGCTGCACGACGTGCTGCTGGACGGCGAGGTGGTCGCGCTCGACGGCGGCGTGCCGTCGTTCGCGGCGATCGCCGAGCGCATGCACGTGCGCGACCCCCGGCGTGCGAGCGAGCTCGCGCGGGTCCGGCCGGTGACGTACCTCGTCTTCGACGTCCTGCGGGTGGGCGGCACCGATGTGACGTCGCGGCCGTACGCCGAGCGGCGCGCGGCGCTGGACGCGCTCGACCTGCCCGCGCACGTCTCGACCTCTCCGGTGTACGACGACGGGGAGCAGCTGTGGGCCGTGACGCGCGAGCACGGTCTGGAAGGGGTCGTCGCGAAGCGACGCGCGTCGCCGTACCGGCCCGGCGTGCGATCACCCGACTGGGTGAAGGCTGCGCACCGGCGCACACGCGCGGCGCTCGTCGGCGGATGGCGTCCGCAGACCGGCGGCAGCGGGCGCCTCGGCGCCGTCCTGCTGGGCGCGCCCGACGGTGAGGGCGGGCTGCGCTACCTCGGCCGCGCCGGGAGCGGGCTGACCGGCGCGTCGGCGCGCGACCTGCAGGACGCGCTGGCCGCCGGCGCGCGCACAGCGAGCCCCTTCACCGATGCCGTCCCCGCCGTGGACGCACGCGGCACGACCTGGTGCACGCCGACGGTCGTCGTGCAGGTGCGCTACCTGACCCGCTCCCCGCAGGGTCGGCTGCGACAGCCGGTCGTGGGCGGGATGCGCGAGGACGTCGCACCCGACCCCTGGGAGAGGCCATGACCCCTGACAAGCAGACGGTCGACGTCGACGGTGTCGCGGTGCGCGTCTCGCACCTCGACAAGGTGCTGTACCCGTCGACGGGGACGACCAAGGCCGAGCTCATCGACTACGTGGTGCGCGTCGCGCCGGCGCTGCTGCACCAGCTGCGGGACCGGCCGGTCACCCGCATCCGGTTCCCCTCGGGCGTGGACGGCCAGCCCTTCTTCGAGAAGAACGTGCCGCGGGGCGCTCCCGCGTGGCTGCGGCACCGCGTCCTGCCCGCCGCACCGGGGAACGACGACGAGGGCACGGAGCTCGACCTTCCGTTCCTCGACGACCTGGCCGGTCTCGTGTGGGCCACGAACGCCGGCGCGCTCGAGCTCCACACCCCGCAGTGGTCGGTCTCGCGTCGGGGGGCGCTGCGGGGCGCCGACCGTCTCGTGATCGACCTCGACCCTGGCCCCGGCGCCGGGCTGCCCGAGTGTGTCCTCGTCGCCCACCTCGTCGCCCGGCGCCTGGCCGACGACGGACTGACGCAGACCGTGCCCGTCACCTCGGGGAGCAAGGGCATGCAGCTGTACGCGCCGCTGCCACGACGACGCCCTGCTGTCGAGGTCCGGCAGTACGCCCGGGACCTCGCGTACGCCCTCGCCACGGCCCACCCGCAGCTCGTCGTCGCGGTCATGCGCAAGGACCTGCGCGGCGGGAAGGTCCTGCTCGACTGGTCCCAGAACCACCCCGCCAAGACGACGATCACGCCGTACTCGCTGCGGGGGCGTCACGAGCCTCGGGTCGCGGCCCCGCGGTGGTGGCACGAGGTCGGTCCCGAGCTGACCCAGCTCGGGCCGGACGAGGTCGCGCGGCGCCTGCAGGAGCGCGGCGACCCGTTCACGGACGGTGCGGGCGAACCTGTCGACGACTTGGCAGGCTGACCCCCGCCGTGTCGACGCCGTCCCCTCGGCCGTGACCAGGTCGGTCCCGCCCGGCACGGCGCGCCTGCGTTGGCGCGCCGTGCACCGGTGCGGCAACGTGGAGACCTCCGTCGGGTACCAGGACCGGCGCGGAAGCTGACGACAGACGAGGAGTGCGACATGGCGCGCAAGGACCTGCCGAAGTACACCGTTCCGTCCCTCTCGGCCGAGGACGGGGCACGGGTCGCCGGGATCCTCCAGGAGCGGCTCGACTCGCTCAACGACCTCGCCCTGACGCTCAAGCACATCCACTGGAACGTCGTCGGACCGCACTTCATCGCGGTGCACGAGATGCTCGACCCGCAGGTCGACGCGGTGCGCGCCATGGTCGACGCGACGGCCGAGCGCATCGCGACGCTCGGGGTCGCGCCCGTCGGCACTCCCGGTGCGCTCGTCAAGAACCGCACGTGGGACGACTACAGCATCGGGCGCGCCTCCACGGATGCGCACCTCGGTGCCCTCGACGCGGTCTACGTCGGGGTGATCACCGCCCATCGCCAGGCCGCCGCGGACGTCGAGGAGCTCGACGCGGTCACCAACGACCTGCTCGTGGGGCACCTGCACGAGCTGGAGCTGTTCCACTGGTTCGTCCGCGCGCACCTGGAGTCCTCGGGCGGGGCGCTCAGCACGGCGTCCGCGAGCACGGAGAAGCAGGCGGCGCGCGCGGCGTCCGACAAGGCACGCAAGGCGTCCCCGGCCAGGTGAGCACAGGCAGGACGAGCACAGGCAGGACGAGCGCAGGTACGACGAACGACGTGGGGCGTCGCAGCGAGGGCCACGGGGGCGGCGGAGCGGTGTCGGCCGACGGGCCGCAGCCCGGCCAGGCCGACGCCGCCCGTCCCGGCGCTGCCGTCGTCACGAGCACAGGAAGCGAGCCGCACGTGGCCGACGAGCAGTACCAGGACCTCCGCGCAGTCCGGCCCGGTGCACCCCGGCCGGGGTCGACCAACCCGGCCTCGCGGCTGCACCCCGCGGCGCGGCTGGAGGACGCCTTCGATCGACGTGTGGCTGCGATCCTGCGCCGCCGCGGGTGGACCCTGCGCATCGAGCCGTACGCGGGCTACGGCGCGCAGGGCTGGGTGCGCGTCCTGGCGCGCACCCTGCTGGCGGCCCCCGCGGTCAAGGAGAGCGACCTGCCCGGCGCCGGGGCCGCCGCGCAGGCCGGTGCACGCACGGCCCCCGCGGTGCGCGGCTGGCGCTCCTTCGCGACGGCCCAGGTGGCGGGAGCCCGGCTCGAGGTGCGCGTGGGCGCCCGCACGCACGTGGTGACCACGGACCGGGGCGGCTACCTGGACGTCCGGCTCGAGAGCGACCTCGCCCCCGGCTGGCACGACGTCGAGCTGCGATCGGCCGACGGTGCCGTCGCCAGTGCCCCCGTCCACGTCGTCGGGCCCGACGTGCGTGCGGGCATCGTGAGCGACATCGACGACACCGTCGTCGTGACGCGCCTGCCCCGCATCTTCGTCGCGGCGTGGAACACCCTCGTGCGGCACGAGAACGCACGTGAGCCGGTCCCGGGGATGGCGGGCCTGTACGCCAGGCTCGTGGGCGGGCGACCCGACGTCCCGGTGGTGTACCTGTCGACGGGGGCGTGGAACGCCGCACCCGCGATCGGCCGCTTCCTGCGCCGGTTCGGCTACCCCGCGGGCCCGATGCTGCTGACGGACTGGGGTCCGACGAACACCGGGTGGTTCCGCAGCGGACGCGAGCACAAGCTCTCGCAGCTGAGCCGGCTCGCCGAGGAGTTCCCGGACATCTCCTGGGTGCTGGTCGGCGACGACGGCCAGCGCGACCCGCTGGTGTACGCCGCGACCGCCGCGCGGTACCCGCAGCACGTGCGCGCCATCCTCATCCGCCAGCTGACGTTCGCCGAGCACGTGCTCGCGCACGGCCTGCCGGCGCCCGCCCAGGAGTCGGCGCTCTCCGGCACGCGCAGGACGCACGGCGGGATCCCGGTGCTCCAGGGACCTGACGGCTACGCGTTGCTGCGTGCCGTGCAGTCCGCCGGGGTCACGCTCGACTGAGAGCTCGCCGACACGGGGCGCGGGGGCCGTGCACCCGCCACAGGAGGGTTCCCGGACGGCGGCGCCTCGGTGACGGCCAATCAGCGCTGCGTCTGGCTAGAGCCGGTCGGGGTCGTCCCACTCGTCGTTGCTCGCCACGGCCTCGTCGTCGGCGTCCAGCTCGGTCGCGGTCAGCGACCGGGGCGCACGCGCGGGGTCGCCCCCCGTTCGGGCGTCGCCCGCGGCGAGCAGGGCGTCGTCGGGGGTCCGGACGGCGATGCGTTCGGCCGACGGGTCGGACACCAGGTCTCGGTCGCGCGTCATGGACTCGTTCTACCCTCCCGCACGCACCTGCGCACGTGCCCGGCTCGTCCCTGGCGTGCCGCACGGGCCCGCTGGCAGGGACGTCTGCCTGCGGCGGTCGCTGCCCGAGACCAACGTCACATGTCGGGATCGTCACAAGTTCCTCGCACTGGAGAATCTCGACGTCAACTTACGATCGAACGCGTGCCTGCGAACCGGAACACCTCGACCGCGACCGACGTGGACGTGCTCCTGATCGGTGGCGGCGTCATGAGCGCGACGCTCGCGAGTCTGCTCAGCACGCTCGAGCCCACGTGGCGCATCGAGATCCACGAGCGGCGCCACGGGCTCGCGCAGGAGAGCTCCAACCCGTGGAACAACGCCGGCACCGGGCACGCCGCGCTCTGCGAGCTCAACTACACCCCGCAGCGCGCCGACGGCTCGATCGACATCACCAAGGCCGTGCGGATCAACGAGCAGTTCGAGCTCTCGCGCGAGCTCTGGCACCACCTCGCGGTGCAGGGCCGACTTCCCGGCGGGACCGGGTTCGTCTCCTCGACCCCGCACATGACGTTCGTGCGCGGCGCCGAGGGCGTCGACCTGCTGCGCCGGCGGCACGAGGCGCTGAGCCGCCACCCCCTGTTCTCGGACCTCGAGTTCACGACCGACCCCGAGCAGATCCGCGCCTGGGCCCCCCTGCTCGTCCAGGGCCGCGACCCGGACGTCCCTGTCGCCGCGACCCGTGCGACCGCCGGGACGGACGTCGACTTCGGCGCGCTGACGCACGCGATGATCCACGACGCGGTCGACCGGGGCGCCTCGCTGCACCTGGAGTCCGAGGTCACGCGCCTGCGCCGACGCTCGGACGGCACCTGGCGCGTCACGGTCCGTGACCGCCGCTGGAACGGCCACCGGCGGGCCCGCACTCTCACGGCGCGGTTCGTGTTCATCGGTGCGGGCGGCGGTGCGCTCACCCTGCTGCAGAGGTCCGGGATCCCCGAGGCCAAGGGCTATGGCGGCTTCCCGATCAGCGGCCAGTTCCTGCGCACGACGAACCCCGAGATCGTGCGTGAGCACCATGCGAAGGTCTACGGCCGCGCGGAGATCGGCGCTCCCCCGATGTCCGTGCCGCACCTCGACACCCGCGTCGTGGACGGTGAGCGTGCGCTCATGTTCGGTCCCTACGCGGGCTGGAGCATGAAGTTCCTCAAGCACGGCTCCTGGCTCGACCTGCTCCGGTCCATCCGCCCGGGCAACGTCGTGCCCATGCTGGCCGTGGGGCTGCGCAACCTCGACCTGCTGAAGTACCTCATCAGCGAGGTCACCGCCTCCCGCAGCGCGCGGTTCCGGACGCTGCGGCAGTTCATGCCCTCGGCGCGTGAGCGCGACTGGGAGCTGATCACCGCGGGCCAGCGCGTCCAGGTCATCAAGAAGGGCAAGGGCGGCGGCGTCCTGGAGTTCGGCACCGAGCTCGTGACCTCGGCGGACGGCTCGATCGCCGGCTTGCTGGGCGCGTCGCCGGGCGCCTCGACAGCCGTGGCCACGATGGTCGAGCTGCTCGAGCGCTGCTTCGCCGACCGCATCGAGGAGTGGCGGCCGACGCTGCGCCAGATGATGCCGAGCCTGGGCGGCGGTTCCTGGGACGAGTCGTTCGAGCTCGACCGCTTGGTCGACGAGGCCTTCTCGTCCGATCATTCAGCGTGACCACAGACGAGCACGGCGCCTCGGAGGCCGTCAGCGCCCAGATGCGGCGCGCCAAGGTGCAGGCCTTCACCGACCACACGACGGTCGGGCTGGTCCAGACCGACCCGGACGGCCGCGTCACGATCGCGTGCGCATGCGGCATGCGCCTGACGAACGGCCCGACGTGGTCGCTCGACGAGCACATCCGGCTGCATCGCGCCGAGGCGCGGTTCCTCGCCCTCGCGGCCGTCGCGCCGGACGGCATCCCGCGGCTCGTGCCATGGCCCCTCGCGGACGGATCGGGCCCGGCCAGCGCCTGACGCAGGCGGCCGCGTGCGCCTGCCCCGAGGGCCCCGGAGCCGTGGGGTGGACCGAAGGCGCGTCAGTGCTCGGTGGTGACCATGCGCCCCTCGTCGTCGTGCGAGTGCGCGAGCCCCTGCTCGTGCGCGCGCTCGTGCGCCTCGCGAGCGGCCATGCGCGCCGCGATCCGCGCCTGCACGTCGGGTCGGCGCAGCGGCGGCACCGTCGACGGTGCCGACCGGCGCTCGGGCAGGTCGGCGAGCACGGTCGCCGTGGCGGCGACCACCGCCCGGACCGCCGCCTCGAACGGCTCGCGCGTCGCCGGCGACAGGGTGCGCACACCCGTCACCTTGCGCACGTACTGAACGGCCGCGGCCTCGATCTCGGCGTCGCTCGCGGGCGGCTCCAGGCCGCGCAGCGTGGTGATGTTTCGGCACATACCGGCGACGCTACGCCGGTCCGCCCTCGCGGTGTGCCGGAGACGCCGAGCCGTCGTGCTCGAGCGCGAGCAGCGCCGCCTTGGCGCGCGTGCCCCCGGCGTACTGCCCGGGGGACCCGTCGGAGCGCACGACCCGGTGGCACGGCACCACGACCGGTACCGGGTTGAGTGCGCACGCCGTGCCGACGGCACGCACCGCACGCGGGCTGCCCGCGGCCGCGGCGACCTGGGCGTAGCTCGCCGTGCGCCCGTACTCCAGGCGGGCGAGGTGCTCGACGACGACCCTGCGGAAGCCCGTCGCCAGCCGCAGGTCCAGCGCCAGGTCGAACCGGCGGCGCGTCCCTGCGAAGTACTCGTCGAGCTGCCGCGCGGCGTCGTCCAGGCGGCGTGGAGCGGCGAGCACCCGAGGACTGACGCGCCGCGCCAGGTCGACGAGCACCGCGGCGTGGTCCTGCACCTCGAACGCGACCCGCACGAGTCCGGCCGGCGTCGCCGCCAGCAGGAGCGAGCCGAGCGGACCGTCGAGCGTGCGGTAGGCGACGTCGATCAGCTGGGCCCGCTCCGCCCGCTCGACGAGGATCGCGTGCATCTGCACGAGCGTCTCCTCGTCGGTCGGTGCGGGCGCTGCGGCCCGCTCGGTGTGCCGGTCCGCGTTCATCGCGTCTCCCCCTCGTCATGGGCCCACCGCGCGCGCGACCGTCGCAGCGCCGCCACTCCGTCCGCGGCGGCTCGTCGTGCCGCCGCGGGCGTTCCCCCCATCACCTCGGCCAACTCGGCGTACGGCAGCCCGCCGAGGTGGTGCAACGCGAGCGCGTGCCGTTGCCGGTCCGGCAGCCGCGCCACCGCCTCCCAGAGGTCCAGGTCACGGCCGTCCGCTGCCGCGACCCGCTCGGGCAGGTCCGCGACGGGCACGGCACGGCGCCGCGTCGCGCGCCAGACGTCGACCGCCTTGCGGTGCGCGATCGTCACGAGCCACGCCTCGACGTTCGCGTCCTCGTCCAGGCTCGGCCAGGCCCGCAGCGCCGCGAGAAAGGTCTCCGCCCACGCGTCCTGCGCGTCGTGCGGTCCGACGACGGCGCGGCAGACGCGCAGCACGGCTGCGCCGTGCTGCCGGACGACGTCCTCGAACGGCGGGTGCACCTTCACAGTCTGCAGACGTCGGGGTCCGCGCGGATGTGAGGTGCCGCCCGGCACGCCGCGACGACGATCGGCAGCAGATGACACAGTGACGCCATGACCAACCTGGAGACCCGACCGGCGCCTGAGCTCTGTGCGGGGCACGCGCCGGGCGGGCCGGTCGCGCAGCACTTCGAGGCCCGTGACGTCCCGCTCGGCGGCATCCGCAGCATGCGGGTGCGACGCACCCTCCCCCAGCGTGCTCTGCCGACGGTCGGCGCGTGGTGCTTCCTCGACGAGTTCGGGCCGCAGGACGTGCGCATGCGCGTCCTGCCCCACCCGCACACCGGGCTGCAGACCGTGACCTGGCCCCTCGAGGGCGAGATCCACCACCGTGACAGTGTCGGCTCGGACGTCGTCGTGCGACCCGGACAGCTCAACCTCATGACCGCGGGTCGTGGCGTGGCGCACTCCGAGATCTCGACCGGCGCCGGTGAGCGCGTGCACGCCGTGCAGCTGTGGGTCGCACTCCCCGACGGCGCAGCGACCGGGTCCGCGGCGTTCCAGCAGGTGACCGACCTCCCGGTGTGGACGTCCGGCGGGCTGGCCGCCACCGTCATGGTCGGCGCGATCGACGACGCCCGCTCGCCCGCCGTCGTGCACACGCCGCTCGTGGGCGCGGACGTCGCGGTGGCGCCCGGGACGGACGCCACGCTGCCCCTCGAGCCGTCGTTCGAGCACGCGGTGCTGGTCCTGCGCGGAGCCGCGCGCGTGGCCGGCGAGACGTGCCGACCCGGTCCGCTGCTGTTCCTCGGCGACGGGCGCGACGCGCTGAGGATCGAGTCGACGCAGGGCGCACGGCTGCTGGTGATCGGCGGTGAGCCGTTCGCGCACGACCTGGTGATGTGGTGGAACTTCGTCGGGCGGGACCACGCCGAGATCGCGCAGGCGCGCGCCGACTGGGAGTCCTCGCGGCGCGAGCAGCGGTTCGGCGCTGTCGCCGGGCACGGCGACGAGCGGATCCCCGCTCCTGCCCTGCCGAACGTCCGGCTCACCCCGCGCCGTCGCGTGCCCGCCCCGCGCTCGCACGACCGCGCGCACTGACCGGCGTGCGCCGCGCGTCGGACGGCCTCTGCGACGCGTGGACCGTGCGCGGACACGTGCTCGGATGCTCGACGGCCTGCGGCAAGATGGTGCCGTGACCGCCACGCCCGCGCTGCCCGCCCGGTCCCAGATCGTCGCTCAGGCTCTCGCGGACGCGGGGGTCACGGGTGCGGTCGTCGAGCTCCCGGACTCCGCGCGCACGGCGGCCGAGGCGGCCTCGGCGCTCGGCTGCCAGGTGGGCCAGATCGCCAACAGCCTGGTGTTCTGGAGCGACGGTCGGCCGTTGCTCGTCCTGACGAGCGGACGGCACCGCGTCGACACCGCGGCGCTCGCACGACGACTGGGGAGGCAGACGATCGAGCGCGCCACGCCCGAGCAGGTGCGTTCGGCGACCGGGCAGGCGATCGGCGGCGTGGCTCCGCTCGGCCACCCCGTCCCGCTCGAGACGGTGGTCGACGAGTCCCTCGCGCAGTACGACCGGCTCTGGGCAGCGGGCGGCACGCCCCACACGGTGTTCCCCACCACGTTCGAGGAGCTGGTGCGCGTGACCGGTGCCGCGGTGCACCCCGTCACGAGCTGACCGAGGAGCCCACGAAGGGACCTTGGTGCCGCTCTGCGCCTGCGTGCCGGGGCCATCCTGGAGATGGCCGAGCAGGAGCGCACAGCACAGCGAGGTGAGGACATGCGAGCCGACGGGCCGGTCGTGGTGGCCCTCGATGGCAGCGAGCGCAGCGCTCAGACTCTGCAGTGGGGTGTCGATGCCGCGGTGACGCGCCGTGCACGGCTGGTCGTCGCGCACGTGGTGGCCCCGTCGGTGGGTCCCTGGACGTGGGCCGGTGCCATGGCCGTACCCGCCGACGTCGACGCGATCACCGCCGAGCTGCGTGCGGTGTGCCGTCGGGTGGCCGAGGCTCACCCCGACCTCGAGGTCGCGGGCGTCCTGCTCCAGGGGTCGACCGTGCCCGCGCTCGCGGCGTACAGCCAGGACGCACAGCTGTTGGTCACCGGCACGCGCCCCGCCCAACCCCCGCTCGCGGTCAGCACGGCGCTGTCGTCGCGCGCCCGCTGCCCTGTCGCGCTCGTGCGCGGCGCGGGCGCCGCGCACGGTGCTGTCGTCGTCGGGGTCGACGAGAGCCCGGACTCGTGGTTCGCGGCGGGCCTGGCGGCACGTGAGGCGCTGCGTCGTTCGGTGCCCCTGCACGTGCTGCACGCCCGCCATGGACGCGACGACGTCCAGGGGCGAGCCATGGCGCTGGACGTCGCCGCCGACCTGGCGGAGACCTACCCGTCGATCACGGTGCGCACGATCCTGGCCGAAGCCGACCCCGTCTCCGCGCTCGTCGAGGCCTCCCGCACCGCCGGGCTCGTCGTGGTGGGCGCGCGTCACCGGCACTGGCGCCGCCGTCTCGTCGGTCGTCGGGTGGCCCGGCTCGCCGACTGTCCCGTGCTCGTCGTGCGCGACGAGTTCGCCTGACCTCCCCGCCGGGGCTCCGCTCACCGGCCGCAACGCGCGACGGTCGCCCGGCGCGCCCCGGGCGCACGCCAGGTCGACGCCGCCGGTATCACGGCGCCTGCGCTCGGCATCCTTCGCAGACGACGCCGAGCGGCGTCTCGACGAGGGAGGCGGCGATGAGCTACCCCGGGGACGGGCGGCTGCCCGTCATCTACGTGCGCGGCTACGCGGGCGGGCAGTCCGGCATCGGCAAGGCGGTGGAGGACCCGTTCTACGGGTTCAACGAAGGCTCGGTGCAGGCGCGCGTCGACGGCGAGAACAGGCCGCTGTTCCACCAGTTCGAGAGCCCGCTGCTGCGGCTCATGATCGACCACGACTACCAGCTCCTGGTCCACGGTGACCAGGAGGCGCACCTGCGGGGTCAGCAGGACGGCACGGTCCCTGCCGCCACGATCTGGGTGCACCGGTTCTACGACGAGTTCGCCCCGAACCTCACGCACGACCCCGCGGAGTTCAGCCTCGAGCGCGCCGCGCAGAGCCTGTTCGAGTACGTCGCCCTCGTGCGCCGGCGCACCGGTGCGCCGCGCGTGTTCCTCGTCGCGCACTCCATGGGCGGGCTCGTCGTGCGCTGCATGCTGCAGCGTGTGATCCCCGACGCCGAGGGCGTCGGAGGCTCGCTCGACGCCGCGCTCGCGTTCGTCGACCGCGTGTTCACCTACGCGACGCCGCACGGCGGGATCGAGTTCGCGGTCGGCTTCGGGCTGCTCGAGAAGCTGCGTGACGCCCTCGGCGTGCAGGGTGCGGACGTCTTCGGGCCGCGGCGGATGCGCGAGATCCTCACGCCGGGGCGGGTCGCGCTCAGCGAGGACTTCTCCCCGACAAGGCTGCCGGCGGGCGGGTTCCCGGCCGAGCGTTTCTTCTGCCTGGTCGGGACGGACGCGAGCGACTACACGGTCGCGCTCGGCCTGCCCGCGCGCGCCGTCGGGCCGCGCAGCGACGGCCTCGTGCAGGTCGAGAACGCCTTCATCGAGGGGGCGCCGTGCTCGTACGTGCACCGCAGCCACTCCGGACGCTTCGGCATCGTCAACTCCGAGGAGGGCTACCAGAACCTGCGCCGCTTCCTGTTCGGGGACCTCGAGGTGAGCGCGGATCTGACCGGCCTGCAGCCGTGGGGCAGCCCGGACGATGACACGGTCTGGCAGCTCGAGACCCGGCTGTCGATCCGCGGGCTGCCGGTCGTGCTGCACGAGCGCAGCACGGCGCACCTGTGCCCGATCCAGATCGAGCGGCCCGCAGGCGGGACCGACGTGCGACCCGTGCCGATCGTGCGCACGTACCTGTCGACGCAGGCGACGCGCCCGCCGGACCCTCGCAACGAGACGGAGCCGAGCCAGACCATGCGGCACGTCCTGCGTCTGCGCCTGATGTCGCTGCGGGCCAAGGACGGCCTGCTGTCGTTCCTCGACCACCTCGAGCAGGCCGAGGACTGGGCGGACGTGCTGGTCGTCGACATCCAGCAGGCGCCAGGGGCTGCGCCACGGACGTGGGCCCGCTGGGGATCCGAGCTGGACGTGCCCCTGCGGGACTGGGCGCCCGACCCCCAGAGCGATCCAGCGCTCGAGGACGAGGAGGTGGCCCACGGGCTCTGGCGCGCCCGCGTCCCGCTGCCCGACAACGCCCGCGGTCTGCTCGGCCAGGACGCCGCCGTGACCCTCTCGGTACGAGGACGCCAGACCCTGCCCGTGTCCACACCCGTGTGAGAGGCTGAGCGCCAGAGCCCCGCCCGGGGCTCCCGGACGAGGGTGCCGTACCCGGACAGCGACAAGACGGCCGCACTGGAGATCGTGATGGCCTGGGTCGTCCTCATCCTGTCCGGAGTCCTCGAGGCCGTCTGGGCCACTGCGCTCGGGCGATCGGAGGGCCTGCACCGCCTGGTGCCCTCGATCGTGTTCGTCGTGGCGCTCGCGGCCAGCATGGGCGGCCTCGGGTACGCGATGCGCACGCTGCCCGTCGGGACCGCGTACGCGGTCTGGGTCGGCATCGGCGCGTCGCTGACCGTCTGCTGGGCGATGGCGTCCGGGACCGAGCCGGTCAGCGCGGTGCGCCTGCTGCTGGTGCTCGGGATCGTCGCGTGCGTCGTCGGGCTCAAGCTCGTGCACTGAGGACGCCTTGGACGCGCCGTACCGTCATGCGCTCGATGCCGGCCGATCCTGGCGCGGCGCCTGGGGCGGTCCGACGAACCAGCTGACAGACCGGGCGACGTCGCCGGCCCGCAGCCACTCGTGCCGCTCGGAGCGCGGGTCGCCAGGGTCGTCGCGCCAGGCGACCATGACGTGCTCGGCGGTCCACCGGACGGCGCGCGCGGGCCGCCACTCCTCCGTGCCGTCGAGCCACACCACGCGGACGATGACGGGGATGTCGCCCTGCGGACGCACCGGGATCCGGTCGGGTGCCTCGCGGTTGGCCACCTCCCGGCGGTCGGCGCGCGGTCGCGGCGCACGGCGGCCGGGCGCCTGTCGAGCCGCTCGCGTCGTCTGCTCGTCCACGGACCCACTGTACTCGCACAGGTGTTCGAATCCGTCCCTCGGTCGAGTCGACCCGCGTCGTCTGGTGCACCCAGCGGCGGGCGGCAGTGCGATCCTTGGGCTCATGCCCGCCCCGGAGCACGCGCAGCCCGACACGGCCCGCGGGCACGCCCGCGGACGAGCCACGCGCGAGGAGATCCTGGAGGCCGCGCTCGGTCTGTTCGGACAGGTGGGGTACCAGTCGGCATCGCTGCGCGAGATCGCCGCTCGCGTCGGCATCACGCACCCCGGGCTGCTGCACCACTTCCCGAGCAAGGAGTCGCTGCTCGCGGCGGTCCTGCGGCGCCGGGACGAGGTGGACGAGGCCGCCATCGCAGCAGACGTCGAGCGTGTCGGCTTCCTCGAGGCGCTGGTCCGGGTCGTCGAGCGCAACGCCGCCAGGCCGGGGCTCGTCGAGCTCTTCACGATCCTCTCGGCGGAGGCGACCACGGCGTCGCATCCCGCCCACGCCTACTTCCAGCAGCGGTACGACCGCGTGCTGGCCACGGCGACCGCCGCGTTCGAGCAGCACCGGACGGAGGGGACGCTGCGCCCCGACGTCGAACCGGCGTCGGCGGCGCGGCGTCTCGTCGCGGTGATGGACGGCCTGCAGGTGCAGTGGCTGCTCGACGCCGCCCGCCCGGCCGCGCGCGTGGACATGGCTGCCGAGGTGCGTGCGCAGTACCTGTCGTTCCTCGCCTGAGGGCCGTCCTCGTCGCCGCCGCGCCGGTGGGGAGACCGGGTCAGGGGGCCGGGTCCGCGGGGCACGCCGCGTCCGCGGTCGACGGGGCGGGCGCGGGACCGACGGCAGGGTCCGCGGCGCAGCTCGCGGTCACGGCGAGCCGACCCTCGGGGTCCAGCCGACGCAGGATGGCGAGCGTGAGGTCCGCGAGGTCCGCCACGCCCGCGTCGTCGAGGCCGTCCAGGATCATCGTGCGCACGGCCTCGGCGTACCGGGGACGGGCGCCGTCGTACGCGCGCCGGCCTGCCGCCGTGAGCACGGCGTTGGTCGCGCGGGCGTCCTGCTCGCAAGGCGTGCGCTCGACGAGACCCTTGCGCTCGAGGCCGGTCACGACCCGCGACAGGCGGGGCAGCGTGGCGTTGGTGCGCGCCGCGAGCGCCGACAGGCGCATCCTGTGCGAGGGCGTCTCGTGCAGCGACTCGAGCAGCGTGAACTCGAACGACGTCAGGCCGGCAGGGCCGAGCCGCTTGTCGAGCGCCGTGGGGAGCAGCTCGAGCAGCGCGTGCAGCCTCGCCACCGCGACACGCTCGTCTCGACGCAGCCGCGCGTCGGGCCGAGCGGGCGCATCCGCGCGCTCGGTCGACGACTCCTCGGTCACGGGCATGTCCACAGCGTAGCCTAGATGCTTGCATCTACAAGCAATCCGCCGTACGGTTCTGGTTGTAGGTGCAACAAACCGTGCGACGCCGCGCCGGCCCGCAGTTGCCCGCTGTGCCTCGTCGCCCGTGCTCTCGGCGCCGTGCGCCACCCCCTTGTCGACCGTCCGTCCCGCCCACCAGGAGCTCCACGCCTCATGAGCACGCACCCGCACCCGACCGCAGCCCGCGACGACCGTGTCCTCGCCCCCGAGACGACGATGGACGCGGTCACCCTGCACGTCGGCGACCTTGAGCTCATGTCCTCGTACTACTGCGCCGCCCTCGCGATGGAGCCGCTCGAGGAGCGCGACCGCGGGCGCCACGTCCACAGGGTGCTGGGCCGCGGCAGGACGCCCATGATGCGCCTGGTGCACACCCCGGACCTGCCCGCGGCCGACCCCCGGGCGTCCGGCCTGTTCCACACGGCGTTCCTGTTCGACGACCGCAGCAGCCTGGCCGCGACCGTGTACCGCGCGTCGCTGGACCCGCGCAGCCGCTTCGTCGGCTCGAGCGACCACTCCGTCAGCGAGGCGTTCTACTTCGCCGACCCCGAAGGCAACGGCATCGAGCTCTACACCGACCGCGACCGCTCGCTGTGGCTGCACGCGCGCGGGCAGATCCTCATGGACACCACCTACCTCGACCCGAACGCATACCTGCGCGACCACCTGACCCAGCAGGCGCTGGACGCCGGGCCGGAGCTCGCGGGGCGCGTGGGGCACGTCCACCTGCAGGTCGGGGACATCGCGCGTGCCGAGTCGTTCTACGTCCAGGCGCTCGGCTTCGAGCCGACGATGACGGAGTACCCCGGCGCGCTGTTCGCGTCCGCGGGCGGCTACCACCATCACGTCGCCATGAACGTGTGGAACAGCAAGGGCGCGGGGCCCCGCGCGTCCACGCTCGGGCTGGGCGACGTCGCCGTCACGGTCCCCACGCGGGACGACCTCGACGCGCTCGCCGCCCGGCTTCGCGCACGCGGCATCAGGTTCGCCGACGACGGCCGGTCCCTGACCACGCGCGACCCGTGGGACACGCAGGTCACCGTCTCGCTGCCGGGTTCGACGACCGACGACGTCCTGACACGCTGACGGCCGCGGCCTCGGGTGCGGGCGCCGCTCGCGCGGGTCAGGCGGGACGCGACAACGCCTCGACCCCGACGACCGGCACGGTCCCCTCGGCTCCGCGCACGAGCTCGGGATCGGTCGTGACCAAGGCGTCCGCCTGGAGCTGGGCGACCGCAAGGTACTCGGCACGGTAGGTGTCCGGCCAGCCCAGCCGCGCCGCGATCTCCCACGCCACGGCGCGCGTCACGCGGTCGCCCAGCAGGCGGATGCGCATCTCGGCGATCCCGTCGAGCAGGCGCCTGCGGGCCCCCACGCTCAGCTCGACGCCACGCATCTCGCGGTAGAGCAGCGCAAGTGCGTCCGAACGCAGCAGGCTCGGGCCGACGAGCTGGTGCCCGTCGGCCACGCTCGAGCCGTCTCGGACGATCTGGACGGCGACGTGCGCGTCGATCGCATATCTCGTCATGGCGCGAGCGTCCCACAGGCATGTCCGCGACGAAAGACCCTCCTCGACGAGACCGGGGCCGATGGCCCGCGGGCCCGGTGGGCACGTGCGCAGCGCTGGCACGTCGTCCTGACGCGCCGACGGGCTGCACCACGCGGCGCGGTGACGGACTGCACCCGGATGGCCCGGACCTGCACGAAGGTCCCACGCGGGCCCAGGACCCGGCGGCTAGCGTCGAGGCGGAAGACACGCCCGCCCACCACGACGAAGAGGTCTCCCATCAGCTCCGCCACGGCACCCGCACCGGCGCACCCCCCGGCCGGTCGCAACAGGGGTCGTGGCCGTGTGCCCGCCTCCGAGCGCCTGCGTCGGCCGAGCAGGGCCTCTGTGGGGCTCGTCGCAGGTCCGGTGCTCGCGGGCGTCGTGGCGTGGGTCGTGCCGGACATGACGCCGGGCGCCGCCGCGGTCCCCGAGCACGCCGGCGCGGTGACCGCCGCGACGCTCGTGCTCATGGGCGTGTGGTGGATGACCGAGGCGCTCCCCCTGGCCGTGACGGCCCTGCTCCCGCTCGTGATCCTGCCCGTGACGGGCGTCGCCCCGGTGGCCGACGTCGCGGCGCCCTACGCCAACAAGGTCATCTTCCTGTTCCTGGGCGGGTTCGTCCTGGCCATCGCCTTGCAGCGGTGGGACGTGCACCTGCGCATCGCGCTGGCCGTCGTGCGCCTCGTCGGCACCGCCCCACGCCGCCTCGTGCTCGGGATGATGATCGCGACCGCGCTCCTGAGCATGTGGGTGTCCAACACGGCGACTGCCGTGATGATGCTGCCCATCGGGGTCTCGGTGCTCGCGATGCTCGGGCGCGAGCGTGGTGGTGTCGACCCGCGGCTGTCGACGGCCCTGATGCTCGGCATCGCCTACGCGGCGACCATCGGCTCGTTCGGCACGATCATCGCCAGCCCGCCCAACGCACTGCTCGTCGGCTACCTGTCCGAGACGTACGGGATCGAGATCGGGTTCGGCCAATGGATGGCGGTCGGTCTCCCGCTGTCGGTCGTGTTCCTGCTCCTGGCATGGCTCGTGCTCACGCGCGCCGTCTTCCGGTTCGACCCGGCTCCCCTGTGCCAGGACGAGACGATCGTCCGCGCCGAGCTGCGACGGCTCGGCCCGATGGGCGCACCGCAGCACCGCGTCATCGCCGTGTTCGCGCTCGCGGCCGTCTCCTGGATCGCGCTCCCGCTTCTCTGGCCGCAGACGCCCGTGACCGACGAGGTGGTGGCGGTCGTCGTGGCGATCCTGCTGTTCCTGCTGCCGTCGGGAGCGGACTGCGGAGGTCGCCTCCTCGACTGGTCGGACACCCGCGAGCTGCCGTGGGGCATCCTGCTGCTGTTCGGCGGAGGACTCGCGCTCGCGTCGCAGATCACCGCGTCCGGCCTGAGCGTCTGGACCGGCGAGCGCGCGCACGGCCTCGACGGCATGCCACCGATCGTCGTGGTCGCCGCCGTGTGCGCGCTCACGGTGCTGCTCACGGAGTTCATGTCGAACACCGCGACGGCCGCGACGCTGCTGCCCATCATGAGCGGCGTCGGCGTCGCGCTCGGCGTCGGCCCTCTGCTCCTGGCGGCGCCGGTCGCGCTCGCGGCGGGGTGCACCTTCATGATGCCCGCCGCGACCCCGCCGAACGCGATCGCGTACTCCTCCGGGTATGTGCGAGTGCCCGACATGCTCCGAGCAGGGTTCCCGCTGAGCCTTGCGTCGATCGCACTCGTGACCCTCACGGTCATGACCCTGGTGCGCTGGGTGCTCGGCGCCTGACAGGCCCGCCGGCGCTGCGGGCCCCGGGCATACGCGCCTTCCCCGCTGCCGGTGGTCGTCACTCGGGCCGGCCCTCCGGCTCGTCGGGGTCCGCTCACCCTCACCCGACCACGGGCCCTGACCTGCGGCGGGCGCGACTCAGGGTCCGGCAGGCGCGGCCAGGGCCGCGTCCAGGAAGCCGACGACCTGCGACTCCCACTGCTGCGGCGCCGCCGCGAGCCCGCCGGTGTGCCTCGCACCGGGCACGGTCCAGACCCGGACCGTCCCGGGTGCTGCAGCGTGCAGGGCCTGGGACGCATGCTGCTCGTCGGCCACCTGACCGGCCGCCACCAGCAGGACGGGGCGGGGCGCCATCTCGCGCACCGCCTCGTCGAGCGGCACCGGCCGAGCAGGCTCGGCCAGGACGTCGGCGAGCGACGTCTGGACGGCGTGCACGGCCCGCGTCAGCGTGCCCCGCCAACCGTACGTGCTCGACAGCCAGCCCAGGTCGTCGGCGCTGCGCCCCGTGACGCCCTCCGCGACGACGGCCCGGATGACGTCCGTCTGTGCCGCCGCGCCGATCGCCTCCTCGCCGCCCATCGACAAGCCCAGGGCGGCGATCCGCGCCGGGTCGACGTCCGGTCGCGACGCCAGCCACATGGCCGCACGAGGGACGTCGACGTCCCCGTACCACCCCCAGCGCATCGCCCGGCCTGAGCTGGCGCCGTGCCCGCGGGCGTCGAGCGCCAGCACGCCGTAGCCGTGCTGCGCCAGCACCTTCACGTGCTGGACCACGCCCGATCGGCTCGAGCCCGACCCGTGCAGCACCACGACCGCCGCACCGTTCGCCGACCTGACGTACCACCCGGCGAGCTCCTCCTCGCCCGCCGTGACGATCCTGACGTCCTCGTACGCGAGGCCGACGTCTGCCGGCGTCGTCGCACCGAGGGGCGATCTCGGCGCGGTCGTGACGACGACGGGGATCGCGAGGACGTAGACACCGAGTGCGACGCCGAGCACCGTCACGGGTGCCACCAGGAGCCGCCACCAGCGGGGAGCCGCCCGGGTCAGCAGGACGACCCCGCCGGCCACGAGCACCGCCCCCACCACGGCTCCCCCGAGACCCAGCACGCCCGCCAGGTCGTCACCGCCGCTGCTGTGGAACCTGGGCCCGCCGAACCCCACCCCGGCGCCGGCCGCGACCGTGCCGAGCACCACCGCGAGCGCTCCCTGCACCACCGGCCTGCGACGACCCCTCATGGTTCCATCGCAGCCCGCGAGAACGCCCCGAACCAGGGCATAAGGACCCGTCGGTACGAGCGTCAGTCCCGTGCCGGCGGCCGCGGGACGACGCAGAGCGCACGCACGGCGCGTCAGCGGGGCGCGAGGCGCGACGCACGCACCACCGAAGAGACGGCTCAGGCCTGGTGAGACGTCGTCTCACCAGGCCTGATGTGGTCGGGCTGACAGGATTTGAACCTGCGACCCCTTGACCCCCAGTCAAGTGCGCTACCAAGCTGCGCCACAGCCCGTCGACTCCCGGAGAAGCCTGCGACAGCCTACCGTACGGGCGCGGGTGCCTCGTCTCCCGTCCCGCCCGTGGCACGGCCTCGCGGGTCGTGGGCACGCTCGTGGGCCTGCTCGCGCAGCACGTCGAGCTCGGCCGCGACGAGCCCGAGGAGGACCACGTCGAGCGCGAGCCCCGCGTAGCCTGCCCACTCGTCGACGCGCAGCAGAGCGACCTGCGTGATCAGGAGGCTCACGAGGACTCCGCGTCGGAACCACGTGAAGGCGTCCTCGCGGCCGTCGGCCACGAGGCCCGCGACGCACGCGGCCGTGGTGGCCGCTCCGCCGAGGAGCAGCGCGCCGACGATCCACCCGGACGTCCCGCCGTCGCGCGCGAGCCACAGACCGCGCGCGACGCCGACCAGCGCCGTGCCTGCGATGGCCACGACCGCGACCCGGGGCACCCACGCCGCGCGCACGAGCCGACGGGACACGGCGACGACGGTGTGCGAGACCCACGCGATCGGGTCGGGCAGCTCGCTGCCGTCCGGGCGGACGGTCGCGACGAGCGCCGCGGCCTCGTCGCGCCCCGGCACGCCGTCAGCGGCCGCCAGCAGGTCACGCGCGTGCTCCCGCACGCGGGGCGAGAAGCCGCCCGCCACTCCCGCGACGGCCTGGTCGACGGCGGCCGCCAGACGCTCGGGGGGCACAGCGCCTCGTCGACCCGAGAGAATCTCGCCGATCAGGGCGAGCGCGACCACTGACACGTACACGAGCATCGCGGTCGGGCCGTAGAAGTAGTCGTAGTCCTCCGTGACGAACTTGCCGATCTCGTCGACGAACAGGCCGAAGCCCACTCCCCCGACCAGCACGACGACGGGCCGGACCACCGGTCCGATGAACGACAGTGCGAGCAGCACGGCCACGGCGAGCAGGAGCCCGCCCCACAGCACGTGGGAGACGTGCAGCCCGGGGCCACCGACCTGCGGGAAGCCCGTCGCTGCGAGGGCAGCCCGGGTCACCAGCACGGTGAGCACGGCGACGACCAGGAAGCCCGTGACGTGCCGGGACGCCTGCGGGTCGCGCGGCAGCCCCCAGCGCAGCAGCAGGCCGCGCGGCCCGTGCGCGGACCAGGGCACGCCGGCGGGCGTGTCCCCGGTCGCGCGCCCCTCGGTGGTCACCGCTTGCGCTTCTCCCGCACGCGCACGGAGATCGTGATCGGGGTGCCCTCGAATCCGAACGTCTCACGCAGCCGACGCTCGATGTACCGGCGGTAGCCGGGGTCCAGGAAGCCGGTGGTGAACAGCACGAACCGCGGCGGACGCGTCGAGGCCTGCGTCGCGAAGAGCACGCGCGGCTGCTTGCCGCCGCGCACCGGGTGCGGGTGCGCGGCCACGAGCTCGCCGAGGAACGCGTTGAGACGACCCGTCGGGATCCGGGTGTCCCACGAGTCGAGCGCGCGCTCCAGGGCGGGCACCAGCCGCTCGGCGTGCCACCCGGTCTTCGCGGAGATGTTGACCCGCGGCGCCCAGGTGACCTGCACGAGCTCCTTGTCGATCTCGCGCTCGAGGTACGGACGGCGGTCCTCGTCCATGAGGTCCCACTTGTTGTACGCGATGACGAGCGCGCGTCCGGCGTCGATGACCTGCTGGATGACGCGCGTGTCCTGCTCGGTCATCGGGGTCGAGGCGTCGAGCAGCACGACGGCGACCTCGGCCTTCTCGATCGCGGCCTGGGTGCGCAGGCTCGCGTAGAAGTCCGCGCCCGACGTCTGGTGCACGCGACGGCGGATGCCGGCGGTGTCCACGAACACCCACGGCGCGCCCTTGAGGTGGATGAGCTCGTCGACCGGGTCGCGCGTCGTGCCCGCGACGTCGTCGACGACGACGCGCTCAGCACCGGCGACCTTGTTCAGCAGCGAGGACTTGCCGACGTTCGGGCGCCCGACGAGGGCGACGCGGCGCGGCCCCTGCGGGCGCAGCACGCCGTGCTCCGAGACCTCGGGGAGCGCGTCGAGCACGGCGTCCAGCAGGTCGCCGGTACCGCGCCCGTGCAGCGCCGAGACCGGGTACGGCTCGCCCAGCCCGAGCCCCCACAGCGCGGCCGCGTCGGCCTCGCCCGCGGGCCCGTCGACCTTGTTGGCGCACAGCACCACGGGCTTGCCCGAGCGGCGCAGCAGGCGTACGACCTGCTCGTCGGTGTCCGTGGCGCCCACGGTGGCGTCGACGACGAACACGACGGCGTCCGCCAGCGCGATCGCGACCTCGGCCTGCTCCGCGACGCGCGCCTCGATGCCGGCGACGTCGACCTCCCAGCCGCCCGTGTCGACCAGCGTGAAGCGACGTCCGGACCACTCCGCGGGATAGCTCACGCGGTCGCGGGTCACGCCCGGCTTGTCCTCGACGACCGCCTCACGGCGACCGAGGATGCGGTTGACGAGCGTCGACTTGCCGACGTTCGGGCGTCCGACGACCGCGAGCACGGGCAGCGGCGCCTGCGACTCGAGGCCCTCGTCCTGGGCGCCCTCACCGTGCAGCAGCGCGAGGTCGTCGTCCTCCAGCTCGTACTCGGCCAGACCCGCCCGCAGGGCGCGCTCGCGCTCGGCGTCTGACGCCTCGTCGGGCAGGGCGAAGTCGACCTCAGGCTCACTCATGGGTCCCATTGTCCCTGACGATCGTGCCGCTGGCCGCCGCCGTGCGACGACGACCCGAGCCGCCCGGCTCAGCCGGCGCTCAGCGGGTCGTCCGTCGGGAGCGGGATGCCCGTCGCGGTCACGGTCGCGGCGACGTGCAGCGCGAGTGCGTCCCTCAGCCGGTCGTTCGCCTCGGCCATCGCCTGGCGTCCCGGCACGCCGGCAGCACGCTCGACGACCACGGGCTCGCCGAACGCGACGACGAGCCGATGGCGCAGGCGTGGCAGGTGGTTGACGCCCTGGCCCGTGCGCCGCGTGCCGAGGATCGCGACCGGCACGACGGGGGCTCGACCGTTGAGGGCGAGCCACGTGATCCCCGCTCGCGAGTCCGATGCGTCGCCACGCCCGCGGCTGCCCTCGGGGAAGATGCCGACGACCTCGCCGCGCTTGAGCACGTCCAGCGCGGCCGCGAGGGCCGCGCGCGGGTTGTCGCGGTCCACGGGGATCTGGTCCACCGCGCGCAGGACCGCGCCCACGGGGCCGGCGAACATCTCCTCCTTGATGAGGATGTGCGCGGGCCGCGGCGAGGCGCCGACGAGCACCGGACCGTCGATGACGCCCGTGTGGTTCGCCGCGAGCAGCACCGGACCGTCCGACGGGACGTGCTGGGCACCGAGGACCGTGGTGTTCCACACGCCGTGCGCGAGCACCTTCCCGAGCGCGTGACCGACCCGCGCGCCGACCGTCGGCCGCGGCTGTGCACCGCTCACGCGCGCGCCCCGGCGACCTCGGCGACAACCCTGAGCACCGCCGTCACGGTCTGCTCGAAGTCCAGGTCGGAGGAGTCGACCGTCACCACACCGTCCGCCGCGACGTGGAACTGCACGACCGTCGAGTCGTCCGCGTCGCGACGCAGCACCTGGTCACGCGTCGCCTCGACCGCGGCGTCGTCGTCGGACCCGTGCACATCGCGCGCGCGACGAGCGAGGCGTGCCTCCTCGGACGCCGTCAGCAGGATCCGGACGTCGGCGTCGGGCGCGACGACCGTGGTGATGTCGCGGCCCTCGGCGACGATCCCGCGGCCGTGGGAGAACGAGGACGCCTGCGCCTGCGCCGCGATCGCGGCGCGCTGCCGGCGCCGCAGCTCGTCGCGCACCGCGAGGTTGGTCGCGACCGCGCTCACGGCCGCCGAGATCTCCGTGGCTCGGATCGCCTCACCGACGTCGGTCCCGCCGACGACCACGTGGGGGGCATCCGGGTCGACGCCCTGGTCGAGCGGCAGGTCACGGACCGCCTGCGCGACGGCGTCCTGGTCGCTGAGCGGCACGCCACGGTGCACGCACCACCACGTCGCGGCGCGGTACATCGCGCCCGTGTCGAGGTACGCCAGCCCGAGGCGACGCGCGACCTCCCGCGACACGCTCGACTTGCCCGACCCCGACGGTCCGTCGACCGCCACGACGAGCGCACTCACACGACCAGCCTCCATCCACGTTCCACGAGCTCGGCCTCGAGGCGGGCCGCGCTGCCGGGAAGCACCGAGATCGCCGCCATGCCGACCTGCCGGCCGGCCGCGTGCTCGAGCCGCAGGTCCTCCAGGTTGACGCCCGCCTCGCCGATCTCGGTGAGCAGCCGCGCGAGCTCGCCCGGCGAGTCGGGCACCAGGACCGTGACCTCCTCGTACGGGCGCTGCGCGCCGCCGTGCTTGCCGGGGATCCGGGCGACGCCCTCGTTGCCGGCGGCGATGGCGCGCGCGAGGGTCACCAGGACGCCGGCGGCGATCGTCTCCGGGCCGTCGGCCTCGTCGGCCGAGGCGAGCGCGTCGATGACCTCGTCGAGGTCGCCGCGCAGCGCCTCCAGCAACGGGCGTACCGCCGCGGAGTTGGCGGCCAGGATCGACGTCCACAGCTCGGGGTCGGACGCGGCTATCCGCGTGACGTCCCGCAACCCTTGCCCGGCGAGCCCGAGGGCGGCGTCGTCGACACCGACCAGGCGGGCGGCCACGAGCGAGGAAACCACCTGCGGCACGTGCGAGACGGCGGCCACGGCGGCGTCGTGCGCATCCGCGTCCATCGTCACGGGGACGGCGCCCAGGTCGACGGCGAGGGCACGCACCGCCAGCACCGTCTGCGGGGCCGACTCCTCGGCCTCGGCGATCACCCACGGGCGTCCGAGGAACAGGTCGGGAACAGCCGCCGACGGGCCGGAGCGCTCACGCCCCGCCATGGGGTGCGAGCCGACGTAGCGGTCCAGCGGGACGCCCGAGGCGCGCAGCTCGGCGAGCACGTGACCCTTCACCGAGGCGACGTCGGTGACGACGGCGCCCGGGTGCGCCTCGAGCTGCGCACGCACCACGCCCGCCGTCACGTCCGGCGGCGCCGCCACCACGACCAGCGCGGGCTCGTCGTCGTCCGGGCGGGCCGGCCGGCCGGCACCCACGTCGCGCGCGAGCGCGACCGCGGTCCGCGACGGGTCCTGCAGGCGGACGTCGATTCCCTCGGCCGTCAGCCGCAGGCCCACGGACGCGCCGATCAGCCCGACCCCGACCACGAGGACGGGGCCCGTGGTGGCCGCGGTCACATGCCCGCCTGCGACATCAGCGAGCCGATCTCGACCTGCGACAGCACACGCGTGCGGCCGGGCTTGAGGTCACCCAGCCGGATGGGGCCGATGCGTGTGCGCACGAGCTTGGTGACCGGGTGGCCGACCTCGTCGAGCATGCGGCGCACGATGCGGTTGCGTCCCTCGTGCAGCGTCAGCTCCACCAGGCTCAGGTGGGACAGCGCCTGCACGATCGTCACGCCGTCGGCCTTGGCCGGTCCGTCCTCGAGCTCGACACCGCGCTGCAGGCGCTGAGCGACCGCCGGCGTGACGCGACCCTGCACCTCGGCGAGGTACGTCTTGCGGACCCCGCTCGACGGGTGCGACAGGTGGTGCGCGAGCTCGCCGTCGCTCGTCAGGAGCAGGAGGCCCTCGGTGTCCGCGTCGAGTCGGCCCACGTGGAACAGCCGCTCGGTGCGGTCGGCGACGTACTGCGCGACCGACGGGCGGCCCTGCTCGTCGTGCATCGTCGAGACGACGCCCTTCGGCTTGTTGAGCGCGAGCGTGACGTGCGTCGAGTCGAGCTGGACGCGCAGCCCGTCGACGAGGACCACGGCACGCGCCGGATCGACCCGTACACCGAGCTCCATGACGACCTGACCGTCGACCTCCACCCGGCCCGCGGCGATGAGCGCCTCGCACGCCCGACGCGAGCCGAGGCCTGCCGCCGCGAGCAGCTTCTGCAGCCGGACGCCCTCAGGGTCGTGCACGTCGATCGTGGGGACGACCGGGGCGCGTCGTGCGGCAGGGCGCCCGTTCGTCGGTCGGGAGCCTGCACGCCCCTTCGCCGGCCCGCGTGACGCGCCCGCCTGCCCGCGGTGCGGCTTCTTGCCGCCGGTGCGCGCAGCGTCGCCCGACGCCCCGGGCGCCTGCGAGGCACGCTGCCCCGAGGCCCGCCCGGACGGCGCGCCACCCGAGGACCCACGCCCCGACGAGGCGCCGCCCGAGGACCCACGCCCGGACGCGCTGCCGCCGGATCCGCCGCGGCCCGAGGAGCCGCGAGGCGCGCCTCCGGGCGAGCCGGGGCGTCCGTTGCGGTCCGCGTCACCGCGGCGCTGCTGGGGGGTCATGCTGGTCCTCCGATCGTGGTGCCGGCTTCGTCGACGTCCTCCAGGGCGTCGATCTCCGGCAGGTAAGGCGCGAGCGGGGGCAGCTCGTCCAGGCTGGACAGGCCCATCCGCTCCAAGAAGTATCCCGTGGTCCCGTAGAGCAACGCACCGCTCGTCGGCTCGGTGCCGACCTCCGTCACCAGCCCCCGAGCGGTGAGCGTGCGCATCACGCCGTCGACGTTGACCCCGCGCACCGCGGAGACCTGTCCGCGGGTGACCGGCTGACGGTAGGTGACGACCGCGAGCGTCTCGAGCGCGGCCTGCGTGAGGCGAGCGGTCTGGCCGTCGAGCACGAACCGGCCGACGACGTCCGCGTACGCCGACCCGGAGTAGATGCGCCACCCCTCCCCCGCGCGCCGCAGCTCGAACCCACGCGCTCGCCCTCCGTCCTCGCCGCGGTAGTCGGACGCGAGCTCGTCGAGCAGCTCCTCGACGCGCACGGTCGGCAGCCCGAGCACCGAGGCGAGCCGGACCGCCGGGACGGGCTCGTCGGCGACCATCAGGACGGCCTCCAGCGCCGCGCGCGCGCCGCCGGGCAGCGCCTCGACGTCGAACGCCAGCTCGTCCGGCGCGGTCGGGGCCTCGGTGACCGCGTCCTGCTGGGGCGCGGCGGTCGACGGGTCCTGGCTCATGCGTCCTCCTCGGACAGCTGCTGCGGTGGTGCGGGTGCGCCGGATCCGCCGTCGGCCGTGCCGACCGTGTCGTCGGGGCTCGTGCCGTCACCGGTCGTGTCGAGCTGGTCGAAGTCGTCCGACACCGTCACCTCGCCCTCGGCCGCCCCGGTCCAGCGCACGGTGAGGTCACCCAGAGGCGTCACCTGGTCGAAACCGACCGCACCCTCGCGGAAGAGCTCCAGCACGGCCAGGAACCGGGCGACCACCACGATGGTCGACCCGGCGTCCGCCACGAGGGCGCGGAACGACACCGAGCCGTGAAGCCTGAGCCGGTCGACGAGCACGGCGGCCTGCTCGCGCACGGAGACGGCCGGCGCGTGCAGGTGGCTGATGTCGACGCCGGGGGGCGCAGCCTTGGGTGCGAGCGCCTTGGCGGCCAGCGCGGCGAGCTGCTCCGGCCCGATCTGCATCACGAGCTCGGGCAGCAGCGCGGCCAGGTGGGGCTCGAGGGTCACCGTCCGCGGGTACCGTCGGCCCTCGGTCGCCCAGCGGTGCCCGAGGTGCGCGGCGACCTTCTTGTACGCCCGGTACTGCAGCAGTCGCGCGAACAGCAGGTCCCGCGCCTCCAGCAGCTCGAGGTCCTCCGCGTCCTCGACGTCCGCCGACGGCAGCAGGCGTGCGGCCTTGAGGTCGAGCAGGGTGGCGGCCACGACCAGGAACTCCGACGCTCGGTTGAGGTCCCACTGGGCCTCGGCGGCCCGCAGGTAGGCGATGAACTCGTCGGTGACCTGGGCGAGCGCGACCTCGGTGATGTCGAGCTTGTGCTTGGCGATCAGCCCGAGGAGCAGATCGAACGGGCCCGAGAAGTTCTCGAGGTGCACCTCGAACCCGGCGGTCCCGGCGGGCGACCCGGGAGGCGAACCGCGCTGGTCGCCAGCCGGGGCCGAGCCCGCCTCGTCCGGGGTGCCGCTCGTCGTGTCGCCTCCGGGCGCGAGCTCAGGCGGCGTCGCCACGGGCGACGAGCTCGCGCGCGAGCTGGCGATAGGCCTGCGCGCCGCTGTGCGTCGGTGCGTAGGTGGTGATGGGCTCGGCAGCGACCGTGGCGTCCGGGAACTTCACCGTGCGTCCGATGACCGTCTGCAGCAGCGTGTCACCGAACGCCTCGTGCACGCGGGCGACGACCTCGCGGGCGTGCAGCGTCCGCGAGTCGTACATCGTGGCGAGGATGCCGTCGACCTCGAGCCGCGGGTTGAGGCGGTCACGCACCTTCTCGATCGTCTCGATGAGCAGCGCGACCCCTCGCAGGGCGAAGAACTCGCACTCGAGCGGGATCAGCACGCCGTGCGCCGCCGTGAGGGCGTTGACGGTGAGCAGCCCGAGGGACGGCTGGCAGTCGATGAGGACGACGTCGTAGTCGTCCAGAACGGGACGCAGCGCGCGCGACAGGACCGACTCGCGCGCGACCTCCCCCACCAGCTGGACCTCCGCGGCGGACAGGTCGATGTTCGCCGGCAGCAGGTCGAGACCGGGCGTGCTCGTGTGCCGCAGCACGTCGGCGATCTGCGCGTCGCGCTCCATGAGCAGGTTGTAGATCGTGAGGTCGAGCTCGTGGGGGCTGATGCCGAGCCCGACGGACGCGGCGCCCTGCGGGTCGAAGTCGACGATGAGGACCTTGCGGCCGTACTCGGCGAGAGCAGCCGCGAGGTTGATCGTCGTCGTCGTCTTGCCGACGCCGCCCTTCTGGTTGCACATCGCGATGACGCGCGCGGGGCCGTGCGAGGCCAGAGGCTCGGGCTCCGGGAAGACCGGGAGCGCTCGCCCGACGGCGTCCAGTTCCTGCGTCGTGTCGCTGCTCACCACGTCGCACAACCTACCGGAGCGGACCGTCCTGAGACGATCACCGCGCCCGGGGATGACTGAGCTGGTAGACCTCGCGCAGGGTGTCCGGCGTGACGAGCGTGTAGATCTGGGTGGTGGTGACCGACGCGTGCCCGAGCAGCTCCTGCACGACGCGTACGTCGGCCCCGCCGGCGAGCAGGTGGGTCGCGAACGAGTGCCGCAGGGTGTGCGGCGACAGGTGGGCGACGCCGGTCCCGCGCCCGCCCAGGCCCGCGCGCTCGGCGGCGGTCCGCAGCGCCGCCCAGGCGCTCTGCCGCGACAGCCGCGCGCCACGCGTGTTGAGGAACACCGCCGGCGTCCCACGACCGCCCGCCGCCAGCGTGGGACGACCACGCACGAGGTACGTTTCGAGCGCCTCGACGGCGAACGACCCCACCGGGACGACTCGCTCCTTGCCGCCCTTGCCGAAGAGCCGGACCGCCGCGCGCCCGGGCGTGCGGTCGACGTCGTCGACGTCCAGACCCACGGCCTCGGAGATGCGGGCGCCGGTGGCGTAGAGCAGCTCGAGCAGCGCACGGTCGCGCAGCGGCACCGGGCCGTCGCCGAGCCCGGCCGCGTCGATCAGGCGGCCCACCTCGTCGACCGAGATGGCCTTGGGCAGGCGCCGCGGCGCGGGAGGCGGGCGCACGCCGCTCGCGGCGTCGTCGGGGGTCACGCCGTCGAGCACGAGGAACTTGTGCCAGCCGCGCACCGCGACGACCGCACGTGCGGCGGACGACGAGGACAGCGCGCTGCCGCCGTCCGCACCCGTCCGGACGGCCACCAGGTAGTCCTCGACGTCCTGCGCGTGCACGTCCGTGGGTGCACCGCGGCCGCGTGCCTGCAGGTAGGCCACGTAGCGGCCGAGATCGCGCCGGTAGGCGGCGACGGTGTTGCGGGACAGGCCGCGCTCGACCGTCAGGTGCGCGAGGTAGTCCTCGAGCGCGCGCTCCAGCGGACTGCGGGAGGCCGCCTGGGTCACCGCGCGCAGCCGCCCGTCACAGCGGCAGGAAGACGTCGACCGAGATCGCGACGGACAGCAGCGTGAGGTAGGTGATCGAGGCGTGGAACACGCTCATCGCCCGCAGCTTGCCCCGTGCGGGCTCCTCCGCGCGGCGCAGCAGCCGGACGCAGAGCACGAGGAACCAGACGCCGAGAGCGGTCGCGAGCACCGCGTAGACCCACGTCATGCCGGCCGCGGGCACCAGCAGCAGCGAGCAGGCGATCATCGCGAGCGTGTAGCCGATCATCTCGCGCGCGACCTTCGTGTCGCGTGCGACGACCGGGAGCATCGGGACGCCCGCGGCCGCGTAGTCCCGCCGGAACTTCATGGACAGCGGCCAGTAGTGCGGCGGCGTCCAGAAGAAGATCACGCCGAACAGCAGCAGCGCCGGCCAGCCGACCGACCCGGTCACGGCGGACCAGCCGATGAGCACGGGCATGCAGCCGGCGGCCCCGCCCCAGACGATGTTCTGCGGCGTGCGCCGCTTGAGGATCATCGTGTAGCCGACGACGTAGATGAGGATCGCCCCGGCGGTCAGCATCGACGAGACCGGGTTCACCAGGAACCACAGCCACGACAGGCTGACCACGCCGAGCACGAGGCCGAACAGGAGCGCCGCCCGCGGGCTGATCTCGCCGGTGGCGGTCGGACGCCTGCGCGTCCGGTTCATCACGCGGTCGATGTCGCGGTCGATGTAGCAGTTCAGGACGTTCGCGGAGCCCGCGGCCGCCGCACCGCCGACGAGCGTGGCCAGCACGAGACCCAGACTCGGCCAGCCCTCCTGCGCGAGGATCATCGTCGGGATCGTCGTCACGAGCAGCAGCTCGATGACACGCGGCTTGGTGAGCGTCACGTACCGTCCGACGACCGCCCTGGCCGCCGCGACCCGTCCTTGCGCGTGGCCCGTCCCTGCCCCGTCCGGGCCTGCCGCGACCGGCGAGAGCGACGCGGTCACGTCCGCCGCCGTCGCGCGGTGCTCGCCGTCCGCCGTGGCCACCTCGTCGAGGACGACCCCGTGCCCCTCGTGCGCACCACGTGCTGCGACCCTTGGACCGCGACGAGCGCCGACGGCGCCGTCAGCCGACCGTCCGTCGACTGACGAGGGGCTGGAGAGGCGCACGCGAAGCGGTTTCCGTTCGTGGGTCGGCGGTCGGCGCTGTGGGCCGGTCGGGGGCTGACGTCGACGGCCATGCTACGCCGCGCGTGGGACGAAAGGCCTCCCACCGCGCCCGGCGCGACCTGTGAGATCGGTCGCGCGCCGCACATAGTCCTGAGGCGGGCGCGTCACGGTGGCCGGAGGCTGGTCACCGTGGCTGGAGCTCCGCGCGTGGGCTATAGGCTCAAGCGGCAACCGGCGTCCGTCCGTGCGCGTCGTCGTCCGAGTGCGTCCCGACCGTGGGACGACACCGGCGCGCGACCCGTGCACGGGCCAGCCACGGACGACCGTGCGCTCGCGAGAACCCTCGCGAGGCCGTGCCGAAGCAGCACGGCACGCAAGTCGGAACACGTCACCCGGCTCTCCCGGGTGGGAATGAGGTGCGGTGAACGCGAAGGCTCCCCTGGCCCAGACGGTCGGATGGACCGACCTGGACGTCAAGGCCGTCGACACGGTGCGCGTCCTGGCGGCGGACTCGGTCGAGAAGGTCGGCAACGGTCACCCCGGGACGGCGATCAGCCTCGCCCCGGTGGCCTACCTCCTCTACCAGAACGTGCTGCGCCACGACCCGAAGGACACCCACTGGCTCGGCCGTGACCGCTTCGTGCTGTCCGCCGGCCACTCCTGCCTCACCCAGTACATCCAGCTGTACCTCGGCGGCTTCGGCCTCGAGCTCGAGGACCTGCAGGCGCTGCGGACGTGGGGCTCGAAGACCCCGGGGCACCCGGAGTACAAGCACACCGAGGGCGTCGAGATCACGACGGGCCCGCTCGGGCAGGGCCTGGCCTCGGCGGTCGGCTTCGCGATGGCGCAGCGCCGGGAGCGTCACCTCCTGGACCCGGAGGCTCCCGCGGGCACGAGCCCGTTCGACCACCACACGTACGTCATCGCCTCCGACGGCGACCTGCAGGAGGGCGTGACGAGCGAGGCGTCGTCGCTCGCCGGCACGCAGGAGCTCGGCAACCTCATCGTCCTGTGGGACGACAACCACATCTCGATCGAGGGCGACACCCAGATCGCCTTCACCGAGGACGTCCTGGCCCGGTACGAGTCGTACGGCTGGCACGTGCAGTTCGTCGACTGGACGGCCGGCGGGGAGTACCGCGAGGACGTCGACGCGCTGCACGCCGCGATCGAGGCCGCCAAGGCCGTGACCGACAAGCCGTCCTTCATCGGCATCCGCACCCTGATCGCGTGGCCCACGCCCGGCAAGACGGACGACCACTCGTCGCACGGCTCGAAGCTCGGCACGGAGTCGATCCGCGGTCTCAAGGAGCTCCTGGGCTTCGACCCGGACGCGTCGTTCGAGGTCGACCCCGAGGTGCTCGCGCACACGCGCGGCCTCGCGGACCGCGCCGCGACCGCGCGTGCCGCCTGGCAGGAGTCGTTCGACGCGTGGAAGGCGGCCAACCCCGAGCGTGCCGCGCTGCTCGAGCGCCTCAGCGCGGGCGAGCTGCCGGCCGACTGGACGCAGTCGCTGCCCGTCTTCCCCGCGGGCAAGGCCGTCGCGACGCGCGCCGCGTCCGGCGAGGTCCTGTCCGCGATCGCGGACGCGCTGCCCGAGCTCTGGGGCGGCTCGGCCGACCTCGCGGGGTCGAACAACACGACCATGAAGGGCCAGCCCTCCTTCATCCCCGCGCACCGCTCGACGCACGAGTTCGCCGGCGACGAGGGCGGCCGCACGCTGCACTTCGGCATCCGTGAGCACGGCATGGGCGCGATCCTGTCCGGCATCACGCTGCACGGACTGACGCGCGCGTACGGCGGCACGTTCCTGCAGTTCGCCGACTACATGCGCGGCTCGGTCCGCCTCGCCTCGCTCATGGGCGTGCCGGCGATCTACGTCTGGACGCACGACTCGATCGGGCTCGGCGAGGACGGCCCCACCCACCAGCCGGTCGAGCACCTCACCGCGCTGCGGGCCATCCCGGGCCTCGCGGTCGTCCGCCCGGCGGACGCCAACGAGACCGCGCAGGCGTGGAAGGCGATCCTCGAGCGCCGCGACGGTCCGGTCGGCCTCATCCTCACGCGCCAGAACGTCCCCACGTTCCCCCGCGGCGAGGACGGCTTCGCAGGCGCCGAGGGCGTCGCCAAGGGCGCGTACGTGCTGCTCGAGGCGAGCAACGCCGCGCCCGAGGTGATCCTCATCGGCACCGGGTCCGAGGTGCAGCTCGCGGTCGAGGCGCGCGAGACGCTCGAGGCCGCGGGCGTGCCCACGCGCGTCGTCTCGGCGCCGTCCCTCGAGTGGTTCGCCGAGCAGGACGAGGCGTACCGCGAGTCGGTGCTGCCCTCGTCGGTGCGGGCGCGAGTCTCCGTCGAGGCCGGCATCGCGCTGTCCTGGCACAAGATCGTCGGGGACGCCGGCCGCACCGTCTCGCTCGAGCACTTCGGCGCGTCGGCGGACTACCAGGTGCTCTACCGCGAGTTCGGCATCACGGCCGAGGCCGTCGTCGCAGCCGCGCACGAGTCGATCGCCGCCGCGAGCGGCGACGCCGCACCGTCCGCGTCGCAGGCCGCGCCCACGGCCACCGGTACGGGCGACCAGCAGGGCTGATCTGCGCACGGGCACGGGACGCCACACTCCAGCAGGCGTCCCGTGCCCGTCCGGGTCAGGATGACGAGGACCTCGCGGAGGCACGGTCGCGCCCCCGCGCAGCAGGCTCATGAGGGAAGGAACGACCATGGCAGCGAGCGGACCCCTCGCACGGCTCTCCGAGGCGGGAGTGGCCGTCTGGCTCGACGACCTGTCGCGTGAGCGGCTGCACTCCGGGAACCTCGCCGCGCTCGTGGAGCGCGGCGTGGTCGGCGTGACGACGAACCCGACGATCTTCGCGGCGGCCATCAGCAAGGGCGACGCGTACGACGAGCAGCTGCGCGCCCTGGCGGCGCAAGGTGCCGACGTCGACCAGGCGGTCTTCGCGATCACGACGGACGACGTGCGCGCGGCCGCGGACGTGCTGCGGCCCGTGTACGACCGCACGAACGGCCAGGACGGGCGCGTGTCGATCGAGGTCGACCCACGGCTCGCACGGGACACGGCGGGGACGATCACGTCCGCACGCGCGCTGTGGAGCGCCGTGGACCGCCCGAACGTCTTCATCAAGATCCCCGCGACCGTCGAGGGTCTGCCGGCCGTGACCGCCGTGCTGGCCGAGGGCATCAGCGTGAACGTCACGCTGATCTTCTCCCTGGAGCGCTACGCCGCGGTGCTCGACGCCTTCCAGGCGGGTCTGGAGCAGGCCGGCGCGAACGGGCACGACCTGGCTCCGGTCGCGTCCGTCGCCTCGTTCTTCGTCTCGCGCGTCGACGCCGCGGTCGACCCCCGTCTCGACGCGCTCGGCACGCCTGAGGCCGCCGAGCTGCGAGGCAAGGCAGCCATCGCCAACGCACGGCTGGCCTACGGCGTCTACGAGGAGGTCGTCTCGAGCGACCGGTGGCGGCAGCTCGCAGCGGCCGGTGCCCGGCCTCAGCGCCCGCTGTGGGCCTCGACCGGCGTCAAGGACCCCGCCTACCCGGACACGCTGTACGTCGACGAGCTCGTCGTGGCCGGCGTCGTCAACACGATGCCCGCCGCGACGCTCGAGGCCGTCGCGGACCACGGCGGGGACGCCCACGACACCGTGACGGGAACCCAGGCCGCCTCCGCTGCGCTGCTCGACCGCCTGGTCGCACTGGGGATCGACGTGGACGACGTCGCTGAGCAGCTCGAGCTCGAGGGCCTCGAGAAGTTCGAGGCGAGCTGGGACGAGCTGCTCGCGAAGGTGTCCGAGGGCCTGACCACCGCCGCGCAGCGCTCGGCGGAGGCCCAGTGAACCTCGCGAAGGTCGCCAGCGGCACCAACCCGTTGCGGGACCCGCGCGACCGACGCCTGCCGCGCATCGCCGGGCCCTGCGGCCTGGTGATCTTCGGCGTGACCGGTGACCTGGCCCGCAAGAAGCTCATGCCGGCCGTGTACGACCTGACGAACCGCGGCCTGCTGCCGCCCGGGTTCGCCCTGACGGGGTTCGCGCGTCGCGACTGGGAGACGCAGGACTTCGCGCAGATCGTGCACGACGCGGTCAAGGAGAACGCCCGCACACCGTTCCGCGAGGCCACCTGGCAGCAGCTGAGCGAGGGCATCCGGTTCGTGCAGGGCACGTTCGACGACGACGACGCGTTCGACCGGCTGCGAGACACCGTCGAGGAGCTCGACGTCTCGCGCGGCACCGGGGGCAACCACGCGTTCTACCTGTCGGTCCCGCCCTCGTCGTTCCCGGTGGTGTGCCAGCAGCTCTCGCGCTCGGGCCTGTCCCAGCCGCAGGAGGGTCGGTGGCGCCGGGTCGTCATCGAGAAGCCGTTCGGGCACGACCTCGCGAGCGCGCGCGAGCTGCAGAGCATCGTCTCGAGCGTCTTCCGGACCGACGACATCTTCCGGATCGACCACTACCTGGGCAAGGAGACGGTCCAGAACCTGCTGGCGCTGCGCTTCGCGAACCAGCTGTTCGAGCCGATCTGGAACGCCAACTACGTCGACCACGTGCAGATCACGATGGCCGAGGACATCGGCATCGGGGGCCGGGCGGGCTACTACGACGGTATCGGGGCGGCGCGCGACGTCATCCAGAACCACCTGCTGCAGCTCCTCGCGCTCACCGCGATGGAGGAGCCCGTCTCGTTCGACGCCGCGTCTCTGCGCGCCGAGAAGGAGAAGGTGCTCTCGGCGGTGCGTGTGCCGCGCGACATCGCCCGCCACACGGCGCGGGGCCAGTACACCGCCGGCTGGCAGGGCGGTGAGCCGGTGGTCGGGTTCCTCGAGGAGGAGGGCTTCAACCCGCGCTCGACCACCGAGACGTACGCCGCGATCCGCGTCGACATCGACACCCGGCGGTGGGCCGGCGTCCCGTTCTACCTGCGCACCGGCAAGCGGCTCGGCAAGCGGGTCACCGAGATCGCCGTCGTGTTCAAGCGCGCTCCCCACCTGCCGTTCGAGTCGACCGCCACCGAAGAGCTCGGCAAGAACGCGCTGGTCATCCGCGTGCAACCCGACGAGGGCGTCACGCTGCGGTTCGGCGCCAAGGTGCCGGGCACGCAGATGGAGGTCCGTGACGTCACGATGGACTTCGGCTACGGCCACGCGTTCACCGAGGCGTCCCCCGAGGCGTACGAGCGGCTGATCCTCGACGTGCTGCTCGGCGACCCGCCGCTGTTCCCGCAGAACACCGAGGTCGAGCTGTCGTGGAAGATCCTCGACCCGATCATCGAGTACTGGGCCGCGCACGGGAAGCCCGACGAGTACCGGGCCGGCACCTGGGGGCCGCGTTCCGCCGACGAGATGATGGCGCGCGACGGGCGCGCGTGGAGGCTGCCGTGATCATCGACATGCCGGGCACCACGACGCGCGCGGTCGCCAAGCGCCTGCTGACCGAGCGCGACGAGGGCGGTGCCGTCGCGCTGGGCCGGGTCCTGACGCTCATCGTCGACACGGGAGACCACGACCCCGAGCACGCGATCGCGGCGGCGAACGACGCGAGCCGCGAGCACCCGTGCCGCGTCATCCTCATCACGTCCGAGTCAGGCGGCTCCGCCTCGGGCCAAGGGCTCGACGCCGAGATCCGGCTCGGTGGCGACGCGGGCGCGAGCGAGGTCATCATCCTGCGCCCCTCGGGCGAGGTGCTCGACCACCTCGACACGCTCGTCGTCCCGCTGCTCCTTCCGGACGCGCCCATCGTCGCCTGGTGGCCGTACGAGCCCCCGCCGGTCCCGTCCGAGCACCCGCTCGGGCAGATGGCGCAGCGCCGCATCACGGACTCCGTGCGATCGTCCGACCCGGGGGCCTGGCTGCGCAGGCTCGCGGAGTCCTACCGCGAGGGTGACACGGACCTCGCGTGGACTCGCGCCACCCTGTGGCGTGGCCTGATCGCGGCGACGCTCGAGCAGCCGCCGTTCGAGCCGGTCCGCCGCGCGGTGGTCTCCGGGCAGGCCACGCACACCTCGGTCGACATGGTCGCCGCATGGCTCGGGTGGGCGCTGCGGTGCCCCGTCGAGGTCGAGCGGATCCCCGACGCGCCCGCCATCGTGCAGGTCAGGCTCGAGCGCGCGTCCGGAGACATCGTGCTGGGGCGGCCCGACGGCAAGACAGCCGCGTTGCACCAGCCCGGTCAGCCCGAGCACAGGATCGCCCTGCCGATCCGGCACCTGCGTGAGTGCCTCGCCGAGGAGCTGCGGCGGCTCGACCCCGACGAGGTGTACGGCGAGGTGCTCACCAAGGGCCTGTCGAGGATCCCGGCATGACGGCGCCGGTCGTGCGCGACGTCGTCGTCCACCCCGACGCGTCCCTGCTCGCCCAGGCGACCGCCGCAAGGCTGCTCGTCACCCTCGTCGACGCGCAGTCGCACCGCGCTCCGCTGCACGTGGTGCTGACCGGCGGCACCGTGGGCATCCAGACCCTCGCCGCCGTCGCGGCGAGCCCGGTCCGCGACGCCGTCGACTGGTCGCAGGTGCACCTGTGGTGGGGCGACGAGCGGTTCCTGCCCGACGGGGATGCCGACCGCAACGAGACGCAGGCGCGCGACGCGTTGATCACAGCGCTCGGCGACGCGCTGCCCGCCGCCAACGTGCACCCCGTGCCGGCGCTCGACTCCCTGATCACGACGCCCGACGCCGCAGCCGAGGCGTACGCGGACCAGCTCGCCCAGTACGCGGCCGACGGAGAGCTCGTGCCCGCCTTCGACGTGCTGCTGCTCGGCATGGGGCCGGACGGCCACATCGCCTCGCTCTTCCCCGGTCACCCGGCGGTCGACGTCGACGGTGTCGCCACCGCGGCCGTGCACGGCTCCCCCAAGCCGCCGCCGCAGCGTGTCACGCTCACGTTCGACGCGATCCGCAGCGCGCGCGAGGTCTGGGTCGTCGCCGCGGGGACGGAGAAGGCGGACGCGGTGGCCTCCGCGCTCTCGTCGGCGCCCGTGGGCGCCACACCCGCCGCGGGTGCGTTCGGGACCGAACGCACCCTGTGGCTGATCGACGCGGCCGCGGCCGCAGACCTTCCCGCAGTCGATGCCCCGGCCTGACCGCACGACGGCGTCGCCCTGCTGCGCAGGCTGACCGTGACTCACGGGGCGTACCGCCGACCATCGACGCGCGCGACGTGACAAGACGAGGGGCCCCCGCGCGCTGCGGGGGCGCCTCGGTCGAGCCGGGTTCAGCGGCCGCGGCGTGCGCGCAGAGCCGCGAGAGCCTCGTCGAGAATCGCCGCGCCGTCCTCGTCGGACCGGCGCTCCTTCACGTAGGCCAGGTGAGTCTTGTAGGGCTCGTTGCGGACCGGAGCCGGCGGGTTCTCCTGGTCCTGACCTGCAGGGAAGCCGCACCGCGGGCAGTCCCACGTCGTGGGCGCCTCCTGCGCGGCCTCCTCGGCGAAGCTGGGCCGCGTCTCGTGGCCGTTCGCGCACCAGTAGGAGATCCAGATACGGGGAGCGGCGTCGCCGCGTTCCGCCTCGCCCATGGGGCCTGCTCCGACGCGGGAGCCTCGGATCGCGTTGCCGCTCGCCATGGTCGTCCGCCTCAGCCGTCGTAGCGCTCGATGAGACCGAGCACCACGATGACGCCGGCCCACGCCAGCGCGACACCGACGGTGATCCGGTTGAGGTTGCGCTCGGCGACCCCGGAGCTACCTGCGCTCGAGGTGATGCCACCACCGAACATGTCGGACAGGCCGCCGCCCTTGCCCTTGTGGAGCAGCACCAGCGGAACCAGGAGCACGCTGGTCAGCACCAGGAGCACCTGCATGGAGATCTTCAGGGCGGTCACGTCGGTGTCGTTCCTCACTTGCGAAGCGGGGCCGCCCGCGCGACGACGCGCGGGCCGGGTACAGGGTAGGCGACGAATCGCGCCAGAATCCACATCGACGCCCCGGTGCGACGCCTGCGTGAGACAGGGGCCGCACCGGGGCGACGGTGCGAGGCAGTCAGAGACCGACTGCGTGCGACTGGTAGCGCACGATCTTGGCGAACTCCTCGGGGTCGAGGCTCGCCCCACCGACCAGTGCGCCGTCGACGTCGGGCTTCGCCATGATCGAGGCGACGTTCGACGACTTCACGGAGCCGCCGTACAGCACGCGCACCGCGTCGGCGGTCGCCTGGTCGTACAGCTCGGCGATCCGGACCCGGATGGCCTCGCACAGCTCCTGCGCGTCCTCCGGCGTGGCCGTCTCGCCCGTACCGATCGCCCAGACCGGCTCGTACGCCACGACGACGTCACGCACCTGCTCGGCCGTCAGGCCCGCGAGGCCGCCGTCCAGCTGGGCGAGGGTCACCGGGACCTGCTCGCCTGCCTTGCGGACCTCGAGCTTCTCGCCCACGCACAGGATGGGCGCCAGGCCCGCGGCGAGGGCGTTCTTGACCTTGGCGTTGACGAGCTCGTCGGACTCCGCGTGGTACTCACGGCGCTCCGAGTGGCCGACGACCGCGTACGTGACGCCGAGCTTGGTGAGGAACGACGGCGCGATCTCACCGGTGTACGCGCCCGACGTGTGCGCCGAGACGTCCTGGGCGCCGTAGACGATCTCGAGCTTGTCCGCGTCGACGAGCGTCTGCACGCTGCGCAGGTCGGTGAACGGCGGGATGACCGCGACCTCGACCGTGCTGTAGTCGTGCTTGGCGTCCTTGAGCGTCCACGCGAGCTTCTGGAGCGTGTGGACCGCCTCGTGGTGGTCCAGGTTCATCTTCCAGTTGCCCGCCATGAGCGGGGTGCGCTGGGTCATGGTCTCAGTCCTCCAGGACGGCGATGCCGGGGAGGGTCTTGCCCTCCAGGAACTCGAGGCTCGCGCCGCCACCGGTCGAGATGTGGCCGAACTTCGCCTCGTCGAAACCGAGCGTGCGCACGGCCGCGGCCGAGTCGCCGCCGCCGACGATCGTGAAGCCACCGTGGGCTCCGGCGTCGATCAGCGCCTGCGCGACGGCCTTGGTGCCGCCCGCGAACGCCTCGAACTCGAACACGCCCGCGGGACCGTTCCAGACGACCGTCTTCGCGTCCACGATCTTCGAGGCGAAGAGCTTCTCCGACTCGGGACCGATGTCGAGGCCGATCTGACCGTCCGGGATCGCGTCCGCAGGCACGACCGAGGCGGGCGAGTCCGCCTTGAACTCGGCGGCGACGCGGATGTCGACCGGCAGGACGATCTCGACGCCGGCCTCCTCGGCCTGCGTCAGGTAGCCCTTGACCGTCTCGACCTGGTCCTGCTCGAGCAGCGAGTTGCCGACCGAGTAGCCCTTGGCCGCGAGGAAGGTGAAGAGCATCCCGCCACCGATGATCAGGCGGTCCGCCTTGGTCAGCAGGTTCGAGATGACGCCGAGCTTGTCGGAGACCTTCGAGCCGCCGAGCACCACGACGTACGGGCGCTGCGGGTCCTCGGTCGCCTTCTTCAGCGACTCGACCTCGTTCAGCACGAGCTTGCCGACCGCGTGGGGCAGCTTGAGCGCGACGTCGTAGACCGACGCCTGCTTGCGGTGCACGACGCCGAAGCCGTCCGACACGAACGCGTCGGCGAGGGCCGCGAGGTCGTCGGCGAGAGCGCCGCGCTCGGCGTCGTCCTTGCTCGTCTCGCGCGGGTCGAAGCGGATGTTCTCCAGCAGGGCGATCTCGCCGTCCTGGAGCGCCGCGACGGTCGCCTGCGCGGACTCGCCGACGGTGTCCTTCGCGAGCGTCACGGGCTTGCCGAGCAGCTCGGACAGCCGCGTCGCGACGGGCGCGAGCGAGTACTTGTCCTCGGGGGCGCCCTTCGGGCGGCCGAGGTGGGCGGTGACGACGACGCGGGCACCGGCGTCGAGCAGCGCGGTGAGCGTCGGGAGAGCCGCGCGCACGCGGCCGTCGTCGGTGATCGTCGTGCCGTCGAGCGGCACGTTGAAGTCGGAGCGGACGAGCACGCGCTTGCCGCGCAGGTCGCCGAGGTCCTCGATGGTCTTCATGAATCCTTCTCCGGGGGCGGACAGGTGGCCGGAACGACAGCGTCCGCGTGCGCCGGGGCCGGTGGCCAGGGCGCACGCGGACGCATGACGTGCTTTACCGAGTGATCGGTGCGATCGTCAGAGACGCTCGCCCACGTACGTGGTGAGCGCGACGAGGCTGTTCGAGTAGCCCCACTCGTTGTCGTACCAGGAGACGACCTTGACCTGGTCGCCGATGACCTTCGTCAGCTTCGAGTCGAAGATGCTCTGGTGCGGGTCGGTGACGATGTCGCTCGAGACGATCTCGTCCTCGACGTAGGACAGGACGCCCTTGAGGGGGCCCTCGGCAGCGGCCTTGACCGCGGCGTTGACCTCGTCGACCGTGACCTCACGCGAAGCCGTGAAGGTCAGGTCCGTCGCCGAGCCGGTGATCGTCGGCACGCGGAGCGCGAAGCCGTCGAGCTTGCCCTTGAGCTCCGGGAGCACGAGCGCCACGGCCTTGGCCGCACCGGTCGACGTCGGGACGATGTTCTGCGCGGCGGCGCGGGCGCGACGCAGGTCGCGGTGCGGGCCGTCCTGCAGGTTCTGGTCACCCGTGTAGGCGTGGATCGTGGTCATGAGACCACGCTCGATGCCGATCGCGTCGTTGAGCGCCTTGGCCAGCGGGGCCAGGCAGTTCGTCGTGCAGGACGCGTTCGAGATGATGTGCTGCGTCGCCGCGTCGTACTGCTCGTGGTTGACGCCGACGACGAACGTGCCGTCCTCGTTCTTGGCGGGCGCCGAGATGATGACCTTCTTGGCGCCGGCGTCGATGTGCGCCTTCGCCTTGGTCGCGTCGGTGAAGAAGCCCGTCGACTCGATGACGATGTCCGCGCCGAGCT
>JAEYUL010000164.1 GCA_023432565.1 Actinomycetes bacterium | reverse complement strand
GCTCGGCTTGACCGAGGCCGGCGTCGTTCGCGGCGTCGGGGCCGCAGCGCCCTCGCTGTCGGCGCCGCTGTCCGCGGCCGGCTCGGCGGGCGCCGTCGCGTCTGCGGGCTTCTCATCCGTCTCGTCGGCCCGCACGGGCGCCGCGTCCGCGGCCTGCTCGTCCGCGGCCTGCTCGTCGGCGGCCTGGGCACGCGACACGCCCGCTGCGGGCGGCTCCTCGGCGGCGGACGTCTCGTCCTCGGCCGGCGCGGGAGTCGCGTCGGCGGCCTGCTCGTCGCTCGTCGCGGTCTCGTCGGCGACGGTCGTCTCGCCGGCGGCCTCAGTGTCGGGCTGCTCGGTGTCGGGCTGCTCGGTGTCGGGCTGCTCGGTGGCGGGCTGCTCGGTGGCGGCCTCGTCCACGTGCGCCTCGGCTTCGGGAGCGTTCGGCTGCGGCGTCTCGACCTGCTCGGCGGCGCTGTCGGCCGTGCTCGGGGCCGACTGGTCCGGGGTCTGCGTCACTGGATCTTCACTCCCTTGATGATGACGTCGGACACCGGAGAGCCGTCAGAGGAGCCCTCCGCAGTGCCCGCGTCGGCGATGGCCTTGACGACGTCCAGACCGGACGTGACATGGCCGAACACGGTGTAACCACCCGCCGCGTCGGACGGGATGCTGCTGTCGTCGTACACGATGAAGAACTGCGAGCCCATCGAGCTGCCGTTGCCGCTCTGGCGTGCCATCGCGATGGTGCCTGCCGGGTACACGTCGTCGGCGGGGGCGTTCTCGATCGGGCCCCACGAGTAGCCGGGCCCGCCCATGCCGGTCGCCTCGGGGTCGCCGCACTGCAGGACGTAGATGAACTGGGTCGTCAGGCGATGGCACGTCGTGTCGTCGAAGAAGCCGTTCTTGGCGAGCGTCACGAAGTTCGCGACGGCCTGAGGTGCGGCGGCGCCGTCGAGAGTGACCTTCAGCGTGCCCGCGTTGAGGTCGATCTCGCCGGTCCAGTCGCGCCCCTCGGCGAGGGCGGGGTCGGGCGCCTGCGCCGAGCCCGTCGGCTGCGCAGCCGGTGTCTCCTCGGCGACCGACGAGGCCTCAGGTCCGGCGGTCGCCGAGGCAGCGGCGGCGGGGGTCGACGCGTCTTTCCCGCTCGCGAGCACCACGGCGACGACGCCGATCAGGACCACCAACGCCCCGACGACCGAGCCCGCGACGACCCGACGGCGACGGCGCTGAGCGGCCTCCGCCTGGCGCGCCCGCCACTTCTCCTGACGGCGGCGCTCGTACTCGCGCTCCCGCTTGTTGGACACCCGCACTCCTCGCGTGACTGTCTGTGCACCGTGCGGGCGCGATGCGTCGTCGCACAGTGGAACCTCGGACAGTCTAGGCAGGCGAGCGACGTGCGCGATCCGCACACGGCCTGCGGTGATCACAACCCGGTCACGGTATGGCGTCGCGAGGCGCCGTGTCCGGTTCTGCGGGCCTCGCGAGGGACGCCGATAGCCTGCCCACGTGGACCTGCTGACGGTGATCTCCCCGGTGTTCGGAGCGCGCACGAGCGTGCTCGTCGCGGACGACGGCACCTGCGTCGTCGTGGACGCGGGCGCGCTCGTGACCGACGCGGTCGTCGCCCTCGTGCAGGAGCGTGGCCTGACCCCCGCGGCGGTCGTGCTCACGCACGGCCACGCCGACCACGTCTGGGGTGCGGGAGGGCTGTCGGAGCGGCTGGGTGTGCCGGTGCACCTGCACGTGCGTGACGCCTACCGGCTGGCCGACCCGTTCGGCACGCTGGGTCCGCTCGGCGGCGCGGCGCACGACCCGTCGGGCCCGCTCGCGCAGTCCCTCGCCGCGGTGGGTGCGGACCCGCGCGAGTACGTCGCCCCCACGGACCTGCGCCCCTTCGGGACACCCGGTGGCAGCACCGCGGTCGAGCGTGACGACGACGTCGTCCTGCGGCTCGGCGGGATCGACGTCGTGGCGCGCCACGCCCCCGGGCACACGGAGGGCTCGACCCTGTACCTCGTGGGCGACGTCGCGTTCACCGGCGACGTGCTCTTCGCGGGAACGGTCGGGCGCACGGACCTGCCGGGCGGCGACCAGCAGGTGATGGCCCGCACGTTGCGCGAGGTGGTCGCGCGGCTCGACCCGTCCGTGCAGGTCGTCCCAGGTCACGGGCCGACGAGCGTCCTGGCCGACGAGCTGGCGACGAACCCGTTCCTGGTCGCGGGCTGAGACGCGGACGCGTCCGCGCCGCACGCCCGCGACGAGCACCCCGTCGTCGTCTGGGAAGATCATGGCCATGGCGCGACCGACACCACTGTCCGGATTCCCCGAGTGGCTCCCCGAGGGCCGCATCGTCGAGCAGCACGTGCTGGACGTGCTGCGCCGCACCTTCGAGCTGCACGGCTTCGCGGGCATCGAGACGCGCGCGGTCGAGCCGCTCGACCAGCTGCTGCGCAAGGGGGAGACCTCCAAGGAGGTCTATGTGCTGCGACGCCTGCAGGAGGACGCGCAGGCGACGCCTGACCGCACCGGCCAGCTCGGGCTGCACTTCGACCTCACGGTGCCGTTCGCGCGTTACGTGCTCGAGAACGCGGGCCACCTGGCCTTCCCGTTCCGCCGCTACCAGATCCAGAAGGTGTGGCGCGGTGAGCGGCCGCAGGACGGCCGGTTCCGTGAGTTCCTCCAGGCGGACATCGACGTCGTGGCGGCGGGCGACCTGCCGTACCACTACGAGATCGAGCTGCCTCTGGTCATGGCCGAGGCGCTGACCGCCCTGCAGGAGATCGGGCTGCCGCCCGTGCGGATCCTGGTGAACAACCGCAAGGTCGCAGAGGGCTTCTACCGCGGCCTGGGCCTGACCGACGTCGAGGCGGTGCTGCGCAGCATCGACAAGCTCGACAAGATCGGCCCGGAGACCGTGGCCGAGCTCGTGGTCGCCGAGGCGGGCGCGAGCCCCGAGCAGGCGCAGGCATGCCTGCGCCTGGCGGCGATCAGCGGGACCGACGAGGACGTCGTCGACCGTGTCCGCGAGCTCGCGGTCGAGGTCGGTGCGGCTCACGAGCTCCTCGACGAAGGGCTGGGCGAGCTGGGGCAGCTGGTGCGCGCCGCGCAGGACCGCGCGCCGGGGGTCGTCGTCGCGGACCTGAAGATCGCGCGAGGGCTCGACTACTACACGGGCTCGGTCTACGAGACCGTGCTCGTCGGTCACGAGCAGCTGGGCTCGATCTGCTCCGGCGGGCGCTACGACACGCTCGCGTCCGACGGCTCGACCAGCTACCCGGGCGTCGGCCTGTCGATCGGTGTCTCGCGTCTGGTGTCGCGGCTGCTCGGCGCCGGGCTCGTCCGGGCGACGAGGGCCGTGCCGTCGGCCGTGCTCGTCGCGGTGTCCAGCGAGGAGGAGCGGTACCGCTCCGACGCCGTCGCGACCGCACTGCGTGCGCGTGGCATCCCCGTCGAGGTCGCGCCGTCAGCGGCGAGGTTCGGCAAGCAGATCCGGCACGCCGACCGCCGGGGGATCCCGTTCGTGTGGTTCCCGGGGCCGGCGGAGGCGGGTGGCACGGCGGACGAGGTCAAGGACATCCGCTCGGGTGCGCAGGAACCCGCGGACGCAGCGACGTGGGCGCCGCCGCCTGAGGACCTGTTCCCGAGGGTCGTCGCGGCGAGCTAGGCCCCCGGGCCCGCCCTCGCCACCCGGGTTGCGGCGCGGAGCGCGTACCGGTTGCACGGCGTGCGTACACGTGTTCGAATCGGCACGTGCGGTGGGACGGGCAGAAGATCGAGGCGGACGAGGGCGCGCTTCCGGGGCTGGAGCTGCCCGGCCTCGTCAGGACGGTGCGGACGCCGGACTTCGCGGGCGTCACGTTCCACGAGGTCCGGGCCCGCTCCGCGCTCTCGCGGGTCCCGGACGCCTCGCAGGTGCCGTTCCGCTGGACGGTGAACCCGATGCGGGGTTGCCTGCACCGGTGCGTGTACTGCTTCGCGCGCGGCACGCACCGCTACCTCGAGCTGGACGCGGGGCGTGACTTCGACACGCAGATCGTCGTCAAGACGAACGTCGCCGACGTGCTGCGGCGCGAGGTCTCACGGTCGACGTGGGGCCGTGAGCACGTCGCCCTCGGCACCAACACCGATCCCTACCAGCGCGCCGAGGGGCGCTACCGCCTGATGCCAGGGGTGATCAGCGCGCTGGCCGAGTCCGGGACGCCGCTGTCCATCCTCACCAAGGGCACCCTCCTGCGTCGCGACCTGCCGCTGCTCGAGGACGCGGCCCGCCAGGTGCCGGTCTCGCTGGCGGTCTCGATCGCCGTGCTCGACGACGACCTGCAGCAGAGCCTCGAACCTGGTACGCCCACGGCGCGTGCCAGGCTCGACCTGGTGCGCGCGATCTGCGAGGCGGGTCTGCCGGTGCACGTCATGGTCGCTCCCGTCCTGCCGTGGCTCACGGACTCCACCGACCACCTGGACCGGCTCTTGGCGGCCCTCGCCGACGCCGGTGCGCAGCGCGCCACCGTGCTCCCGCTGCACCTGCGTCCCGGCGCGCGGGAGTGGTTCATGGCCTGGCTCGCGCGGGAGCGGCCGGACCTGGTCGCCGGCTACCGTCGGGTCTACGGCAGGGGGTCGTACGCCCACGCCGAGTACCGTGCGTGGCTCACGTCGCGCGTCGCGCCGCTGCTCGCTCGCCACGGCCTGGACCGCTCGACGGTGGACCGCGCGGGGCTGCGCTGGGGACGGCGGGCGGCCGACGCGCACGACGTGCTCACCGAGGTCCAGCCGAGCCTGTTCTGACCGGCGCGGCCGGGAGGTGCTGGGCCCCCGGCGCCGACTCCGCAGGGGCAGGCGGGCGTCTCGACGGCCCGTCCGGCCGACGCGGTCGGGCGGGCCGACCTCGCGCAACTATGATCGTCACGGCGCCCGTCCGGGCGTGATCCCCGACCTGAAGGACCTTCCGTGCTGCGCACCCACACCGCCGGCTCGCTGCGGGCCGAGCACATCGGCACCACCGTCACCCTCACGGGCTGGGTGGACCGGCGGCGTGATCACGGCGGCGTCGCGTTCGTGGACCTGCGTGACGCGTCGGGCATCGCACAGGTCGTCATCCGGGACGAGGCGGTCGCGCACGGCCTGCGTTCGGAGTACGTGCTGCAGGTGACGGGCGAGGTCGGACGCCGGCCCGAGGGGAACGAGAACCCGAACCTCGCGACGGGCGAGATCGAGGTCGTCGCGACCGACGTCGTCGTCCTCAACGAGTCCGCGCCGCTGCCCTTCCAGGTGTCCTCGTCGCTCGACGAGCAGGTCGGCGAGGAAGCGCGCCTCAAGTACCGCTACCTCGACCTGCGTCGCCCGGCGCCCGCTCGCGCGATCAAGCTGCGCTCCAAGGTCAGCCAGGCTGCACGTGCGGTGCTCGACGCCCACGACTTCGTCGAGGTCGAGACGCCCACGCTGACGCGCTCGACGCCCGAGGGTGCGCGCGACTTCCTGGTCCCCGCGCGCCTGTCGCCCGGCAGCTGGTACGCGCTGCCGCAGTCCCCGCAGCTGTTCAAGCAGCTGCTGATGGTGGCCGGCCTCGAGCGGTACTACCAGATCGCGCGCTGCTACCGGGACGAGGACTTCCGGGCCGACCGTCAGCCCGAGTTCACCCAGCTCGACATCGAGATGAGCTTCGTCGAGCAGGACGACGTGATCGCCATCGCGGAGGAGGTTCTCGTCGCGCTGTGGCGCCTGATCGACGTCGAGATCCCGACCCCGATCCGCCGCATGACGTTCGCCGAGGCCATGGCACGGTACGGCACGGACAAGCCCGACCTGCGGTTCGGCCTCGAGCTCGTCGACCTCACGGCCTACTTCGCGAGCACGCCGTTCCGCGTGTTCCAGGCGCCGTACGTCGGCGCGGTCGTGCAGCCGGGTGGCGCGAGCACGCCGCGGCGCGGCTTCGACGCGTGGCAGGAGTGGGCCAAGCAGCGTGGCGCCAAGGGCCTGGCCTACGTGACGGTCGGGGAGGACGGCGAGCTCGCCGGCCCCGTCGCCAAGAACATCACCGACGACGAGCGTGCGGGTCTCGCTGCCGCGACGGGCGCGCAGCCGGGCGACGCGATCTTCTTCGCCGCCGGCAAGCAGTCCGAGGCCCGTGCCTTGCTGGGTGCCGCGCGGCTCGAGATCGGTCGTCGCGGTGGTCTGATCGACGAGGGCGACTGGTCGTTCGTCTGGGTCGTGGACGCGCCGCTGTTCAAGCCGACGGGCGAGGACGACGACGTCGCCGTGGGCGAGGGAGCCTGGACCGCGGTGCACCACGCCTTCACGTCGCCGACCCCGGAGTGGATCGACCGGTTCGAGGAGAGCCCGGGAGAGGCGCTCGCGTACGCGTACGACATCGTCTGCAACGGCAACGAGATCGGTGGCGGCTCGATCCGTATCCACCGCCGGGACGTCCAGCAGCGGGTGTTCGAGGTCATGGGCATCGGCCCGCAGGAGGCGCAGGAGAAGTTCGGCTTCCTGCTCGACGCGTTCCAGTTCGGTGCGCCGCCGCACGGCGGCATCGCGTTCGGCTGGGACCGCATCGTGGCCCTGCTGACCGGCTCGGAGTCGATTCGTGAGGTCATCGCCTTCCCGAAGTCCGGCGGCGGCTTCGACCCGCTCACGCAGGCGCCCGCGCCGATCACGGCCGCTCAGCGTCGCGAGGCGGGCGTGGACGCCAAGCCCAAGGAGGCCAAGCCGGCTCCCGAGGCGGCGCCCGAGTCCTGACGTACGCACGCACACCTCCTCGCGGTCGGCCCGGCGACGGGGCGACCGCGATCATCACCACCTGGTCGGCGGGGTCGGTGAGTCGTCGACGAACGAGCGGTGGCGGGTCTGCGGCGGCGCCTCGATCGTCGCGGGGAGCACCCGCGACGATCGTCCGGACGCGCGGACCCACAGCCACGACCGGACGTTCGCGACCATGATCGCGACCGTGCCGATGGCGCTGGAGAACGTCGACAGCGCGTCGGCGGCCTGACCGGTCGCCGCCACGCCGGCCAGGACGAGAACGCACCCGACCGACCACAGCGTGAAGAAGACGGCGACGCCGAGGCGCAGGGCCCGCGGGACCGGGCGGCGCACGCGGGCTCTGCTCGGCTCGTCGCTCACCTCAGTGCGTGATCCCGAGCCGGGCGTGCAGGCGCTTGGCCCAGCGCGGCGCCCACCAGTTGAGGTCGCCGAGCACGGTCATGGTCGACGGGACGAGGAGGAGCCGCACGATCGTCGCGTCGATGAGGACGGCGACAGCCAGTGCGAAGCCGACCTCCTTGATCACGAGGAGCTGGCCGGCCATGAAGCCGCCGAAGACGATGATGAGGATGGCGGCCGCGGAGGTGATGATCCGTCCTGACCGCTGCAGTCCGAGGCGGATGGCCTCGAGCGTGGACCGGCCGTCGTCGTGCAGCTCCTTGATCCGCGACAGCAGGAAGACCTCGTAGTCCATCGCCAGGCCGAAGCCGAACGCGACGACGAGCGCGAGCACGTACGTCTCGATCCCGCCGGTGGAGACGAAGCCCAGCAGGTCTTCGAGGTAGCCGTCCTGGAACGCCCAGACGAGGACGCCGAGCGAGGCAGCCAGTGACAGCGCGTTCGTCAGCAGCGCCTTGACGGGCAGCACGAACGAGCCCGTCATCGCGAACAGCAGCAGCAGCGTCGCGAGCGCCACGATCGCGACCGCCAGCGGAGCGCCCGTCGCGAGGGCGTCGACGAAGTCGAGCTGGAAGGCGGCCTGCCCGGTGACCCACGTGGGGAAGCCGGGGTCGAGCGCGCGGATCTCCTCGACCACCTCGCGCGCGACGTGCCCGCCGCCGTCGGCGCTGGCGGGCCGCACGCCGATGACGACGTACGAGCCGGCGGCGCTCGGCTGGTCGACGGTCGCGACACCGTCCAGCGCGGCGAGCTCGTCGGCCCAGGTGGCGGCGTCGGCCAGCGACGTCTGCGCGACCACGGTCACCGCCGGCGACGTCGCGGCCGGGTAGTCGCGCGCCAGCGTCTGGACGAACTCGCGCTGCGTGCTGCCGGTCGGCAGCAGTCCGGTCGTCGAGCTGCGCAGCTCGATGCCGGCGAGTGGGAGCGCCAGGAGGCCGAGCAGCGCGACGGCGCCGGCCAGCGACCACCAGGGCCGTCGTTGCACGCGAGCTGCGAGCCGCGAGAACGCGCCCTCGGGGGACTGCGTGTCCATGGTGCGGGCGAGGACGGCGCGCACGCCGGGCACGCGTGCCAGGACGCCGGGACGCAGCAGGCGTCGGCTGGTGAGCGTGAGCAGTGCGGGGACGAGGGTCAGGGCGGTGGCGACCGCGATGAGGACGACCGCGCAGCCCGCGGCTCCGATGGCGCGCAGGATCTGGGGACTGAAGACCAGGAGCGCCGCGACCGCGATCGCGACCGTGACGGCCGAGAAGGCCACCGTGCGGCCCGCGGTGGCCATCGTGCGCTCGATCGCGGTCGCGACCGCGCCGTCCCCGCGTCGTCGCCGGGCGCCGCGTCCGCCGTCGCCGTCCACCACCCGTCGCAGCTCCTCGCGGAACCGCGACACGATGAGCAGGCCGTAGTCGATCGACAGCCCGAGCCCGAGCACCGTCACGACGTTGATGACGGAGGAGTCGACGTCCATGAGGTAGCTGAGCCCCAGGACCGTCGCGAGCCCTCCCGCGATCGACGCGAGCGCGCCCGCCATGGGCATGGCGGCGGCGAGGAAGCCGCCGAACACCAGCACCATCAGCACCAGCGCGATCGGCAGCGTGATGGCCTCTCCCGTGCGCAGGTCGCGCTTCACCTGCGACGTGATCTCCTCGACGATCAGGGACGACCCGCCGACCACGCCGGTGACGTGCGGCGCGGCCTCGCCCAGCTGGGCGGGCACGTCGCCGAGCCGTTCGGCGACCGCGTCGATCGCCTTGTCCCGCGCCGCCGCGCTCAGTGCCGGGTCGAGGTCGACGACGACGAGGAAGCCGTCGCCGCCGCGCGCGACGAGCGGCGCCGCGGCGGGGTTGGCCGCGCCGTTCGGCAGCGCGAGCGGGTCGATCACCGACGCGACCCCGGGGATCGCCACGAGCTCCTGACGGGCGTCCGCCAGGGCCGTGGCCACCCCGGGTGCGCTGGGGTCCAGGTCGGAGAGCACGAGCGTGAGCGACGCCCCGCCGTCCTGGGAGCCTGACAGCAGGTCGCGGCCCTCGAGGCTCTCCGAGCCGGGAACGGTCGGCTCGCTCGTCGAGACCCGGTCGAAGACCGACTCGCCGTGCAGGCCGAGGCCGGCGAGGGCGTAGCACAGGACGGCCAGCACCGCCCACACCACGACGACGGTACGGGGACGGTGTGCGACGGCGCGGCCGAGTCGGGCGAACACCGGCTCATCGTCGCAGGTCCGCGCCGAGCGCGGGACACCGAGTGCACAGGGGCGCTCCTGCGCGCGCGTGCGAGCGCCGTGTGCGGCGACGTGGGCGGCGCGACGTACGCTGCGCGCATGGACCTGTTCGACGCGGTGACGTCGACGAGCGCGGGGGTCCCCGAACCCGCAGGAAACGCCCCGCTCGCCGTGCGTATGCGCCCGCGGACTCTCGAGGAGGTGGCCGGACAGGCGCACCTGCTCGTCCCCGGGTCGCCCCTGCGCCGCCTGGTCGAGCCTGCGGGCGACGCCGAGCGCCGCGCCGCGCCGTCGTCGGTGGTCCTGTGGGGGCCGCCGGGGACCGGCAAGACGACGATGGCCTATCTCGTCGCGTCGTCGTCCGGGCGGCGGTTCGTCGAGCTGTCGGCGGTCACCGCAGGGGTCAAGGACGTCCGTCAGGTCGTCGACGACGCGCGTCGTCGCCTCGCGACCGGGGGCGGCGAGACCGTGCTGTTCATCGACGAGGTGCACCGTTTCACCAAGGCTCAGCAGGACGCGCTCCTGCCGAGCGTGGAGAACCGCTGGGTCACGCTCGTCGCGGCGACCACCGAGAACCCGTCGTTCTCGGTGAACTCGCCGCTGCTGTCGCGTTCGCTCCTGCTCACGCTCCAGCCGCTGGACGTCGAGGACGTGCGCAGCGTCGTGCGCCGCGCACTCGCCGACGAGCGTGGGTTGGGCGGGACCGTCACGCTCGATCTCGACGCCGAGGAGCACCTCCTACGCCTGGCGGGCGGCGACGCCCGCAAGGCCCTGACGATCCTCGAGGCCGCGGCGGGGGCGGCGCTCGGCGAGGCCGCTGTCGGCGCGGGCCCGGCGCTCGTGGACCTGCCGACGGTCGAGCGGGCCATCGACGTCGCCGCCGTGCGCTACGACCGGGACGGCGACCAGCACTACGACGTGATCAGCGCGTTCATCAAGTCGGTGCGCGGGTCCGACGTGGACGCGGCGCTGCACTACCTCGCGCGGATGGTGGCGGCGGGGGAGGACCCGCGCTTCATCGCACGGCGGCTCGTGCTCTCGGCGGCGGAGGACGTCGGCATGGCGGACCCGAGCGCGCTGCAGACCGCGGTCGCGGCGGCGCAGGCCGTCCAGCTGATCGGGATGCCGGAGGCGCGGATCGTCCTGGCGGAGGCAGTCGTGCACCTCGCGACGGCACCGAAGTCGAACGCGGCGTACGTGGGGGTCGACCGCGCGCTGGAGGACGTGCGAGCGGGCCGGATCGGCGCGGTGCCGCGCCACCTGCGCGACACGCACTACGCGGGCGCGCAGCAGCACGGGCACGGCCAGGGGTACGTCTACGCGCACGACGAGCCGCACGCCGTCGCGACGCAGCAGTACCTGCCCGACGAGCTGCTCGGCACGCGGTACTACGAGCCCTCGGACCGCGGGTACGAGCGTCAGGTCGGCGAACGCCTCGAACGGATCCGGCAGATCCTCGACCTCGGCTGACCGTCGCGACGTCCGACCCGTCGGGTGCGCGGGCGCGCGTCACACGGCCGGGATTCGGCTCGGGGGTCGCTCACCAGGTAGAGTCGTCGTCTGGTCGTGCGCGCCACCACCTCGCGGTGGAGGGTGTCGCATCGGCCACCTGGGGCCCTAGCCAGGACCCGTCACCCTCCGCTCGCCGGACGGGACGCGGTCCCTCGAAGGTCGGCCCCACGCCCCGCGGACGACCGTCCGGGCGGCGTGACGTCAACGAACACGACAGGAAGTACAGCTGTGAGCAGTGTGACCCGCTCGCGCCGCCAGGTCCGCCTGAGCCGCGCCCTCGGCCTTGCCCTGACGCCCAAGGCCGTCAAGCACTTCGAGAAGCGTCCCTACCCGCCCGGTGAGCACGGCCGTGCTCGTCGTCGGACCGAGTCCGACTACGCCGTCCGTCTGCGCGAGAAGCAGCGGCTGCGCGCCCAGTACGCGCTGCGCGAGAAGCAGCTCGCCCGCGCCTACCAGGACGCCCGCAAGGCCCCGGGCCTGACCGGTGAGGCCCTCGTCGAGATCCTCGAGACCCGCCTCGACGCGCTGGTCCTGCGCGCCGGCTTCGGCCGCACGATCCTGCAGGCGCGCCAGATCGTCGTGCACCGCCACATCCTCGTGGACGGCAAGATCGTCGACCGCCCGTCGTTCCGCGTGAAGCCGGGCCAGACGATCCAGGTCAAGCCGAAGAGCCAGGCGACCGTGCCGTTCCAGGTCGCCGCCGCGGGCGCGCACCGCGACGTGCTCCCCGCCGTCCCGGGCTACCTCGACGTGCAGCTCGAGAAGCTCTCGGCCGTCCTGGTCCGCGAGCCGAAGCGCGCCGAGATCCCCGTGACCTGCGAGGTCCAGCTCGTCGTCGAGTACTACGCACGCTGACGCGAGACGCCTGACGGAGCCCCGCCGCGCCACGTGCGCGGCGGGGCTCCGTCGTTCGGCCGACCAGCGCACGAGCTCGGGGCAGACCGCCGACGCGGGGGACGTCGATGTGCGCGCAGCGTGCGGCGGCGCGCGGGTAGGGTGCAACAGTCAACGAGGAAGGACGAGGGATGTCGGTCTCAGACGTCGCGGGGCTCATCGCGGCCGTGGCATTCGTGCTGCTCGTGGGCCTGCTCGCCGTCCCGCTGCTCAAGCTCGGGCGCGTCCTGGACGAGACGCGTGACTCCGTCAAGGAGCTCACCGACCACACCGTGCCCGTGCTCGACGAGACTGCCCAGCTCGTGGCGTCGTCGAACGGTCAGCTCGACAACGTCGACAAGGTCACGACGGCAGCCGCCCAGGTGTCGCAGAACGTCTCGGCGCTCACGGCGTTGTTCGCCGCGACGCTCGGCGGGCCGATGATCAAGGTCGCGGCCTTCTCCTACGGCGTACGACGCGCCCTGGGCGGCTTCGCCGCCGGTTCGCGCAAGGGTCGCTGATGCGCCGCCTGTTCTGGGTCGGCGTGGGCGTGGCCCTGACCGTCGTGGTCGTGCGCAACGCGCGCCGTGTGGCCGAGGCGTACCTGCCCGACGGCGCCACCGACGTCGTCGACGGCGCGACGCGCCTGACGCGCGCGGCCGCCACCGCGCGGTCGCAGTTCGCCGCGGGCTTCGCCGAGCGTGAGGCGCAGCTGCGTCGTGAGCTCGTCGGGGACGCGGACGTCGACGAGCTGCGAGCTCAACGGTCGCGGCACGTGGACGAGCTCCGCGAGTCGTTCGGCGGGCGGCGTGCTCGCGCCGGGCGCGGGGCGCCACCGGACTGGGCCGGCCCGCTCGACGATCCCGACGACGACGGGGACGCCGCGTTCTTCTAGGCCCCGGCCACGTCACCCCGACCGACGCTCGCACGTGCCGGGACCCGCCCGGCCACCGGGCAGCCAGACCCACCACCGAGAACCACCGAGGACACCATGCGTACCGCCGAGATCCGCCAGCGCTGGCTCGACTACTTCTCCGCACGCGGCCATGCCGTCGTGCCGTCGGCTCCGCTCATCTCGCCGGACCCGTCGACGCTGTTCGTGATCGCGGGCATGGTGCCGTTCATCCCGTACATGCTGGGTGAGCAGACGCCGCCGTGGCCGCGCGCGACGAGCGTGCAGAAGTGCGTGCGCACGCTCGACATCGAAGAGGTCGGCAAGACGACCCGGCACGGCACGTTCTTCCAGATGAACGGCAACTTCTCCTTCGGTGACTACTTCAAGCAGGGGGCGATCACCTACGCCTGGGAGCTCATCACGAGCAGTCAGGCGGACGGTGGTTACGGCTTCGACCCCGACTCGATCTGGGTCACGGTGTACCACGACGACGACGAGGCGGCGGCGCTGTGGAAGCGCGTCGCGGGACTGCCCGACGAGCGCATCCAGCGCCGAGGCATGCGGGACAACTTCTGGTCGACCGGTGCGCGCGGTCCGGCCGGCCCGTGCTCGGAGATCTATGTCGACCGTGGCCCGGCGTACGGGGCCGAGGGCGGCCCGGTCGTCGACGAGGACCGCTACCTCGAGATCTGGAACCTCGTGTTCATGCAGTACGAGCGCGACAACGGCGGCACGAAGGACGCGTTCCCGATCCTCGGCGAGCTCAAGCAGAAGAACATCGACACCGGCATGGGTCTCGAGCGTGTCGCGTACCTGCTGCAGGGCGTCGACAACATGTACGAGATCGACGAGGTCCGTCCGGTGATCGACGGGGCGGTCGAGCTCTCCGGCAAGCGCTACGGCGCGAACCACGACGACGACGTCCGCATGCGCGTCGTCGCCGACCACGTGCGCTCGGGGCTGATGCTGATGGGCGACGGCGTCACGCCCTCGAACGAAGGACGCGGCTACGTCCTGCGACGCCTGCTGCGGCGCTCGATCCGCGCGATGCGCCTGCTGGGCGTCGACGACCCGGCACTGCCCGTCCTGCTCCCGCTGAGCCGCGAGGCGATGAGTGCCTCGTACCCCGAGCTGACCAGGGACTTCGACCGCATCGCGAACGTCGCCTACGCCGAGGAGGAGGCGTTCCGGCGCACGCTCGCGGCAGGCACGACGATCCTGGACACGGCGGTCGCGGGGGCCAAGGCGGCCACGGCGGGGACGGCCTCGAAGCGCCCGGTGCTCTCCGGCGCCGACGCGTTCGCGCTGCACGACACGTACGGCTTCCCGATCGACCTCACGCTCGAGATGGCCGAGGAGCACGGCGTCGACGTCGACCGTGAGGCGTTCAAGACCCTCATGGCCGAGCAGCGTGCCCGGGCGCGTGCCGACGCGCTCGCCAAGCGCGCGGGGCACGCGGACGTCGCCGCGTACCAGGACCTGCACGCGACCCTGTCGGAGTCGACGGCCAAGCCGGTGACCTTCGTCGGCTACACCGACGCGCAGGCGCGCTCGACCGTCGTGGGGCTGCTCGTCGACGGCGTCCCCTCGCCCGCGGCGACCGCGCCGGCGGACGTGGAGGTCGTCCTCGACGTGACGCCGTTCTACGCCGAGTCCGGGGGTCAGCAGGCGGACACGGGCACGATCGTGCTCGACAACGGTGCGCGCATCGAGGTGGACGACGTCCAGGCGCCGATCAAGGGCCTGTCCGTGCACCACGGGCGGCTCGTCGACGGCACCGTGACGCTCGGCGAGCCGGGTACGGCGGCGATCGACACGGCGCGCCGTCAGGCGATCGCACGCGCGCACACCGCCACGCACCTGGTCCACAAGGCGCTGCACGAGTCGCTCGGTGAGTCGGCGACGCAGGCCGGGTCGCTCAACGCGCCGAGCCGCCTGCGCTTCGACTTCCGCTCGCCCACGGCCACGCCTGCCGACGTCGTCGCCGAGATCGAGGCGCGGGTCAACGAGCGCCTGCAGGACGACCTGGAGGTCACCGACTCGATCAGGCCCATCGACGAGGCGCGCGCGATGGGCGCGATGGCGCTCTTCGGCGAGAAGTACGGCAACGAGGTGCGGGTCGTCTCGATCGGGGGCGACTGGTCGCTCGAGCTGTGCGCCGGGACGCACGTCAAGCGCTCGGGCGAGCTCGGCCTCGTGACGCTGTTGTCGGAGTCCGCGATCGGGTCGGGCGTGCGCCGCGTCGACGCGCTCGTCGGCGCGGGTGCGTACGGCTACCAGGCCAAGGAGCGCGCCCTCGTCGGGCAGCTCTCCGGCCTGCTCGGCGCGCGGCCCGACGAGCTCGCCGATCGCGTCTCGAACCTCATGACCAAGCTCAAGGAGTCCGAGAAGGAGCTGGCCGCGCTGCGCCAGGCGCAGGTGCTCGCGATGGCCGGCACGCTCGCCGCGGGTGCCGAGCAGATCGGTGTCACGCGCGTCGTGGCCTACGACGCGGGGGAGCAGTCGGGCGACGACCTGCGCACGCTGGTCCTCGACGTCCGCTCGCGACTCGGCGAGTCGGCTCCCAGCGTCGTCGCCGTGGGCGGCGTGGCCAAGGGTCGTCCTGTGGTCGTCGTCGCGACGAACGCCGCGGCGCGCGAGGCCGGGCTCAAGGCGGGTGCTCTGGTGCGCACGGCGTCGCAGGTCCTCGGCGGCGGTGGCGGCGGCAAGGACGACCTGGCGCAGGGCGGCGGGACCGACGCGGGCCGGCTGGCCGACGCGCTGGCCGCCGTGCGGTCCGCGGTCCAGGGCTGACGTGCCGGACGGTTCGACCGAGGAGGCGCGGTCCCCGATCGCTCGGGGGCCGCGCCTCGCGGTCGACGTCGGCACGGTGCGCGTCGGGCTCGCCGCGAGCGACCCCGAGGGGCTGATCGCCACGCCCGTCGACACTCTCGCCCGGGACGCGCGCAAGCGCGCCGGGCGCCTGCCGAAGGACGTCGCCAGGATCGTGCACGAGGCGCGGGAACGATGTGCGCAGTGTGTGTACGTCGGCCTGCCACGTCACCTGTCCGGTGCCGAGAGTGCGTCCTCCCACGCCGCCCGCGCGTACGCTGACACACTGGCGCAGGCCGTCGCACCCCTCGAGGTGCGCATGGTCGACGAGCGGATGAGCACGGTGTCCGCTCATCAGGCGCTGGTGGCGTCCGGCCGATCCGGGCGCCGCCACCGTGAGGTGGTCGATCAGGCCGCCGCGGTGGTGATACTGCAGTACGCGTTGGACGCCGAGCGCGCGACCGGGGTACGGCCCGGGGAGCGTGTCGAGGTCGACACGGCGCGTAGGGGGGCTGCGGGCGACTCGACGGACGACGGAGCGACGCGCACGTGACCAACGGCAGCCAGACGCAGTGGTGGACGGCGGACGGGGCCCCTCGGGCTGACGTCGCGCAGCCCGCCGCGCCCGCGGGGGCCGGCGTTCCCGAGCCGCGACACCCTCAGTCGCGCCGCGCTCGGGCGTCGAACCGGGCAGCGCAGGAGCGCGAGCGACAGGAGGCGAGACGTCGCGGCGTCGTCGTCGCGCTCGTGATCGTGGCGTTGCTGGCCGGGGCGGCCTACGTGGTCCTCTCGTTGATGCGCAGCAGCGACGACGCGAGCACGCAGCCCGTCGAGTCGACGACGGTGACCGACTTCGACGGCCCGGGCCACGGCTCGGTGACGGTGACCATTCCCGCGGGCGCGGACGCCGCGGCCATCGGGCAGGCGCTCGAGCTCGCGGGGGTGGTCGCGGACGCGGGTGTGTTCGCGGCCGAGTACCGCTCGAGCGGCGCTGCGCCGATCACGGAGGGTGCCTACGTGCTCCCGCTCGAGATCAGCGCGGCGGACGCTCTCGAGGCGCTCCTGGACCCGGCGAGCAAGGCCACGCTCAACCTCACGCTCGCCGAGGGCCTGACGTCGTGGCAGACGCTCGAGAAGATCAGCGAGAAGACGATGATCCCGCTCGCCGAGCTGCAGGCCGCGGCCGCCGACCCGGCGGCCATCGGCCTGCCGGAGCAGGCTGGCGGCAAGGTCGAGGGTTGGCTCGCGGCGGGCGAGTACGAGGTCCCCTCCGACGCGACCGCGGCGCAGGTGCTGAGCCAGCTCGTGGCCCGCACCGTGCAGGTACTCACGGACAAGGGTGTGGCGGCCGACGCGTGGCAGGCGGTCCTCACCAAGGCCTCGCTCGTGGAGCGCGAGATGACGCTCGACGAGGCCCGTCCGGTCTTCGCGCGGGTCATCGAGAACCGTCTCGCCAAGGAGCGGGCTCTCGAGATCGCGGCCTCCGTGTCGTACGGCGTCGGCAGCACGGGCGAGCCGACGCCGGAGATGCTCACCGACACGAGCAACCCGTACAACACCTATCAGCACATCGGATTGCCGCCGTCGCCTATCGTGACGCCGGGGGCGGCTTCTCTCGACGCGGTGCTTCACCCGGCCGAGGGAGGTTGGTTGTTCTGGCTCGTCGTCGACGCGGACTCCGGTGAGACGAAGTTCGCCGTGACGTTCGACGAGCAGATGGAGAACCAGGCCGCATTCGACGCGGCGCAGGCAGCAGACGGGTGACGACGACCGAACGAGCAGCCTCCGGACACGCGCTGTCCGGGACCGCCCGCCCGCACGGGGCGGCGGCCGACGATGTGGAGACGCGGACGTGAGCGACAGTCAGACCGAGTGGTGGGCCCCTGCCCGTCCGGTGGCGAACGAGGCGCCTGCTCCTGAGACCCCCACCCGTGCCCGCGGCGGTTCCCGTGGCCGTGCGCGTGCCGAACGTGCCCGCAAGGCGCGTCGTCGTCGCACCGCCTGGGTGGTGGTGCTGGTCCTGCTCCTTCTCGGCGGCGCGGTCTACGGCGTGTGGAACGTCCTCGGCGGGATGATCGACGGCGGTGGACGCTCGGCGTCACCGACGGACTACCCCGGCCCGGGCCACGGCTCGGTCGAGATCGTCGTGAACCCGGGTGACTCGGGCAAGGCGATCGGGCAGACGCTGAAGGACGCCGGCGTCGTCGCGTCCGTCTCGGCGTTCGTCTCGGCGTACGCGGCGAACCCGGCCGCCACGGGCATCCAGCCCGGTACGTACTCGATGCTGCTCGAGATCCCCGCGGCTGACGCCGTGACCTCGCTGCTCAACCCCGCGACCCGGGTCGAGTCGAAGCTGACGGTGGCCGAGGGCAAGACCGCCGAGGAGATCTTCGCCCTCGTGGCGGAGGCGGTCGGCTCGACGCCCGAGGACGTCAAGGCGGCGGCCGGGGACGGCTCGGCGATCGGCCTGCCGAAGGAGGCCAAGGGCCAGCTCGAGGGCTGGTTGTACCCCGCGACGTACGTCGTCCAGCCGGACGACGACGCGGTGGCCGTGCTCTCGGCGATGACGGCGAAGACCGTGCAGGTGCTCTCCGACCTGGGCGTGCCCGAGGCCGACCGCGAGACCGTGCTGATCAAGGCCTCGCTCGTCGAGCGTGAGGGCAAGCTGCCCGAGGACCGACCCAAGATCGCCCGGACCATCGAGAACCGCCTCGCCAAGGACTGGCGGCTCGACATCGACGCCGCCGTGGCGTACGGGGCCGGCGTGAACGGCACCCAGCTGACGAAGGCGATGCTGGAGGACACCTCCAACCCGTACAACCTGCGGCGCCTGAAGGGGTTGCCGCCGACGCCGATCGCGTCGCCCGGCGAGGAGTCGATCTCGGCGGTGCTGAACCCGGCGGACGGTGACTGGATGTACTGGTGCACACCGAACCTCGACACCGGCGTGACGGTGTTCAGCGTCACCGAGGCGGAGCACGCCCAGTGCGTCGCCGACCTGAACGCGTGGCTGGAGGAGAACCCCCGGTGAGTCTCGCGGTCACGCGACGGGCGGCCGTGCTCGGCCACCCCGTCGCGCACTCGCTGTCGCCCACCCTGCACCGCGCGGCGTACGCCGCTCTCGGCCTCGACGAGTGGTCCTACGACGCGGTCGACGTGACCGAGGACGCCCTCGCCGACTTCGTCGCGGGCATGGACGGGCAGTGGGCCGGGCTGAGCCTGACGATGCCGCTCAAGCAGACCGTCCTGCCGCTGCTCGACCACGTGGAGCCGCTCGCGCAGGTGGTCGGTGCGGTCAACACCGTGCTGGTGCACGGCGCGGGCGCGGCGCGCACGCTGGTCGGCGCCAACACCGACGTGCACGGACTGGTGACGGCCCTGCGCGAGGGGCTCGGCCCGCAGGGCGAGGTCGCCCAGGCGGTGGTGCTGGGCGCCGGGGCCACGGCGGCCTCGACGCTCGCCGCGCTCGCGGAGCTGGGGTGCACGCGAGCGCTGGTGCTGGTGCGCTCGGTCGCGCGCGCGGGCGGCCTGCTGCGGGCCGCGCACCGCATGGGGGTCGACCCGGTGCTGCGCTCGCTCGACGGCGCGCCCCGCGCGGTCCTCGAGGCTGACGTCGTCGTCTCGACGCTGCCGCCCCGGGCGGCGGACCCGCTCGCGGCGCAGCTGGAGGGCTCCGGACCGCGGGGGGTGCTGCTCGACGTGGCGTACGACCCTCGACCGACCGCGCTGCACGCCCGGTGGACAGCGCTCGGCGGGGTCGCCGTCGGGGGCGAGCGCATGCTGCTGCACCAGGCCGCCGAGCAGGTGCGCCTCATGACCGGCCGGCCCGCGCCGGTCGAGGCGATGGACGCGGCGCTGGACGGGGCCCTGGCCGGCCGCTGAACCACCGCGACGCGCGTCGTCACCCGCGGACGTCCCGCCCCCCGGACCGCCGTGCGCCACCGCTTGACGTGAATCGGTGCGTACCGCAACGATGCGGACATCCCACTTCGATCCCACGAAGCGGCCCGGGACCTCCTACATCGGTGTAGACGGGTGTCCCGCCGTGAGCGGGAGCTCGGATCCGGGTGTCGGCTCTCCATCGATGCAGGGTCGACGAGGGTGCACGTCGTGGACGCCGTCGGCGCCCACGTTCCTTCCGGGGGGAGGCAGCGTGGCTGAGGCCTCGTGCCGAGGACGCGCGTGCACGGTCCCGCCGGTCGACGACCGAGGAGAGCATTCATGCGCACGACTCGCAGGGGGCCGCGCAACCCGCGCGCGGGGCAGCGACGAACAGCGGCGATCATGACCGGGGCGGTGCTCGTCGCCGGCGCGACGGCAGTGCCGTCCGCCGGTGCGGCGGCAGACGTCGACACGGCGGACCCGTGGGTGTCGACCATCCCCGAGGGCTACCACCGCTTCACGGCGCCGCAGGCTGACGTCGAGGAGATCGTCGGCACCCGGCCCGCGGTCCTCGAGCTGCAGGGCAACATCGGCCCGAGCGGTACGTGGTCCGACCTGGCGATGGACCCGAGCGGCGCGAGCTACCAGGCGACCGTCGGACCGCTCGCGCCGGGCCTGTACTACTACCAGTACACGGCCACGGAGGCGGACCGGACCAAGCACTCGTTCCGGGCCCCGGGCACGCCCGTCGCCGTGACGTCGCACCCCACCTGGAGCACGCTCTTCGTCCCCGGCCCGTCGGTGCAGTGGATGGCGGACCTGCCGTCGGGCGGGTCCGTCGAGGAGCTCGCGTACGACAGCCCGGTCACCGACGACGAGACGACCGCGCTCGTCTGGACGCCTCCCGGCTACGACGAGGACCGCGTCGAGCCCTACCCGGTGCTCTACCTCCTCGCCGACCGTGACCAGTCGTTCCGGGAGTGGTCCGAGCTCGGCCGGGTCCCGCAGGTCCTCGACAACCTCGCGGCCGAAGGTCGGCTCGAGCCGATGGTCGTCGTCATGGCCCAGGTCGGTGGCAGCGACCCCCGCAGCGAGCTGCTCGACGGCGTCGTCGAGGCGACGCGTGAGTCGTTCCACGTGGCCGGGGACGGGGCCGGCCAGGCCGTCGCCGGCATCGGGGCCGGTGGTCAGCAGGCGCTCACGGTGCTGCGCAGCGACCCGGGGACGTTCGGGTCGGTCGGGTCGTTCTCGGGCCGGCTGAACGGCACCATCAGCGCCAGCACCGCGCGGGAGATCAACGAGGGAACTGACCTGCTGCGGGTCTACGTCGGCAACGTGCTGGACCCGGCGTACAACCGCACCGAGGCGGTGCTCAGGACGTTCGAGCGCGCCGGTGTCGAGCACGACTTCGACGGCGTCGACCCCGCGCAGGGCGGCACGTGGGACACGTGGCGCTCGGGCGTGCGCGACTTCGCGTCGCGCGTGTTCCAGGACGACCCGGGAGACGGTCCGCGCCCCGGTCACCTGCCGCTCGACGAGCCGTACGTCGCACCGGCTCCAGGCTCGATCACCACGCCGCACGTGGGGGACCACGGCATCGTGACGTTCGAGACGGGCACGCAGTGGGCCGACGCCAAGGACGTCACGGTCTGGGCCAACTGGGCACCGAACGGGGCGTGGTTCCGCGTCCCCATGACGAAGGTCGGTGCGCGGTGGCGCGTCTCGATGGGCCCGCTCGACGGCTTCTACTACTACCGGTACGTGGTCGACGGTATCGACGAGAAGGACCCCGCGGACACGGTGAACACGCTCACCGGGGTGAGCCCGCTGTTCGTCCCCGGCAAGACCGACCGGATGCTCAGCGACGTCCCCGAGGGCACCGGTGGGGACCTCTCGGTGCTCACGTACGACAGCGCGGTGGCGAACGAGGAGCGCTCGGCGTACGTCTGGACCCCGCCCGGCTATGACGAGGACCGCGCGGAGCCGTACCCGGTCCTCTACCTCAACCACGGCGGAGGGCAGAGCTGGGGCGACTGGGTCGAGGTCGGCCGTGCCGTGCAGATCCTCGACCACCACTCGCTGGACGGTGCGATGGTCCCGATGGTCGTCGTCATGGGCAACGGCAACGTGAGCGACTTCCCTGCGGAGCTGCTGGAGAACCTGGCCCCCGCCGCGCGCGAGGCCTACAACATCGCGTCCGACTCCGACCACCAGGCGCTGGCAGGCCTGTCACTCGGCGCGCTGCGCACGCTCGAGACGTGGCTGACCCGGCCGGGCCAGTTCGGCTGGATCGGAGCGTTCTCGGGCGGCCTGTTCTTCGGCGCGCCGCAGTTCGAGGCGGACGCCGTCAACGAGCACACGCGTCTGGCCCGGATCTACACCGGTGACGTCTCCGACTTCGCGTACCAGTCGGTCATCGACACCATGGACCTGCTCGCGGACAAGGGGGTGCGGTACGAGTTCGCGGGGGTGACGCCCGGACCGCACGGCTTCGACACGTGGCAGACGAACCTCATCGACTTCGTCCCGCGGCTGTTCCGCACGGAGCCGCCCGAGGGCATCGAGCTGCGGGCGGTCGTGCCCGAGCAGGCAGACGGGGTCCTCGCACTGTCGGTGGCCGACCACGAGGGTGTCACGCTCACGCCGGCGACGAACGCGGGGGACCGGTTGCGGTTCCGGGGCACGCTGCCCGCCGTGACCGTGACCGACTCGCGCCCGGTGTCCCAGGCGGGTGCGACCGGGTGGGCGGTGGCCGGTCAGGCGTACACCTTCACCTCCGACACCCGGGCGTTCGGTGCTGAGCACCTCGGCTGGACCCCGCGGGTGCAGACGCCACGCCCGGGCCTCGCCGCGGGCGCGGTGCGGGCCACCGCCCTGAGCGGCGGGCAAGGGCTCGTGCTCCCGGGCCGGCTGGCCTCCGCCACGCCGCAGGGGCGGTTCGGCTCGGCGACCCTGGGTGCGGACCTCGCGCTCGAGGTGCCGGTCGACACCGCGCCGGGGACCTACGCCGGGACGCTGACCCTGACGCTGTTCCCCGTCGACTGACCCGCGACACGCCGTCGCGCGGCGGGCACCTGGTGGTGCCC
>JAEYUL010000061.1 GCA_023432565.1 Actinomycetes bacterium | reverse complement strand
CGGCACCCGCCGCGACCGCCTGCACGTTGCGCGAGACCTGCTCGGCCGCCGCCGCGACCACACCCGCCTGCGCCGAGGTCTCCTCCGACGTCGCACCCACCTGCTGCGAGGCCGCCGCCAGCTGCTCGGTCGCTGCCGCGACCGTCTGCGCCGTCTCGACCACGCCCGCGAGCGCCTCACGCACCGAGGCCTGCGCGACGGTCAGGGCCTGTCCCATGCGGGCGACCTCGTCCTGGCCGTCGACGTCGGCGGAGAGCGTGAAGTCGCCGTGAGCCATGGCCTCGAGCGCGTCCTGGACGCGGCGCAGCGAGCCGCGGATGCCGCGCACGACCGCCCACCCGATGCCCAGCGCGACGACCAGCGCGAGCGCGAGCGCGCTGATGAGGACCGTCCGGGCGAGCACGGTGCGTTCGCCCGCCTTGTCCGCGACTCCCGCGACGTAGGCCGTGATGCCCTCGGCGGTCGCCTGCAGGTCCGCCGCGTACGCGTCGACGAGCGGCTGCGCGACGCCGTCGCGGACCTGGGCGTACCGGGCGACGTCCTCACCCTTCGCGGCCGGGATGAGCTGGGCGTCACGCACCTCGACGAAGGCCGCGTAGTCCTCGACGAAGGCCTGCCAGTTCTCGGAGGAGCCCGCCACCGACGTCGTCAGGGACTCGATCTGCGCCGCCATGGAGTTGTCGTTGGCGGTGAGCCGCACCGTCCACGTGTCCTTGTCCGACTGCTTCTCGGACGCCGCCATCTGGGCGATGATCATGCGGCCCTCGAGCTCCGTGCGGTGCACGAGCCCCAGCGCGTCGGAGACGTCGGCCTGCAGCCCCGCGACGGTGCGCAGGTCGTCGCTCGACTGCCGGAGCGCCGCCAGGGCGTACCAGCCGCACGCGACCGCGACGACGACCAGGAGCAGGAAGACCGAGAAGATCTTCGTCTGCAGCCCGCGGTCGGTGAACCAGCGTGCGCGTCTGCCGTGCGCCGGCGCGGCAGGGGTGGTGCTCATCGGGGCCTCCTCGGGGGTGTCGCGGGTGGCGTCGTGCGGGCGGTCGGGTCGACGCGGCGGTCGGGACGGGCGCCTCACGCTGCCGCCGCCTCGTCGACGTCCAGGACGAGGAGCAGCCGCTCGTCGAGCGTGCAGGCCGCCTGGATGAGCGGGCGGATCGTGGGGTCGAGCGTGTCGGGGGCGGGCTCGATGCGCTCCGGCGGGACGTCGACGACGTCACCGACCTGGTCGACCAGGAGGCTGACGGTCTCGCCGCCCACCTGGACCACGACCATCATCTGCTGCACCTCGTCGCCCACCGGGGGCAGCCCCAGCCGAGGCCGCAGGTCGACCGTGAGCACGACCTGCCCGCGCAGGTTGACCAGCCCGGCCACGCCCTCGGGCGCGAGCGGCACGCGCGTGCGGGCGTGCGCGCGCAGCGCCTCCTGCACGCGCTGCACGTCCACGCCGTACAGGCCCTGCTCGACCGTGAACGTCACGTAGCGGCTCATCGCGCTGCTCCCACGAGCTCGTCGAAGCCGGCGAGCACGTCGTCCGGCGCGGGGTCGTCGTAGAACGCGCGGTCGGCCGCGAGGACCGCGGCGCGCACGTCCAGCAGCTCGGTGACGCGCTCGCCCAGGACGGTCGAGCCGGTCAGCCCCTGGTCGTCGATGCTCGAGTGCTTCGCGACCTCGTCCTCGACGATGTCGACGATCTCCTCGACGACGAGACCCACGGACCGGCTGCCGCGCGTGTAGACGACGAGCAGCAGCTCGTCGGACTCGCGCGCGTACGTGCCGAGCAGCCGGTCGAGCCGCGCGAGCGGCAGGATCGTGCCGCGGTACTGCACCACCTCGCGGCCGCCGACGAGCTCGACCTGCTCGGCACGGACGTGCTCGAGCCGTGCGACCGACGCGAGCGGCATCGCGACGCGACGGCCCCCGCCGATGCCCGCGACGAGCACCTGCTCGACCTCGGCCCGCGCGGTGCCCGTGTCCTGACCGGTGCCGGCCGACAGCTCGCTGTCGCGCGTGATCGCACGGCGCGCGATCGCCTGGACGTCGAGGATGAGCGCCACCCGTCCGTCGCCGAGCACCGTGGCGCCGGAGTAGACGCCGATCGCCTTGAGGCGCGCCGCGAGCGGCGTCACGACGATCTCCTCGGTGGTCAGCACGCGGTCGACGAGCAGACCGAACCGCTGCTGGTCGGCCTGCACGACCGCGATCACCGCCGGGCGCTGCTCCGGCGTCTCGACGTCGAGCACCCCGGCGAGCGAGACCAGCGGCAGCAGCTCGCCGCGCAGCCGGTACACGGGCGCGGCGTGCACGTACTCGATGCCGCAGTCCGGCCGCTGCGTGTCGAGCGCGACGAGCTCGACCACGTGCACCTGCGGCAGCGCGTACAGGTCCCCGGCGCACTCGACGGACAGCGACGGCATGATCGCGAGCGTCAGCGGGATCCGCAGCCGCCACACGGTCCCGGCTCCCACGACCGACTCGACGTCGACCGCGCCACCGATCGCCTCGATGCGCGTGCGCACGACGTCCATGCCGACGCCGCGCCCGGAGACGTTCGTGACCGTGTCGGCGGTCGAGAACCCCGGCAGGAACAGCAGCTGCAGCAGCTCGTTCGGGCTCATCGCCGCGACCTGCTCGGGCGTGCGCAGACCCTTGGCGACGGCCTTGGCGGCCACGACCTCGGGGTCGATGCCCCGGCCGTCGTCGCGCACCTCCACCGCGACCTGCCCGCCCGCGTGCGACGCCCGCAGCTCGAGCAGGCCCTGGGCGGGCTTGCCGGCCGCGAGCCGGGCGTCACGCGGTTCGATGCCGTGGTCCACGGCGTTGCGCACGAGGTGCGTCAGCGGGTCCTTGACCGCCTCGAGGAGGCTGCGGTCGAGCTCGGTGTCGCCGCCGACCAGCTCGAGGCGCACCTCGCGCCCGCACGCCGCGGCGAGGTCGCGCACGACGCGCGGCATCTTCGACCACACGTGCTCGATGGGCTGCATGCGGGTGCGCATGACACCCTCCTGCAGCTCCGAGGCGATGAGGTTGAGCTGCTGCGCGGAGCGGGTCAGGTCGACGTCCTGCGCCGCCGACGCGAGCCGGCTGATCCGGTTGCGTGCCAGGACCAGCTCGCCGACCTGGCGCATGAGCTGGTCGAGGAGCTCGACGTCGACCCGGATCGAGGAGTCCGCGGCGCCGCGCAGCGCGCCTGCGTCCTCGGCGGCGGTCGGTTCGGCCGCGCGGGGGCTGGGGATCACGCCCGTGGGCACGCGGGCTGCGGCGGGCTCCCGGGGCGGTGTCGCGGGCGCGACGGCGTCGTGC
>JAEYUL010000044.1 GCA_023432565.1 Actinomycetes bacterium | reverse complement strand
CTCGAGGACCGCGGCGCGCTCGTCGTCCGGCGCCACGCGCGCGAGCCACGCCGCCACCGCGCCACCGGCGCTCGACGATCCGGCGACGAGCGCCGGACGGTCGCCGCGGACCGTGCGCACGAGGCTCATCCCCGCCGCCGCGACGGGTCCCGGCGCGGGGTCGGTCGCCAGGACGGTGCACACGACCTCGGCGGTCCCGACGGAGTCCGCGACGTCCCCGGGGTCGCGCACGCCCGCCGCGAACGCCCCGACCGCGTGGTCGTGCCCCGCGACGGTCACGGGCGTGCCCGCGAGCAGCCCCACGTCGGTGAGCGGGCCGGGGCGCAACGGGACCGCCTGCCCCGGGGGCAGCACCTGTGGCACGTGGTGCGGCGCGAGCCCGACCTCGGCGAGCAGCTCGGAGTCGAAGGCCGCCGGCAGGCCCGCCGGGAGGGCGCCGCCGAGCCGGTACGCCATGGTGCGGCCCGCGAGCGTGTGATCGGTGACGAGCCGTCCCGTCAGACCCAGCACGACGAGGTCCGCCGCCCCGGCCCACCGGCCGTCGCCGTGCAGGGGCCCGCCCGCGCCGCCTCCGGGCCCGTCCGCGTGCTCGTCGCGCAGCCACGCCCACGTCGCGAGCGGGACCTTGGCGGACGGTCGCACCCCGGTCGCCGCGAACAGCTCCGCGCGCCCGAGCCGTGCGGCGAGCTCGTCGGCCTGCCGCCCCGAGCGGCGGGCGTCCCAGCGCAGCCACTCGCCGCGCGGCTCGTCGTCGGGGCCGACCGGCACGCCTGTCTCCGCCATCGACGCGACCCCGACCGCTGCCGGGACAGGTGCGTCCGGCGCCGCTGCCAGCACGCGCCGCGTGAGGTCCGCGACGACGCGCAGCAGGTCGGCCGGCGCCGGGGTGGGCGCGGACGCGACCGCGAGCGTGCGTGGCGTCTCGACGTCGACGAGCGCGACCTTGGTGTGCGTCGTCCCGACGTCGATGCCCAGCGCGGTGCTCACGCCCAGCATCCTGCCGCGCCTCGGTGCCGACGTGGGTGCAGGGTCAGTCGTCCTCGGACGCCGGGCGCCACAGGACGACCGACGAGGCCGAGGCGGTGATGGCCCGCGGGGGCTGGGCGACGCGCGGTGCGCGCGGGGCCCGGCGCGTCGCGACCACGTCACCGCGCGGGTCTGCCGTGAAGACGCGCCGACCCGGCTCGACGAGCGAGCGCAGGTGGTCCACCTGGCGCTCGAGCCGCTCGACCTGCATCTGCAGCTCGAGGATCCGCTTGATCCCGGCGAGGTTGATGCCCTCGTCCTGCGAGAGCCGTTGCACGACCCGGAGCGTCGCGACGTCGCGCAACGTGTAGCGCCGGCCCCGCCCCGAGGTGCGCGTGGGCGAGACGATCCCGAGCCGGTCGTACTGGCGCAGGGTCTGCGGGTGCATGCCCGCGAGCTCGGCCGCCCGCGAGATGACGAACATCGGTGTGTCCTCGTTCATCACACCTGAGCACCTCCCACGACCCCGGCCCCCCGCCCGCGAGCGCGGTGGATCCGCCCCGAACGCGGTCCTCCAGGAGCCGCGGTCGGGGCGGTGCTACCGCGCTCGGCGGGGGTGGGGTGGCTGGTCACGTGCGGGCCTGCGCCATGAGGTCGGCCCGCACGTCCTCACCGCTCGTCGCGATCCCGAACGCCTGCACGGCCTCGCGCGCGGCGTCGGACAACCGCTGCGGCACGACGACCTGCACCGTGACCATGAGGTCACCGGCGGACTTCGCGTCCTTGCCCGGCACGCCGCGGCCCTTGACCCGCAGCGTGCGGCCCGACGGCGTCCCGGCGGGGATCTTGACCCGCACGGTGTCGCCGTTCAGCGTGGGCACCTCGATCGTGGCGCCGAGCGCCGCCTCGTCGAACGCGATCGGGACCGTGATCTTGAGGTTGCGCCCGTCGAGCGAGAACACCGGGTGCGGCTTGACGTGCACGGTGACGACGAGGTCGCCCGCCGGGGCGCCCGGCTCGCCCGGACGGCCCTTGCCGCGCAGGCGGATCTTCTGCCCGTCGCGCACACCGGCCGGGATCCGCGCGTTGACCGTGCGGTTCTCGACCTGCAGCGAGACGGTCGACCCCTCGACGGCCTGCCGGAACGGCAGCTCGACGGCTGCGGCCAGGTCCACACCCGGCTGGGGGCCGCGCTGGAACCCGCCGCCGAACATCCCGCCGAGGATGTCCTCGAAGCCACCGCCGCCGCCCGTGGAGTACCGGACGCGCGTGCCTCCCTGGGCACCGGCGCCGAACATGCCCCCGAGGATGTCCTCGAAGCCACCGGCCCCCCGGCCGCCCGAGGTGAACCGCGCACCGCCGGTCATCGCCCGGATCTGGTCGTACTGCTGGCGCTGCTCAGGGTCCGAGAGCACCGAGTACGCCTCGCCGATGTCCTTGAACTCCGACTCGGCCTTGGCGTCCCCCGGGTTGTGGTCCGGGTGCTTCTCACGCGCCAGCTTGCGGTACGCCTTCTTGATCGCGGTCGCGTCGGCGTCCTTGGGGACGCCGAGAACCGCGTAGAAGTCCTTCTCGAGCCAGTCCTGCCCGGTCACGGCGCCTCCTTCCTCGTCCTCGCGCCCGTCCTCGTCGTCGTCGTGCTCGTGCTCGTCGTGCTCTCGCCCGCCCTCGTGCCGGTCACGCCTCCGGGTCCACGACCGCGACGCGCGTGGCCCGCAGGATGCGGTCCTTCGTGCGGTAGCCCGGCTGCAGCACCATCTGGACGGTCGAGGTGGTCACCTCGGCCGAGTGGGAGTGCATGAGCGCCTCGTGGATCGCGGGGTCGAACTCGTCGCCCGCGGCCCCGTAGCGCTCGACCCCGAACCGGCCGAGCGTCGTCTCGAGCTTCTCGGCGATCGACGCGAACGGACCCTCGGCGAGGTCACCGTGCTGGCGGGCCAGCTCGATGTCGTCGAGCACCGGGATGAGCGCCTCGGCCACCGCGGCCACGCCGCGCTCGTGCGCCGCGAGGGCGTCAGCCTTCGAGCGCTTCACGTACGCGGAGTACTGCTGCTCGAGGTTGTAGTACGCCGCGTTGGCGCGCTGCAACTCCTCGAGCCGCTCGTCGGCGAGCTTCTGGGCGTCCGGGACGTCCTGCGCCCCGGCAGCCGCCGCGGCCTCCGCCTCGGCGACCACGGCCTCCTCGGGCGTCGGCTGACGCACCTCGCCCGTCTCCGGGTCGATGCGGCGCTTGTCCGTGAAGCGGGGCGTCTCCTCGTCGGAACCGCCCCCCGGGCCCTGCTCGGGCCCGGGGGTCGTCGGCTGGTCCGTCACTTCTTGTCGTCCTCCTCGTCGACGATCTCCGCGTCGACGACATCGTCGTCGGACGGGGTCGCGTCGGCGGCCGGGGCCTCGGTCTGCGCCTGGCTGTAGATCGCCTCACCGATCTTCTGCGCGGCGGTCGACAGCGCGGCCGTCTTGGCCTTCACGTCGTCGGCGTCCGTGCCCTCGAGGGACTTCTTGAGGTCGTCGACCTTGCCCTGGACCTCGGTCTTGACGTCCTCGGGCAGCTTGTCCGCGTTGTCCGCGAGCAGCTTCTCCGTGGAGTACACGAGCTGCTCGGCGGAGTTGCGGGCCTCGGCCTCCTCGCGGCGCTTCTTGTCCTCCGCGGCGTGCTCCTCGGCCTCACGCACCATGCGCTCGATGTCCTCCTTCGGGAGGGCCGAACCGCCGGTGATCGTCATCGACTGCTCCTTGCCCGTGCCGCGGTCCTTGGCGGACACGTGCACGATGCCGTTCGCGTCGATGTCGAACGTGACCTCGATCTGCGGCAGCCCGCGCGGCGCCGGCGCGATGCCGGTCAGCTCGAACGTGCC
>JAEYUL010000023.1 GCA_023432565.1 Actinomycetes bacterium | reverse complement strand
GTCGACGGCCGCGCCGATCGGCAGCGCGGCGGTGCGCGGCGGCGCGGCGGGCGTCGGCGCGGAGGTGTGCGCCGCGGGCTCGGGCCGGTACGGCTCGGCCGCGGGCAGCTTCGTGCGGTCGCGGCGGATCGTCACGACGACGTCCCCGAACGGCACGGGGATCGGCGCCTGCGGCTTGTGCACGGACACGTCGACGGCCGAGACCGCACCGTCCGCGAGCACGGTGGCCGCGACCTTCTCCGCGACGGTCTCGACGAGGTCCGCGGGCGGTCCCTCGATCACCGCGACCACCTGCTGGGCCAACGTCCCGTAGTCGAGCGTGTGCGCGAGGTCGTCGCGTGCCGCCGCACGGCGCGTGTCCAGGTGGACCACGACGTCCACGACGAACGTCTGACCCTCGCGGCGCTCGTGCTCGAACACGCCGTGGTAGCCCGTCGCGCTGACGCCGACGAGGCGGATCTGGTCCAGGCGGTGACCCTGGGCGTCGGTCACGTCGCTCACGCGTACTCCTGTCGTTCGCTGGACTGCGGTCCAGGCGGCTGTCGTCCGGCGGTGCCGGCCGACGCGTGCTCGCGGCTGCCACCTTGCCACGCGGCGGCCACACGTACGGCGTCCGCGGACGCCGCGACCTCGTGCACCCGGACGCACCACGCGCCCGCGGCGGCGGCGAGCGCGCTGACCGCCGCGGTCGCGGCGTCGCGACGCAGCGGCGGGGCGGGCGAGCCGTCGGGCCCGGCGAGCAGGTGCCCGAGGAACCGCTTGCGGCTCGCCCCGACGAGCACCGGGAACCCGTCCGCGACGAGCTCGGGCAGCCGGGACAGCAGGGGCCAGTTGCTCGCACCCGGCTTGGCGAAGCCCAGCCCGGGGTCGAGCACGACCTGCTCGTCGCGCACGCCCGCGGCCCGCAGCGCCGCGACCCGTTGCGCGAGCTCACGGCGCACGTCGGTCACGACGTCGTCGTACTCGTCGAGGTCGTCCATCACGTCCGCGTGCCCACGCCAGTGCATCGCGACGTACACCGCGCCGCTGCGCGCGACGACGTCGTACATCGCGTCGTCGGCCAGGCCCCCGGAGACGTCGTTGACGACGAGCGCGCCGGCGTCGAGCGCGGCCCGTGCCACCTGCGCGCGCGTCGTGTCGACGCTCACGACCGCGCCTCGTCGGGCCAGCTCCGCGACGACCGGCAGGACACGGTCACGCTCCTCGTCGACCGGCACGCGGCGCGCGCCGGGCCGTGTGGACTCCCCGCCCACGTCGAGCAGGTCCGCGCCCTGCTCGAGCAGCATGAGCCCGTGCGCCACGGCGGCGGCCGGCGTGAACCACCGGCCCCCGTCCGAGAACGAGTCCGGTGTCACGTTGACCACGCCCATGACGAGCGTGCGGCCTGCGCGGCGCAGCGCGTCGGGCAGGCCTGCCGGTCCGTCGAACCTCACGCGCAGAGCCTATGCGCACGCACGCGCACCGGGACCACGCCGGTGGGATGAGCCTGCCGTGCAGGCACACGGGCCGGGACGGTCCGGGCGACCAGGCACGCGTGCACGCTGTCGGAGGGTGGTCGTACTGTGCTGGACGTCCGATTCGACCGGTGTGCGGTCGTACGGCTCGACGAGGACGGAGAGTGCGATGCCCCACGGAGACATCACCCACATCGACATCCCGGTGGCGGACAACGCGGCTGCCACCCGGTTCTACGGCACCCTGTTCGGCTGGCAGATCGCCGAGCTGCCCGGTTTCGAGGGCTACCCCATGTGGCAGGCGCCCAACAAGATCAGCGGCGGCGGGCTCGCCCCGCGCAGCGAGGGCTTCACCCAGCCGCGCAGCTACGTCGAGGTCGACTCGATCGACGAGACCCTCGCCCAGGCCACCGAGCTGGGTGCGGTCGTCGTGATGCCCAAGTCGCCGATCTCCGAGACGAGCTGGTGGGCGGTGCTGCAGGACCCCGACGGCAACCACATCGGGTTGTACGAGGGCACCACCGAGGGCGCCTGATCCGCGCACCGGATCGAGGCGGCGTCACGCGCCCCAGGGCCCTGGGGCTCTGGGGCTCTGGGGTACTAGACGAGCAGGCCGATGCCGAGGGTGGCCACGATCGCCACCACGGCGACGACCGAGATCGTCACCAGCATCGTCCGAGAGCGCATGAACCTCATCGGGTGCTCTCCTGGGGGTGATCGGCGGACGGGCCCGCCTCGTGCTCCGTCTCGGGCTGGGTCTCGGCCGCCAGGCGCGGCTCGGTGCGGCGCTGCGGGTGCAGGCCCGCCTTGTCGGCGTAGAACGCCCGGATGACGTCCATGTCCGCACGCACGTCGCCGGTCAGCTCGATCGTCGGACCCAGGCCGGTGGTCATGGTCGTCCGGTCGACGTACCCGAGCGTCACCGGCCAGCCCGTCTCACGGGCGATGCGGTAGAAGCCCGACTTCCAGCCGGACCCCGTGCGCGACCCTTCGGGCGTGACGACGAGGTAGAACGGCTCACCGCTGCGCGCGCGGGACACCAGCTCGTCGACGAGTCCGGCGGGGTTGCGACGATCGACGGGGATGCCGCCGAGGCCGCGCATGACCGGGCCCGCGAGCCCGCGGAAGAGGGTGTGCTTGCCGAGCCACCGGAATCGCAGCTCCTGCTCCCACGCGATCCCGAGCATGAGGACGAAGTCCCAGTTCGACGTGTGCGGGGCACCGATGACGATCCCCGCGCCGTCACGGGGCCGACGCTCGGTGATCAGGCGCCAACGGCTGACCTTCCAGAACGCTCGGGCCACGGTCCGGCGGACGCTCACGACGTGCTCCTCGTTCTCAGCGGGCCCGGATCAGGCTCATGGCCTCGGCCCGCGTGGCGGTGCTGCGCATCTGGCCGCGCACCGCGGAGGTGACGGTGCGGGAGCCGGGCTTGCGCACCCCTCGCATGGACATGCACAGGTGCTCGCACTCGATCACGACGATCACACCGCGCGGCTTCAGCTGCTCGACGAGCGCGTCGGCCACCTGGGACGTGAGCCGCTCCTGCACCTGGGGGCGGCGGGCGAACACGTCGACCAGCCGCGCCAGCTTCGACAGCCCGGTGATGCGGCCGTCCTCGCTGGGGATGTAGCCGACGTGGGCCACGCCGTGGAACGGCACGAGGTGGTGCTCGCACGTGGAGTACACCTCGATGTCCTTGACCAGGACCATCTCCTCGTGCCCCAGGTCGAAGGTCGTCGTCAGGACGTCCGCCGGGGACATGCGCAGCCCCGCGAAGATCTCTCGGTAGGCGCGCGCGACGCGCGCCGGCGTGTCCAGGAGGCCCTCGCGGTCCGGGTCCTCGCCGACCGCGATCAGGAACTCGCGGATCGCCGCGGTCGCGCGGGCCTCGTCGTACTCACCGATGGGACCCGTCGGTGCCGCGATCGGGTCGACCATCAGTTCACCTCGGGCGACTGCGTCGGCGGCAGCTCCACGACCTCGACCGGCGGGCGCTCGGGGTTGGCCGCGACGGCCTCGTCCTCGGGCACGACGGCGTGGCCGTTCTGCGCGGCGGCCTCGGCCGGGGTCTGGATCGGAGGCCGGTCGGAGACGGCGCGCTGCTCGCTGGAGAGCCACACCTGCCGCGGGGGACGCTTGACGACCGGGGCGAAGATCTCCTCGAGCTGCTTGGCGTTCAGCGTCTCCTTCTCCAGGAGCTCGAGCACGAGCGCGTCCAGGACGTCGCGGTACTCGACGAGGATCTCCCACGCCTCGTCGTGCGCGCGTTCGATGAGACCGCGGACCTCCGCGTCGATCCGTGCGGCGACCTCCTCGGAGTAGTCGCGCTGGTGACCCATGTCGCGGCCGAGGAACACCTCGCCGGAGTCCTGGCCGAGCCGGATCGCCCCGATCGAGCTGCTCATGCCGAACTGCGTCACCATGCGGCGCGCGGTGGCCGTGGCCTTCTCGATGTCGTTGCCCGCGCCCGTCGTCGGGTCGTGGAACACGAGCTCCTCGGCGACCCGGCCACCCATGGCGTACGCGAGCTGGTCGAGCAGCTCGTTGCGCGTGATCGAGTACTTGTCCTCGACCGGCATGACCATCGTGTAGCCGAGCGCGCGCCCGCGCGGCAGGATCGTCACCTTCGTGACGGGGTCGGTGTAGCGCAGCGCCGCGGCGACGAGGGCGTGCCCCCCCTCGTGGTACGCGGTGAGCTTCTGCTCCTTGACGTTCATGACGCGCGTGCGCTTCTGCGGGCCGGCGACGACGCGGTCGATGGCCTCGTCGAGCGCGTGGTCGTCGATCATCTGCGCGTTCTTGCGCGCCGTGAGCAGCGCGGCCTCGTTGAGCACGTTCGCCAGGTCCGCGCCCGTGAAGCCGGGCGTCCGGCGAGCGACCGCCGTGAGGTCCACCGCGGGCGCCATCGGCTTGCCCTGCGCGTGGACCTGCAGGATCCGCTCGCGGCCCTTGAGGTCCGGCGGCTCGACGGCGACCTGGCGGTCGAAGCGGCCCGGACGCAGCAGCGCGGGGTCGAGGATGTCGGGGCGGTTCGTCGCCGCGATGAGGATGACGTTCGTCTTGACGTCGAAGCCGTCCATCTCGACGAGCATCTGGTTGAGCGTCTGCTCGCGCTCGTCGTGCCCGCCACCCAGGCCCGCGCCACGGTGCCGGCCGACCGCGTCGATCTCGTCGACGAAGATGATCGCGGGGCTGTTCTCCTTGGCCTGCTGGAACAGGTCGCGCACGCGGCTGGCGCCCACGCCGACGAACATCTCGACGAAGTCCGAGCCGGAGATCGAGTAGAACGGCACGCCCGCCTCGCCCGCGACGGCGCGGGCCAGCAGCGTCTTGCCGGTGCCGGGCGGGCCGTACAGCAGGACGCCCTTGGGGATCTTGGCGCCGACGGCCTGGAACTTGGCCGGCTCGGACAGGAACTCCTTGATCTCCGTGAGCTCCTCGACGGCCTCGTCGACGCCCGCCACGTCCGCGAAGGTGACCTGCGGGGACTCCTTCGAGACCAGCTTCGCGCGGGACTTGCCGAAGCTCATGACCCGCGAGCCGCCGCCCTGCATGTTGGCCATGAGGAACCAGAAGATGCCCAGGATGATGACGAACGGCAGCACGAGCGACAGCAGGCTGCTCCACCAGGAGGTCTGCGGGTTCTCCGAGGTGTAGCCGTCCGGCAGGTCGGCCGACTGCACCGCGTCCACGACCGTCTCGCCCTGCGGCGCGACGTACTGGAACTGCACGCGCTTGCCGAAGTCCTTGTCGCCCTTGACGAAGTTCTTGTCGAGGGTGAGCTGCACGCGCTGCACGCCGTCGGTGATCTTCGCGGACTCGACGGTGTCACCCGCGAGCAGCGCGAGTCCGTCGGACGTGTCGATCGACTTGACGCTGGGCTGGGCCAGCGTGCTCACGCCGATCCAGAGCAGCACGACGGCCAGCACGATCCACAGCAACGGACCGCGGGCGAGGCGCTTGACGTTCATAGGCGTTCGGGGCTCGGCCCCTCATCCTCCTGCTCGAGCGGGCTGATCGGTCGAACGTACACGTTCCACCTGGCGTTCCCGGGCGCTGTTCGCGCAGGGCACAGGCCGACGGCGGTCGCGTGCGCGGCGGCGTCGCGGCGGTCAGGCCCCGTACACGTGCGGTGCGAGCGTGCCGACGAACGGCAGGTTGCGGTACTTCTCGGCGTAGTCCAGCCCGTAGCCGACGACGAACTCCGAGGGGATGTCGAAGCCGACGTACCGGACGTCGACGTCGACCTTGGCCGCGTCGGGCTTGCGCAGCATCGTGGCGATCTCGACGCTCGCCGGGCCGCGGCTGCGCAGGTTGGACACGAGCCACGACAGCGTCAGGCCCGAGTCGATGATGTCCTCGACGATCAGGACGTGACGACCGATCAGGTCGGTGTCGAGGTCCTTGAGGATCCGCACGACGCCGGACGACTTGGTGCCCGAGCCGTACGACGAGACCGCCATCCAGTCCATCTGCACCGGCGAGTGCAGCCGACGTGCGAGATCCGCCATGACCATCACGGCGCCCTTGAGTACCCCGACGAGCAGGAGGTCCTTGTCCGCGTAGTCGGCGTCGATCTTCGCGGCGATCTCGTCGAGCCTGCTGTGGAGCTGCTCTTGCGTGAGCAGGACCTTCTCGAGGTCGGCTCCCATGTCCGCAGGGTCCACTGCTGCTCCTGTCACGTGCGGTGCTGGTCCGCCGGACGGGTCGTCCGGGGCGGCGTCGGTGGGCTCTGGGGCCCGACGACAAGCGTGCCACAGGCACGGCGTGCCACCACCTTCCCCGGCAGGTGCACCGGTCCCTGGCCGTGCCAGTCGGTCAGCAGCGCGTCGACCGCGAGCACGTGCACGCGGTGCACCGAACCCTCGGGGGCGCCCGCCGCGACGAGCGCCGCGCGCACGGCCCGCCGCCGCACGGCGGCCTCGGCCTGCGCCAGCACCCCCACGTCCAGCACCGCCTCACCCGCGTCTCGGGAGGCCCGACCCTCGTCGACCTGCCCCGCCTGCTCCTCGCCCGGTGCCGGCCGGCCGTGCGCCGTCGCGACGGCCAGGGACAGCAGCGCCCGGGCGGCGCTCTCGAGGACGGCGGCGTCCTCGCGCAGCTGCGCCGCGGTGCGCGCCAGCGCCTGCGCGACCCCCGGCCCGAGCTCACGCTCGAGCACGGGCAGCACGTGCGCGCGCACGCGGCTGCGCAGCGGGTCGCCGGGTTGGCCGGCGTTCGTCGGGTCGTGCCACGGCTCGAGGCCGAGCGCGTCGCACACGGCCTGGGTGTCGGCCCGGCGGAGCTCGAGCAGCGGCCGACGCAGCCGACCGCGCACGGGCGCCATGCCGGCGAGCGACCGTCCGCCCGAGCCGCGCGCGAGCCCGAGCAGCACGGTCTCGGCCTGGTCGTCGAGGGTGTGGCCGAGCAGCACGGCGTCCGCACCCGTGCGGTCGGCCACCTCCTCGAGCGCCGCGTACCTCGCGTCCCGCGCGGCGGCCTCGGGCCCGCCCGTCCCGCGCACGCGCACGGGGACGACGAGCACCGGGTTCAGGCCGAGCTCGCGGCACTGCTGCGCGGCGTGCGCGGCGACGTCCGCCGAGCCGGGCACGAGCCCGTGG
>JAEYUL010000018.1 GCA_023432565.1 Actinomycetes bacterium | reverse complement strand
CGGCGCGACCGCGCGGTCCAGCTCGCCCGCTCGGCGGTCGAAGCCGCGACGGACGCCGAGCGGCCCCGGTTGCGCGCGCGCCTGGCGCGGCACCTGCAGGCGCTCGACCGCACGAAGCAGGCTCTGCACGAGACCGGCGTCGCACTCGAGGAGCTCGGGTCGACGCCGTGCGCCGACCGCGCATGGGTGCTCGCGACGCACGCGCGCTCGCTCGTCTGGCTGGATCGCGACGTCGAGGCCTTCGACGTGGTGCAGGAGGCGATCAACGTCGCGCGCACCGTAGGCGCACTCGACGCCGAGTCGGACGCCCTCACGTCGCTCGCCATGCTCGTCGCGTCGGACGACGCAGACCGCGCGGACGAGATTCTGGAGCAGGCGCTCGCCGCGGCCCGTGAGGTGGGCGACTCCGAGACCGAGCTGCGGATCCTGCAGAACATGGCGGCGGCCCGCTACGACGTGGGCGACCTCGACGGCGCCGCCCGGCTGGCCGCCACGGGCGTCGAGCGTGCCCGCAGCACGGGGTTGACGAACACCACGCACGGGCTCGACCTGAGCGGGTATGCGGCCCTGGTCGCCTACGTGCGCGGAGACCTGTCACCGGTCGAGGTGCCCGTGCGCGCCGACGACGACGGTGGGTTCCTCGACCTCGTCGTGCTGTACGCCGCGACGGCTCGCGGCGACCGCGGCGTGGCCGAGCGGTGCCTGGCGCTCGAGCCGCTGTGGTCGCGCGACACCGCGATCGCGCACATCGCGGGCGGCTGCGGCGCCGACGCGCTCACGTGGGACGGGCGGCACGACGAGGCGGTGGCGCTCGTCGACCGCGTCATCAGCCACCTCGAGAGGGCCTGGTTGCCGCTGTTCTTCGCGGGCATCTGGCTCTCGTCGCTCGCCCTGGCCGCGCTGGCCGACGCCGCGCAGGAGGACCGGCTGCGCGGCCGGGACGTCGCCGCACGCATCGCCGAGGGCGAGCGGTTCGCCGCGCGCATCGAGCAGACCGCGCGGCGATCGCTGCCGCCCGGCCGCAAGGTCGGCCCCGAGGGGCTGGCGTGGACCGCCCGCGGCCGCGCGGAGCACGCGCGGCTGCTCGGGTCACCGCCGAGGTCGGTCGAGCTGTGGCGCGCCGCCGTCGACGCGTTCGGATACGGGTTCCGGTACGAGGGTGCACGGTCGCGGTGGCGCCTCGCGGAGGCCCTGCTGCTGGCCGGCGAGCGCGACGAGGCCGCCGCCGAGGCGGCCCGTGCCCTGGCCGACGCCGAGGACATGGGCGCGGCTCCGCTGGTCGCCGCGATCCGGGAGCTCGCCCGCCGTGGCCGCCTCGCGCTGCCGGGGCAGCGAACCGGCGGGGCGGACGTCCTGACGTCACGCGAGGCAGAGGTGCTCGAGCTCGTCGCCCAGGGGTTGTCGAACAACCAGATCGGCCGGCGTCTGTTCATCTCCGGCAAGACCGTCTCGGTGCACGTCTCGAACGTGCTCGCCAAGCTCGACGTCTCCGGCCGCGCCGAGGCGGTCGACGTCGCGCACCGGCGCGGGCTCATCGGTCAGCTCTGACCGGGCACGCACCTGGCGACGCCGCGATGCGAGAGCGGTGCGACCCCGCGTCGAGCAGCGCACCGCCGACGCCACTGGTGGCGTCCGGTGCGTCGTGCCGTCGGGGTGGTCGGATTCGAACCGGCGACCTTCCGCTCCCAAAGCGGACGCGCTACCAACCTGCGCCACACCCCGTCACGCGGGCGGCCCGCGCGCGGCACCCAGCCTAGGGGACGCACCGAGCGCGTCGGCCCGACACGGGCTGTGGTGGGATGGGGGCTGTGACCACCTTGCTCGAGCGCGGGGACCGGATCCTCTTCCAGGGTGACTCGCTCACCGACTGGGGCCGCGACCGCGCCGACCCCTCCAGCCTGGGGTACGGGTGGGTGGCGATCGCCGCCGCGCTGGCCGGCGCTCGTCGTCCCGAGCTGGGCCTGACGTTCCTCAACCGCGGCGTCAGCGGGGACACCACCGCGCTCGTGCGGCGTCGCTGGGAGGCTGACGCGCTCGCGCTCGCACCCACGGTCATCTCGCTCCTGGTGGGCGTCAACGACACGTGGCGCCGCTACGACCAGGGGCTGGTCACGAGCGTCGAGGAGTACCAGCAGACGTACCGCGCGCTGATCGAGTCCGCCCGCGAGCGCCTGGACGTGCGCTTCGTGCTCGTCGAGCCCTTCCTCCTGCCGCTCACGCCGGAGCAGGAGGCGTGGCGCGAGGACCTCGACCCGCGCATCGAGGTGGTGCGGCGGCTCTCCGACGAGTACGGCACGGTGCACCTGCCGGCGGACACGTTGTTCGCCGAGGCCGCTGTCGTGGCTCCCGCGACGCACTGGACGGTCGACGGCGTGCACCTGACCCCCGCCGGCAACGGGTTGCTGGCCGAGGCCTGGTTGGACACGCTCGGCGTCGCGGCCTGAGCGCCGCCGCCGGTCCCCCGACGGACCGGGGTGTCGGTGGCGTGCGGCAGGCTGGTCACGTGATCGTCGTCGTGGCGCGTCCGGGCGCTCGTGCCGCTCAGTCACGTGCCGTGGCCGCGGTCGCGGCGCCGGACCCACCGGTGCGGGACGCCGTGCTCGGTGCCGAGCGCGCGGTCCGCTGGACCTGGGCGGACACGGGCGCGTGGTACCCGCGGCTGCTCGCCGACGGCGTGCGCGTCGAGCGGTGCCTGGACCTGCGCCTGACGCACAGGATCCTGCGCTCGTCGTCCGCCACCTCGTCGTCGGCGCTGGCGCGCGGCCCCGCGGGACCGTTCGACGAGGCCGCGGCCGGCCCACCGACGCCGCCACACCCGGTCACGACCCTCTTCGAGGCCGTCGACGAGGACACCTCGGGCGGGGGCGACGCGCCGACGGCGCCGACGGTGCGTCCCGGCGAGCACGTCGGGCCGGACCTCGACGCGTGCCTCGCCGAGCTGCACGCGCAGGACGCGGCAGTCACGGGCAGCGCGACGCCGGGACGGCTGCGTCTGCTCGTCGCGGGCGAGTCCGCGGGTGCGCTCGCGGCCGCCGAGATGCGGCACACCGGTCTGCCCTGGGACCCCGTGACGCACGACGAGGTGCTGCGCAGCCACCTCGGCCCGCGACCGGAGGCCGGCCGGCGACCGCACGAGATGGAGCGGCGCGCCGCGACGATCCGCGCGGCGCTCGATGCGCCCGCTCTCAACCCCGACTCACTCCCCCACGTCCTGCGTGCGCTGCGTCGCGTCGGCCTGGACGTGAGCTCCACCCGCAAGTGGGAGCTCGCCGGCGTCGACCACCCCGCGATCGCCCCGCTGCTGGAGTACAAGTCACTGTCCCGGCTGCACAGCGCGAACGGCTGGGCGTGGCTCGACGAGTGGGTGCACGACGGCCGCTTCCGGCCCGAGTACGTGGTCGGCGGGGTCGTCACCGGGCGCTGGGGGTCCTCGGGCGGCGGCGCGCTGCAGATCCCGCGCGTGCTGCGGACCGCGGTCCGCGCCGACCCCGGCTGGCGGCTCGTCGTCGCGGATGCGGCCCAGCTCGAGCCGCGCGTGCTGGCCGGCATGGCGCACGACGAGCGCATGGCGGCGGCCGGCGCCGGACGCGACCTGTACGCCGGGATCGTCGAGTCGGGCGTCGTGCCGGACCGCGCGCTGGCGAAGGTCGGGATGCTCGGCGCGCTGTACGGCGGCACGACCGGTGCGTCCGCGAGCGTCCTGCCCCGCCTCCTGCACGCGTTCCCCCGAGCGACGGGCCTCGTCGAGGAGGCCGCGCGCGCCGGTGAGCGTGGCGAGGTCGTCTCGACGCTGCTGGGCCGCAGCTCACCCCGGCCGGACGCGGCCTGGGCACGAGCGCAGGCCGACGCGCTCGACCCGGACGCGAGCGACGGTGCGCAGGCGCAGGCGCGCGCCCGGACGCGCGCGTGGGGGCGCTTCACGCGCAACTTCGTCGTGCAGGGCACTGCCGCGGAGTGGGCGTTGTGCTGGATCGCGGAGCTGCGCCGCCGCCTGTGGGCGATGGGCACGGTGCCGGACGCTCCGGGCGAGGTTCGCCCGCCGTTCGTCGGCCGCCCGCACCTCGTGTACTTCCTGCACGACGAGCTCGTCGTGCACTGTCCCGCGGCGCTGGCGGACGAGGTCGCCGACGCGGTCGTGGAGGCGGCGAGCGCCGCGGGTCGGTTGCTGTTCGGCGACTTCCCGGTGGAGTTCCCGCTCGCCGTGGGCGTCGCGCAGGCGTACGACACGGCGAAGGACGCCGCGACGCTCCGTCGCGACCCGCGCCACTGAGCGCCACCGCGCACTCAGGCGGTCTGGGTGACCTTGTTCAGGCCGCGCGGAGTGTCGGGGTCCAAGCCCTTGGCGCGCGCGAGCGCCAGGGTGAGCAGCTGCCCCGGGACGATCAGCGGGATCGGGGCGAGCTCGGGGGGCAGGTCGGGGCCGGGCAGCCGCGTGCCCGCGAGTGCGGCCAGCGCGGCGTCGCCGCCGACCACGTGCACGCCCGCGCCCGATCTGCGGCACAGGCGCGCGGTCTGCACCATGCCCTCCGCGACGGCGGTGTCCGACCCGGACGCGACGAGCAGCACCGGGGTGTGCGCGTCGAGCATCGCGATCGGCCCGTGCTGCAGATCGGCCGCGGAGAGCCCGATCGCCGCCACGTGGCAGGCCTCCTGGAGCTTGAGCGCGAGCTCACGCGCCGTCGTCAGAGCGAGGCCGCGCGCGGTCACGACCAGGCGGTCGACGTCGCGCAGCTCGGCCGCGAGCGCGGTGGCCGCCTCGGCCGAGTCGAGCATCCGGGAGACGGACTCCGGGACGTCGTCGAGCTGGTCCAGCAGCCGCTGCCCCCTGCCGACGGCGAGCGCGAGCACCGCCATGGCGACGAGCTGCGCCGTGTACGTCTTCGTGGCGGGCACCGCGACCTCCGCGCCGGCGGCCGTGACGAGCGCGAGGTCGGCGCCGAGCGCGAGCGGCGAGTCGGCCACGTTCGTCACCGCGACGGTGCGCGCCCCGCAGCGCGCGGCGTCGTGCATCGCCTGGACGATCTCCTGTGTCCCGCCCGACTGCGAGACGGCGACGGCGACCATGTCGGACAGGTCGAGCCCGGACTGGTAGACGGTGCTCACCGATGGGGTGGCCGGTGTCGCCAGGACGTCGGCGCGCAGCGCCAGGAGGTACCGCCCGTACAGCGCGGCGTTGGCGGAGGTGCCGCGGGCGATCAGGAGCACACGCCGGCGCGAGCCGACCAGTGCCCGGATCTCGGCAGCGAGCGGTCGCAGGCGACGCACGGTCGCCTCGATGGTCGCCGCCTGCTCCGCGATCTCGTCGGCCATCACGCGGCCGAGGGTCGGCTCCACTGGGCAGGTCCTCTTCTCGGGTCGGACGCCCACCACCGGTGGGCGCGGGTGTGCGGCTTGCGCGACGCGCTCGGCGCGAGGGCAGGGCGCGGTCCCGCCCGCCGCAGGGGACGTACGGGCGGGACCGCGGTCTCGGGACGGGCGGCCGCGGTGTCAGGCCCGGGGCGCCCGCGGGTTCCAGGTGCCGCGCGCGACGGCCGGGGCGAACGTGTCCACGTCGACCGGCCAGGTGACCCGCGTCCCGGTCTCGGCGGCCTGGTAGGCGGCCATCAGCAGCTCGGTCACCTGCACGCCGTTCGCCAGGGACTCCCGGGGCTGACGGCGGGCCAGGAAGTCGGACGCCACCGTGGCGTTCTCCGTGGTGTAGCCGTAGCTGAGCGACTCGTCGGACAGGACCGGCATCAGACCCTGCTCGGCGTTCTGCTTCTCGACCATGTCCTCGCCCTGGCTCTGCTGCAGCTCACGAGACAGGAAGACCCGTGCCTCGGTGTTCAGCGTGTCGGCCGACATCGAGTACTCCGGCCCGAGCAGCTCGAACGACAGGCGCAACCCCGCCCCGACGAACGACCACGACGTCCCCGTCTCGGCGATGACGGGCTCGCCGTCGCCGTTGATGAACGTGAAGGTCGCACGCGCGTAGTCCTCGGAGGGACGCTGCCGGTAGTCGGGCGCCTGCGGGTAGGCGCGCCGCAGGATCTCGGCGTACTTGTCGCGGCCCCACTTGAGCGAGGCGATCGTCGCCTCGACCGAGACCGGGGTCAGCCAGGTCGACGGGTCGACGCCGGGAGGCGTCAGCAGGTACCGCGCGGCCTCGACCGAGTGGCACATCATGTCGCTGAGCGCGCCGCCACCCTGCTTCTCGCCGTCCCAGAACCAGTCCTTGTGCGGGCCGGAGTGCTCCTCGGTGCACCGCGCGAGGTAGGGGCTACCGGCGATCGCGGCGCCGCGAGACCAGATCAGCTCGTGCGGACGGGTCACCGCCGGTGCGTACACCTGGTTCTCCAGGTAGGCGTGCAGCAGCCCGGCGCCCTCGATCATCTCGAGCAGCCGGCGGGCCTCCTGCACGGAACGCGCGAGCGGCTTCTCGATGGCGACGCCGATCAGCTCGGCCCGGCCGCTGGTGACCTCGTCGACGATCGCGCTCACGACCTCGAGCCGCGCGTCGTTCGGGACGAGCACCCAGATCGCGTCCACCTTCGGGTCCCGTGCCATGGCCCGCACGTCGTCGTACGCCTGCGCATCCCCGAGCCCCGCGGCGCGGACCGCCTCGACGAGGCCCGCCGCCCCGTCGCGGGAGGTCACGCCGACGATGTCGGCGTCCCGGACGCCGGCCCAGGAGCGGGCGTGGAAGTGCCCGATGAACCCGGCTCCGACGATCCCGACTCCCAGAACTTCTCTCTCGATCACTGTCTCGTCCTTCCGTTGGACACTCGTGGGGGTGCAGATGGCCGGGTGGTTCAGGCCCGCAGGCGTTTCTGCCGGCCGTAGAACGACAGGAGGGCGACCAGCACGACGCCGTTGACGATGGTTCGCCAGGCCGAGCCGATGTTCATCGTGGTCAGCAGGCTGGTCAGCACCGTGAGCGTCACCGCGCCCACGGCGGTGCCGAGGTACCCGCCGACCCCGCCCGCGGCGAGCGTGCCGCCGATGATCACGGCGGCGATGGCCGGCATCGTGTAGTCGTCGGCGAGGTTGAGCATCACCGACTCGGTGTAGCCGACGAGCAGCAGACCGCCGAGGCCGGCGAAGACCGAGCCCGCGACGTAGGCCAGCACGACCGTGCGCCGGACCGGGACGCCCGACAGGTCGGCGGCCTCGGAGTTCGCGCCGACGGCGAACAGACGCCAGCCGAACGTCGTGCGGCGCAGCAGCAGCGTGACCAGGATCGCGATCACGACCCAGAGGAGGAGCACGCCCGGCAGGCCGAGCACGAGCTTGCCGTTGACGAGCGTCGTGAGCGCCGGTGCCGCGCGGCCGTCTGCGCGCCCGTTCGTGTAGACCATGATCAGGCCGTGCACGACGCCGGTCATGCCGAGCGTCATGACGAACGGCGGGATCCGCAGCATCGTCACGCCGAGCCCGTTGACCAGGCCGATCACGGCGCACGCGAGCAGCGGCACCACGACGCCCGCGACGACGCCCGCGTCGTCGCCCTGCATGATCCGCGAGCCGACGATCGCGGCGAAGGTCGCCACCTTCCCCACGGACAGGTCGATGCCGCCACCGCCCGAGAGGATGACGATCGTCTGGCCGGCCGCGATCACGCCGAGGAACGACGCGACGCGCAGCATGTTGACGATCTGGCCCCAGCCGGCGAACCCCGGCGAGACGAGCTCGCCGACCACGACGAGCGCGACGGTGACCGCTCCGGCGATGACGATGGGGTCGCGGGCGACGGCCGCCCAACGGGCGGCGGAGCGCCCGGCAGCGACGTCGCGGTGGGTGACCGTGCTCATCTGCGCCTCCTGCGGTCCGACATGGTGAGCGCCGACAGTGCGAGCGCGGCGATGATCACCAGACCGCTGACGAGCGGCCGGTAGTTCGTCGGGACGCCGGCGAAGAAGATCGAGTTCTCGATGAGCGCCAGGGTCACGGCGCCCAGCACCGCACCGACGCCACTGCCCCGGCCGCCCGTGAGGGCGATGCCGCCGATGACGACGGCGGCCACGGAGTCGAGCGTCATGCCCAGGCCGACGAACGGGTCCCCCGAGCCGGAGTTCGCGAGCAGCGCGACCGCGGCCAGGCCACCCAGCGCGCCGCACAGCACGTAGGACAGGATCTGCACGCGAGCGACGCGCACGAGCGACGCGTAGGACGCGACGGGGTCCCCGCCGACGGCGTAGACGTGCCGGACGAGGCGCGTGCGCGCCAGCAGGAACCACAGCCCGACGACCGCCAGCAGCAGCCACGCGCCTGTGGGCAGGCCGAGCACCGTGTCGCGGTACGCGCGTGTGAGGCTGGCCGGCACGGAGCCGCCCGGCTTCGGCAGCACCAGGAGCGCCGCACCCGAGAAGATCGACGCGGTCGCGAAGGTCACGATGATCGGCTGGAGCCGCAGCAGCGCGATGATCACGCCGTTGACGAGCCCGCAGGCCGCGCCCACGGCGATCGCCACGCCCGCCCCGAGCGCCAGGTTGCTCTCCTTGCCGTCCATGACGACGACGGCCGTCACGCTCGCCACGGTCACGGACGCGCCGATCGACAGGTCGATGCCGCCCCCGATGACGACGACCGCCTGGGCCAGCGCCACCAGCACGAGCGGGACGAGCGTCGCGGTCGTGGACGTCATCGAGTACGGCGTGAAGAAGTTGTCCTGGACCGCGGCGTTGCTGACCACGGCCACCACGAGCAGGGCCACCACCATCCAGGTGGACATCCGCGCGTGGCGCACCTGGTCGACGACCCCCGCGAGGCGGTCGGCCGGACGGTACGTGGTGCCGGTCATGCCCGCTCCTCCTGGACGTCCACCTGGAACGCGGCCGCGACGAGCGAGTCGACGCTGAGCTGGTCGCGTGAGATCTGTGCGCTGACCCGACCCTCGAACAGGACCACCACGCGGTCCGCGAGCTCGGCGAGCTCCCGGTCCTCGCTCGAGTTGAAGACGACGGCGACCCCGCGGGCCGCGAGCGTGCGCATGAGGTCGTAGATCTCGGCCTTCGCCCCGACGTCGACGCCCTTGGTGGGGTCGTCGAGCAGGACGAGCCGAGGCTCGGCGAGCAGCCACTTGCCGACGATGACCTTCTGCTGGTTGCCACCCGAGAGCGAGGACACCGGGTCGGCCAGGCGGCCGAGCTTGATCGCGAGGGCGTCGACCATGCGCCGGGCGGCCTCGCGCTCGCGTGCCGGGCGGACGAACGTGCGAGCCAGGGCGCGCCGCTCGAGGCTGACGATCGACAGGTTCTCCTGGATGGGGCGGACGCTGAGCAGGCCCTGCGTCCCGCGGTCGCCGGGGACGAGCGCGACGCCCGCCTTCGCGGCCTGGCGTGGGCTGCGGAACCGCACGCGCTGCCCGGCCAGCTCGATGTGGCCGTGCGTGACACGCAGCGCACCGAAGAGCGCGAGCAGCAGGTCGCTCTGACCCTGGCCCTGCAGTCCGCCGAGCCCGACGATCTCGCCCGGGCGGACGGTCAGGTCGATGTCGCGGAAACCCGGACCGCTCAGTCCGCGCGTGACGAGCACCGGTACCTCGTCGCCGCGGTCCGTGACAGCCGCGGGCACCCCGCCGGGTGCGGCCTGAGCGGGAGCGGTCTCGGCCGCCCCGGCGAGGGGTCCCGCCTCGGCGGGCTCCGCCGGGACGGACGTCCCCACCATGAGGTCGACGAGCTGGTGCTCGGGCGTCCGAGCGATCTCGACCTCGGCCACCGTCACGCCGGAGCGCACGATCGTGGCTCGGTCGCAGATCTCGTAGACCTCGTCGAGACGGTGGGAGACGAACAGGACGACCACCCCGTCGGCGCACAGCTCGCGCACGATCCGGAAGACCTGGTCGACCTGACGCTTGTGCAACGAGGCGGTCGCCTCGTCCAGGACGAGGATGCGCGGTCGGCGCGCGAGCGCCTTGGCCAGCTCGACCAGCTGCTGCTGGCCGGGGTTGAGCTCGCCCACGCGGGTGGTGGGGGCGACTGGCCCGAGCGCGTCGCCGAGGCGCGCGAGCGCCTCCTGTGCGCTCGCGCGCACCTGGCGGCTGCGCAGCAGGCCGGCCACGGTGGGCTCGACACCGAGCGCGACGTTCTGCTCGACCGTGAGCTCGGGCAGGAGCGTCAGCTGCTGGTAGACCGCGGCGACGCCGAGGGCGGCGGCGTCGGCGGGCGAGGCGATCCGCACCGGCTGGCCGTCGATGCTGATCTCGGCCTCGTCGGCGGCGACGACACCGGTGAGCACCTTGTTCAGGGTGCTCTTGCCCGAGCCGTTCGGCCCCAGAAGCCCGTGGACCTCGCCGCGTTCGGCGACGAGGCTTGCGCCGTCGAGCGCACGGACGCCGCCGTACCGCTTCCGGACCGCGCGCATCTCGAGGATCGCCACGTCGCCCTTCCTTCCTGGCGTGGGGGAACGGTCCGGGAGCGGGCGTCGCTGCCCGCTCCCGGACCGGTCGATCACTTGAAGAACTTCGCCACCGCGTCGCGCGACAGGACGTCGTCCATGACGTAGGCGTCGCCGAGCTCGGAGATCGCCTTCCAGTGCTCGTCGAAGTTGTCGCTCGTGACGACGGGCGGCGTCGGCAGCGTCAGGGTGTTGCCGTCGAGGACGCCGTCGCCGAACGTCTTGCCTTCGAGCAGCGCGACGGCCACGTGCACGGCCGTGCCGGCGGTCCCGGGCGGGTTGACCACGCCGATCGACTCGTAGCCGTCGGCCTTGAGGTCGTTCCACATCCGCATGTAGCCGCCACGGGCCTCTCCGGAGACGAAGATCTCGTCGGTCTTGCCCGCGGCCTCGATCGCGCGCAGGACACCCTGCGCCATGCCGTCCTGGGTCCAGACACCGTCGATGTCGGGGTACGCGGCGAGCAGGTCGGACATGACCTGCTGGCCGGTCGCCTGGTCCCAGCCGCCGTCGGCCACCGTGAGGACCTCGACGCCGGCGTCCTTGAAGACGCTCTCGGCGGTCGCCCAGCGGACCTCGTTGGCGGGGTGGCCGGAGATGCCGTTGACCACGACGACCTTGCCCCCGTCACCGACCTTCTCCGCGAGCCACTCGCTCGACGGCCGGGCCCACTCGCCCTGGTCGATCACGACGTTCGTGACGCTCGCCTCGGTGACGGCCTGGTCGACCGCGAGGACGATGATGCCCTGGTCGGTGGCCTCCTTGAAGACCTCGTTCAGCGCGGTCTCGGACGAGGGGTCGACGATGATCGCGTCCACGCCGCGGTTGATGAGGTTGCGGATCTGCTGGATCTGCCCGTTCGTGTCGGTGTCCGCGTTCTCGAGGACCAGCTCGGCGAGCACACCCTCCGACTTGTAGTCCTCGAAGACCGTCGTGACGTCGTCGACCATCTGGGTGCGGTACTCGCTACCGATGAAGGCGTTGCTGAGGCCGATCGTGAACGGCCCCTCGCCTCCGGACGCCTTGTCTCCCTCGGAACCGCCGGAGCACCCGGCCAGCGCGAGGGTCGCCACACCGAGGGCAGCCACCCACGGGACAGCTCGCTTGAGCATCGTTCCTCCTCGAACTTCTCTCGGCCTGCTTCTTCTCAGTGTGAGCAGAACGCGGGAAGCGTAACACCAGCGAGCCGGTGACAGACGCCACGCCGAGGGGTCGCGGATCGCCGCGTGCCCGCCCTCGACCCCCGCCGCGCCCGGGATGCCCGATGCGCTCGCGTTCGCCCCCGGGATGCACGCGCTCCCACCCACCTGGGTGTGAGTCAGATCACACTCAGCGCCCGACGGCGCGTCGCGGGTCGCCCGTCGCGGCGGCGACCGGCGCCCGCCAGGGCGTCAGTCGCGGGGCGCCGGACACGCCGGTCGAAGTCCGCCGGGCCGGCAGGCGGCGGCCAGGTGCCAGCGCCGCAGCCTGGCTCAGGCGTCGGCGAGAGCGGCGTCGAGCGAGCCCACGGCCTCCAGGGCGAGCTCGGCGGCCCCGACGAGGACGCCATGGGGGTGCGACGGCCCGAGGAGCCGCGGGACGTGCGGGATGCGACCCGACAGCCGCTCCTCGAGACGCGGGATCAGCAGATCCGCGGAGCCCCCGATGCCTCCGCCGAGGACGACCACGCCCGGGTCGAGCACCGCCGCGACGTTCGCCAGCGCGAGGGCGAGCTCGTCGCAGATCTCGTCCACCAGCGCCGCCGCGACCGGCTGACCGCGTCGCGCCATCTCGAACACGGAGGCGGCCGTCAGGGGTCCGGCGACCTCGTCGGCGAGGCCGAGCTCACGCGACCGGCGCGCGATGCCCTCGGCGCCGACCCGGCTCTCGATGTCCCCGAAACCGGCGTAGGTCTGGCGCAGCGAGCCCGTGCCCAGCAGCATGTAGCCGATCTCGCCGGCGGCCGCGGTGTGCCCTCGATACAGGGTCCCACCTGCGATGACACCTGCGCCGATGCCGTTGCCGAGGTTGAGCGCGACCATGGCGGCGGTGCCGCGCGCCGCGCCGTGGCGGTGCTCGGCGATGGCGAGCGCGTTGGCGTCGTTCTCGGCGAGGACGGGCAGCCCGCAGGCCGCTCCCAGCACGCGCGCCAGCCCGACCTGACGCCAGCCGAGCACCGGCGCCCAGTCGACGACCCCGTCAGCGGTCACGACGCCGGGCACGCCCACCCCCAGGGCGATCACGGTGCGCCTGCGCGCCCGCGCCGAGGTGACGAGCTCGACCGCGACGTCGCGCACGTGGTCCAGCCGCTGGCGGGGCCCGGCGCCGTCCGGCACGGGGTGCTCGACGAGCGACGTCACGCCTCCCGACAGGTCGACGAGGGCCGCGCGGGTCACCTGCGAGCCGATGTCGATCGCAGCCACGTGGGCCGCCTGCTCGTTGAACCGCACGACCATCGAGGGGCGCCCGCGACCCGTCGCCGCGGTGCCGACCGAGGTGATGAGGCCGCGCTCCAGCAGCGTGGTGGTGAGGCGGTTGATCGTGGCCGGCGACGCGCCGATCCGCTCGACGAGCTCGGAGCGGGGCAACGGCCCGTCCGTGCGCAGCACGCGCAGGATCAGGTCGCGGTTGTGGCGCGACATCGACGTCGCCGAGAGCGACTGGTCGCGATCCACGTGACCCTCCGATGTCAGGGCGGTGCTGCCGTCGAGTGGACATTGTGCCGCCGTTTCGCTCTACACTATCGCTCACTCTAAGCAAAAGTGGGAGCCATGACACTCGCCGACGCCGTTCTGCACGCGGGCTGGACCGCCGACCTGCCCTCCCCCGACGCCCCGGCGTCCTGGCTGGACCTGCGCGGCACCGGCGCCGACGGTCCCGTGGTCGGCGTGGACATCGGCGGCACGAAGGTGCATGGCGCCGCCTGGGGCCCCGACCACACGGACCTGGCTGAGGCGACGGAACTCACCGACCCCGCGGGCGGGCTCGCGGTCGTGGACCAGGTCGCCGCGATGGTGGCCCGGCTCGGGTGCGGGCGACGGCCCGCCACGGTCGTGCTCGGCGTGCCGGGGATCCCTCAGGAGGACGGCTCGCTCGCGCAGGCCCCGAACCTGCCCGGCTGGGACACGCTCGACGTCCGCGCGCACGTCGCGGCGAGGGTCGGCGCCCCGGTCCTCCTGGAGAACGACGTCGCCCTGGCGGCCTGGGGCGAGCAGGTGTGGGGCGGCGAGGGCGACCTGGCGTTCGTGGCGCTGGGGACGGGCATCGGGGTCGGGCTCGTGCAGGGCGGGCGGCTGCTGCGCGGCGCGACGGGTGGCGCCGGCGAGGTCTTCGACCTCCCCTTGGTCACCGCGAGCGCGGTGCCGGAGGCGCGGATCCTCGAGGACGTCGCTTCCGGTCCCGGCTTCCAGCGCGAGTACGAGGCGCGCGCGGGAGTGCTCGCGGCCACGCGCGAGGTCCTCGCACGCACGCCCGACGACCCCGCGGCGCGGCAGGCCGTGACGACCGTGGCCGCCGCCGTCGCCCATCTCGTCGTGTCGATCCGTTGCCTGCTGGACCCCCGGCTCGTCGTGCTGGGCGGCGGGCTGGGCTCGCGGGCCGAGATCGCCGACGCGGTGCGGCACGAGGTGGGGCTCCTGGCCCACCGACCCGTCGAGGTGCGGATCAGCAGGCTCGGTCCGCGCGCCGCGACAGTCGGCGCCCTGGGCCTGGCGCACACCCGCGCCACGACGCCTCGGTGACCGTGCCGGACGACGCCCACCCCGGACGAAGGGCCCGTACCGCGTGACACTCGGCCCGCGGTGTGACGTGCGCAACGGTCGTGATCGTCCGCGATGGCCCGAATAACCCCGCGACACGTGTCGGAGGGCGTGCCTAGTGTCGTGGAGAACCGGGGCCCACGGGCCCGCAGCGCCACGCCGCGCGCCATCACCCACGTTCGCAAAGGGATTCCTCGCATGAAGTCGCTCGCCCGTTCCGTCGTCGCCCTCGCCGCCGCAGGCACGCTCCTGCTCGCCGGCTGCTCGTCCGACGACGCGACCTCTGACACCACCGCGACCGCGACGGCCACCGCCTCCGCAGACGCCACGCCCGAGGCGACCGAGGCGCCTACCGAGGCCGAGGTCCTCGACGTCACGCACATCCAGCTCCAGACCGCGATCGACACCCTCGGCCTGCGCGGGCTCGAGACGAAGGTGGTCGACGCCGACGGCAACGAGGTCACGCCCGAGGCGGACACCGTCTACCTGGTCGTCGACCAGGACCCGATCGAGGGCGTCGTCCCGGTCGGCACGGTCGTCACGCTGACCGTCGAGAAGAAGGCCTGACGGCCGCACCGCTGCACGCACCGCCGCATCCGCCGGCACCCACGCCCGTCCCGGGAGCTCCCGGGGCGGGCGTCGTGCTGTCGGCGCACGCGCCTCCCTGATGCGAGGAACCGGTGCGAGGAACCGGTGCGAGCAACCCGGTGCGAGGAACCGGTGCGAGGAACCGGTGCGAGGACCGTCCGGAGATCGTCGCGAGCACCTGAGCGCGCCGGCCGTCGGGCGTCCGAGGTGCGGGAACCTTTGCGCCCGAGGTGGCGTTGACGCTAGCGTCGCCCCGACTGCGGCCCTCGGGCCGCCCTCAGGAGGAGAGCATGAGCGAGCGGACGTCCGCCCCCGCCTCCTTCTCGCGCGCCCACGTGGCGCCCTGTTGTCGCTGTCGGTAGAGCGCTGGCTCCTGCGCGCGACGACACCCGTCCCGGTGGCAGTGTCGAGTGCGCCAGCGCTCGCCCCGGCGGCCCGTCCGCACCCCGGCCTCCCCGGCGCAGCGCTCCGCTGAGAACGTGCTCCAGAGGCCTGCAGCACCAGCACCGGTCCCCCAGGACCCGTCAGGCAAGTCCCCCGCATCGCCGCCGCACCCGCGCCGGCTCGACCGAAGAGGAACCATGGCACGCATCTACGACGACGCCACCGCGCTCATCGGCAACACCCCGCTGGTCCGCATCAACAAGATCACCGACGGCGCCCCTGCCACGGTCGTCGGCAAGCTCGAGTTCTACAACCCCGCCAACTCGGTCAAGGACCGCATCGGCGTGGCGATCATCGACGCCGCCGAGGCCTCCGGTGAGCTCAAGCCGGGCGGCACGATCGTCGAGGCGACGTCCGGGAACACCGGCATCGCGCTCGCGTTCGTCGGCGCGGCGCGCGGCTACGACGTCGTCCTGACCATGCCCGAGACGATGTCGAAGGAGCGCCGCGCGCTCCTGCGCGCGTTCGGCGCCGAGCTCATCCTGACGCCGGGCTCCGAGGGCATGAAGGGCGCGGTCAACCGCGCCAACGAGATCGTCGCGGAGCGCCCGGGTGCCATCCTGGCCCGCCAGTTCGCCAACGAGGCCAACCCCGCCATCCACCGCAAGACCACGGCCGAGGAGATCTGGGCCGACACCGACGGCCAGATCGACATCCTCGTCGCCGGGATCGGCACGGGCGGCACCATCACGGGAGTCGGCCAGGTGCTCAAGGAGCGCAAGCCCGACGTCAAGATCGTCGCGGTCGAGCCGGCCGAGTCCCCGATCCTCAACGGCGGCGAGCCCGGCCCGCACAAGATCCAGGGCATCGGCGCGAACTTCGTGCCGGAGATCCTCGACACCTCGGTGTACGACGAGGTCATCGACATCGACGCCGAGACGGCCGTGAAGTACGCGCGTCGCGCGGCGGCCGAGGAGGGCCTGCTCGTCGGCATCTCGTCGGGCGCCGCGCTCGCGGCCGCCAAGCAGCTCGCGGAGCGTCCGGAGAACGCGGGCAAGCTGATCGTCGCGATCATCCCGTCGTTCGGCGAGCGCTACCTGTCGACGATCCTCTACGCCGACCTGCTCGACTGAGCGGCTGCCGCACCCCGGAGCGCCCGTGCGCCCCGGGGTGCGGCGACTCCGTCTCACCACCCGCGTCCCCCGAGAGCCAGGTCCCATGCCGTCCCTGCAGCACTTCGTCGCCACGTTCCGCGAGGACCTCGAGGCTGCGCGTCGTCGCGACCCCGCAGCACGCTCGTCGCTCGAGGTCGCGCTCGCGTACCCCGGCGTGCACGCGGTCTGGACGTACCGGGTCGCGCACGCGATGTGGCGCGAGCCGTCTCTGCGCCTTCCTGCGCGCCTGCTGTCGCAGTTCGTGCGCGCGCTGACGGGCATCGAGATCCACCCCGGCGCGCGGCTCGGGCGCAGGCTGTTCATCGACCACGGCATGGGTGTCGTGATCGGTGAGACCGCCGAGGTCGGGGACGACGTCGTGCTGTTCCACGGCTCGACGCTCGGCGGCAAGTCCATGCGCAAGGGCAAGCGGCACCCCACGCTGGGGGACAACGTGGTCGTCGGCGCCGGTGCCAAGATCCTGGGTCCGGTGTGGATCGGCGACGACGTGCAGGTGGGAGCGAACGCCGTGGTGATCCACGACGTGCCCGCCGGCGCGATCGCCGTGGGTGTCCCCGCCCAGATCCGCCTGCGCCCGACGACGGCCCCGTACGACGCGGAGATCGACGACCCCGCGATCTACATCTGACCCGCGCGCTCAAGTCGTGCGTCTCTCGCCAGGTCGCGCACAGGACCGCACGAGTCGGCGAGAGACGCACGACCTGGCGATGAGCGTTCGCGTACATTGTTCTAGTTGTTGTCGAACAAGTAGGGTCGGCGCATGGTGTGGGTCGTCGACCCGGCGCGCGACGAACCCCTCTTCGCGCAGATCGCCGGGTCCGTGCGCGCCGCGGTGGCTGCTGGTGAGCTGACCGCGGGTGATCGCCTGCCGCCCGCTCGCGCCCTGGCCGAGTCGCTCGACGTCAACGTGCACACGGTGCTGCATGCCTACCAGGCACTGCGCGACGAGGGTCTCGTCGACCTGCGGCGCGGTCGTGGTGCGGTGATCTGCGGATACCCGGACTACGCCCAGCTCACCGCGCCGCTCACCGCGCTCGTCGAGGCTGCGCGCCGCGCGGGCGTCTCCCCCGCGACGACCGCGTCCCTCCTGCACGCCTCTTTCCTGCGCGCGACGGACGAGGGCTGAGCACGCCACGACCAGAACGTCTACGCGAGGCTGAGGTGAGCCCACCCGAGTGCCCGGACGAGCCGCTGGGCAGGCCGGCCCGCACGGACTGCCTGGACGGACTGCCTGGACGGACTGACTGGACGGACTGACTGGACGCGCTGCCCGGACGAGCTGCGAGGCGGGCCGGTACGCACGGGCTGCGAGGCGGGCCGGTACGCACGGGCTGCGAGGCGGGCCGGTACACACGGCTGCGAGGCGGGCCGGTACGCACGGCTGCGGGGCGGGCCGGTGCGCACGGCTGCGGGGCGGGCCGGTGCGCACGGGCTGCGCCGACCGGTCCCGCGCGTGACTCCGCCCGGTAACCTGACCGCTCCACCCTGACCGCACCCCGGGGCTGCGGCACGACGACGACGTCACTGGAGGCCGGTATGCGACTGGGCTACTCGTTGGGGTACTGGTCCGCCGGCCCGCCGCCGGGGGCGCTGGAGACCGTGATCGCCGCCGAGCGGCTCGGCTTCGACTCCGTGTGGACGTCGGAGGCGTACGGCTCCGACGCGTTCACCCCGCTCGCCTGGTGGGGCTCGCGCACGGAGCGCGTGCGGCTGGGCACCGCGATCGCGCAGATCTCGGCCCGCACGCCGACGGCGACCGCGATGGCCGCGCTGACGCTCGACCACCTCAGCGGCGGCCGGTTCGTGCTCGGGCTCGGCGCGTCCGGGCCGCAGGTCGTCGAGGGCTGGTACGGCCAGCCGTACCCGCGCCCGCTGGCCCGCACGCGCGAGTTCGTGGCGATCGTGCGCGAGGTCCTGGCCCGCGAGGCGCCCGTGACGTTCGACGGAGCGTTCTACCGGCTGCCGCTGCCCGCCGACGAGGGCGCGGGCCTGGGCAAGGCGCTGCGTTCGACCGTGCACCCGCTGCGCGGCGACCTGCCGATCCACCTCGCCGCCGAGGGCCCCAAGAACGTGGCGCTCGCGGCCGAGATCGCCGACGGATGGCTGCCGATGTTCTACTCGCCGCGCATGGACGCCGAGTACCGCGACCTGCTCGCGCAGGGGTTCGCCGCACGGTCCGACGACCGTGACCCCGCGGCGTTCGAGGTCGTGGCGCCCGTGCCGGTGGTCCTGGCCGAGAGCGTCGAGGCTGCCGTCGAGCAGATCCGCCCGTTCGTCGCGCTGTACGCGGGAGGCATGGGCGCCAAGGGCGCGAACTTCCACCGCAACGTGCTCGACCGGCTCGGCTACGGCGACGTGTGCGACGAGATCCAGACGCACTACCTCGCCGGGGACAGAGCGCGGGCGGCGGCTGCCGTGCCCGTCGAGCTCGTGCAGGACGTCGCGCTCGTCGGCACGCCCGACGACGTGCGCTCCCAGCTGCCGGCGTGGCGCTCGACCGCGATCACGACGCTCGTCGTCCAGGGCGACGCCCGCACGCTGCCGGCCGTCGCCGCCGTGCTGCGGGCCCCCTGAGCGCGAGCCCGGCGCTCGGGACGCCCCGCGCGCACGCGCCTCCTCGTCCGGCACACTCGACGCCGTGGACGAGACGTACCTCGGGGCCGTGCTCGACCTCGTCGCGACCATCCCGCCCGGGCGGGCGATGACGTACGGCACGGTCGCAGAGGTCGTCTGCGAGCGGCTCGTCGCCGACGGGCACCCGGCGCGCGGCGGGCCGCGCCAGGTCGGGCAGGTGATGGCACGGGCGGGCGGCGGTGTGCCGTGGTGGCGGGTCGTGAACGCCTCCGGGGCGCCGCCGGCCCGGCACCTGCAGCGCGCGCTGGCCGAGCTTCGCGCCGAGGCGACACCGCTGGTCGCGGACGGCACGCGCGTCGCCCTGCGCCGCGCCATCTGGTTCCCGGACGACACTGGCGACGCCGACCGATAAGGACGTGCCGCGCGGGCCTCCACCGGGCCACGATGGCTCCATGACGCCTCTTCCCCACGGATACCGCACCGTCGCCGTGCCCCGCGACCGCAAGCAGGAGTTCCTCGCCGTCGACCACCTCGCGTTCGCCTACGAGCCCGACGAGAAGACGTTGGAGATCCTCCCGGAGCAGCTCGAGTGGGACCGCTGCGCCGGTGTCGAGCGGCCCGACGGCTCGCTCGCGGCCGTGCACTCCTCCTACGACTTCGACCTGCCCGTCCCGGGAGGTCAGGTCCCGTGCTCGGGGCTGACGTGGGTCGGCGTGCGGCCCGACGAGCGCCGGCGCGGCCTGCTGACCGCGATGATCGACTTCCACTTCGCCCGCTCGCTCGAGCGCGGCGAGCCCGTCTCGGCGCTGTTCGCCGCGGAGATGGCCATCTACGGGCGGTTCGGCTACGGCTCGGCGGCCAGCGACGTGCGCGTCAAGGTCCCGCGCGGCGCGAAGCTGCGCGACGTGCCCGGCAGCGAGGCGCTGACGGTGCGGTTCGACACGGCCGACCCGGACAAGCACACCGACCTGGTGCACGCCGTGCACGTCGCGGCGGGTGCCGGCAGGCCCGGCTGGATCACGCGCGCGAGCGACGGCGCACGCCGCGGCCGGGTGGTGGACCCGCCCGCGTGGCGTGAGGGCGGCGAGCCGTTGCGCATCGCCACCGTGCACGACGAGGCGGGCGACCCGCGTGCGTACGCGCTCCTGCGCCGCAAGGAGACCTGGGCCGACGCCGGTCCGCGGACCCCGGTACTCGTGCGCGAGGCCGCCGCGACCGACCCTGCTGCGGCCCACCGGCTCTGGTCGTTCCTGGTGGACCTCGACCTCACGGCCGAGGTCTCCAGCGGCATGCTGCCCGCCGACGACCCGCTGCTCCACCTGCTCGTCGACCTGCGTGGCGCGCTCCCGCGCCTCACGGACAACGTCTGGGTCCGGCTGCTCGACCTGCCGACCGCGCTGACAGCCCGCCGCTACAGCGCTCCGCTGGACGTCGTGCTCGAGGTCACCGACACCCGCCTTCCGGCCAACGCCGGCCGGTGGCACCTGGAGACGGGTGAGGCGGGCGCCGACGGCTACCCGGTGCAGGTCACGAAGACCGGCGACGAGCCCGACCTGCGCCTGGACGTGCGCGAGCTCGGCGCGGCGTACCTCGGCGGCCGCTCGCTCGCCGCTCTCGCGAGCGCGGGCCTGGTCACCGAGGTGACGCCTGGCGCCCTGCTGCCGGCGGCGACCGCCTTCGGCTGGCCGGTCGCCCCGGTGTGCAACTGGGTGTTCTGAGCGCGGTTCCCAACGGCTGGCTGCCCCCGGCGTCAGCGCGCCTCGTACTCCGCGAGGAGGTCGATGCGGCGCTGGTGCCGGGGGTCCCCGCTGAAGGGCTCGGCGAGGAACGCGTCGACGAGCTCGAGCGCCTCGTCGACCGAGTGCTGGCGCGCGCCGATGGCGATCACGTTCGCGTCGTTGTGCTGGCGTGCGAGGGTCGCCGTGGCCTGGTTCCACGCGAGGGCGGCGCGCACGCCCACGACCTTGTTCGCGGCGATCTGCTCGCCGTTGCCCGAGCCCCCGAGCACGATCCCGAGCGAGCCCGGCTCCGCGACGACGGCCTCGCCGGCGGCGAAGCAGAAGGGCGGGTAGTCGTCCTGCGCGTCGTACTCGTACGCCCCGTGGTCCACGACGTCGTGCCCTGCCGCCTGCAGGTGCTCGACGAGCGCGACCTTGAGCTCGAAACCGGCGTGGTCGGAAGCGATGTGGATACGCATGGCCACATCCTGCCGCACCTGCGCAGGTGCACCGCTGAGCGTCCGTAGGCTGGGGCCATGACGCGCAGTGGCCTCGACCTGACCGAGCTCGACCCGGACGTCCGCCCGCAGGACGACCTGTACCGGCACGTGAACGGGCGCTGGGCCGCCCGGCACGTCGTCCCCGCGGACCGCGCGATGGACGGCACGTTCCGCAAGCTGCACGACGCCGCCGAGGGGCAGGTCCGCGACATCATCGCGGACCTCGGCGCGCAGGCGGCCGACGAGCCGGCGGGCAGCGTCGGCGCCAAGATCGGCGCGGTGTTCGCGAGTTTCATGGACACCGAGACGATCGAGGCCGCGGGCATCGATCCGCTGCGCGCCGACCTCGCGCTGGTCGCGGGTGCCACGACGCAGGCCGAGCTGACCGGCGTGCTCGGCGCGCTGCAGCGCACGGGTGCTGGTGGCGCAGTGGGGATGTGGGTCGACAACGACGCCGACGACCCCGAGCGGTACGTCGTCTACCTGACCCAGGGCGGGCTGGGCCTGCCCGACGAGGCGTACTACCGCGACGAGCAGTACGCCGCGGTCCTTGCCGCCTACCGGCCGCACGTCGCCCGCATGCTGCGGCTCGGCGCGGTCGCGAGCGACCAGGAGCAGGCCGACGCGCTCGCCGCGCGCGTCGTCGACCTCGAGACGAGGCTCGCCGCGCACCACTGGGACGTCGTCAAGGACCGCGACGCGGACCTGACGTACAACCCGACGACGCTGTCCGAGCTGACGACGACCGCGCCCGGTTTCGACTGGCCGGCGTGGGCGGCCGCGCTCGGCGCTCCGCAGGGTGCGCTCGACCAGCTCGTCGTGCGCGAGCCGGGGTTCGCCCAGGGCTTCGCGCAGCTGTGGACCGAAGGCCCCCTGGAGGACTGGCAGGCCTGGCTCGCCTACCACGTGATCAGCGACCGCGCGCCGTACCTCACGCAGGAGCTCGTCGAGGCGAACTTCGACTTCTACGGGCGCACGCTCACGGGCGCCCAGGAGCTGCGCGACCGTTGGAAGCGCGGCGTCTCGCTCGTGCAGGGGGTGCTCGGCGAGGCCGTCGGCGAGGTCTACGTCGCCCGGCACTTCCCGCCGTCGCACAAGGAGCGGATGGACGAGCTCGTCGGGCACCTGGTCGAGGCGTACCGCGAGTCGATCGCCACGCTCGACTGGATGGGCCCCGAGACGCGCGCCAAGGCACTGGCCAAGCTGGACGCGTTCACCCCGAAGATCGGCTACCCGGTGAAGTGGCGCGACTACTCCGCGCTGCAGGTCGAGCCGGGCGACCTCGTCGGGAACGTGCGCCGCGCGAACGCGTTCGAGCTCGACCGCGAGCTGGCCAAGATCGGCAAGCCGATCGACCGCGACGAGTGGTTCATGACGCCGCAGACGGTGAACGCGTACTACAACCCTGGCATGAACGAGATCGTGTTCCCCGCGGCGATCCTGCAACCGCCGTTCTTCGACGCCGAGGCCGACGACGCGGTCAACTTCGGCGCGATCGGCGCCGTGATCGGGCACGAGATCGGGCACGGGTTCGACGACCAGGGCAGCAAGTACGACGGTTCCGGCCGGCTCGAGGACTGGTGGACCGCCGAGGACCGTGCAGAGTTCGAGCGCCGCACGAGCGCGCTCGTCGCACAGTACGACGCGTTCTCGCCCGCGCAGCTCGACGGCTCGCACCACGTCAACGGCGCTCTGACGATCGGCGAGAACATCGGCGACCTGGGCGGCCTGTCGATCGCCCTGAAGGCCTACCGGATCGCGCTCGGCCGTCCGCTGGAGCAGGCGCCGGTGATCGACGGCCTGACGGGTGTCCAGCGGTTCTTCCTGGGCTGGGCGCAGGCGTGGCGCACCAAGGGCCGCGACGAGGAGGTCATCCGGCGACTGGCCACCGACCCGCACGCCCCGGACGAGTTCCGCTGCAACGGTGTGGTGCGCAACGTCGACGAGTTCTACGACGCCTTCGACGTGCAGCCTGGTGACGGGCTGTACCTGGCACCGCAGGAGCGCGTGCGCATCTGGTGACGCGCCGCCCCGCACCGCGCCGCGGCGGGGGCCGTCCTGCTCAGGGCAGCTCCCGCCAGGCGGCGCGGGCCAGCGTGAAGCCGACGCCGTCCGTGTCCGTGCAGGTCACGCCGTTGGTGGCGCTCGAGCAGCGGTAGTCCCCCGACGTCGCCGTGGAGCCGTACTCGAGCACGTCCACGTCGTCGCCCGCCACCGCCGGGGGCGGCCCGTTCACGCAGTCGAACGCGAAGCCGTCGCGGTTGAGCAGGACCACGTGCCCGGTGTCGCCGTCGCACCCCGGCACGAGCGGCGGTGGATAGGCGATGTTCGCGATCGTGCAGGTCACCCCGCTGGGGGCGAGGGAGCACGCGATGTTCCCGCTGGGCAGCCGGAAGCTCACCGGTGCGGTCGGGCGCGCCGTGGGCCCCTGGACCTGCAGCGTGGACGATGGCGACGGCGCTGCCTCGCCCGACGAGCCCGCCCCGCTCGCGAGGCGTCCGACGACGAGCACGAGCAGCACGACCACGAGGACGGCGTCGACCGCCATCCAGGTGCGGACCGTCCGCTGCGTCGCCATCGTCTGTGCCGCCTCCCGTCACGTGCGCGCGCCGCAGCCCGCGTCCGCAGGCCGGCCGCACAGCCACGTGGCCGGGCTGTGCCGGGACAGCATCACATCACCGGTGCGCGACATGCCAGTCGCCCTGGTCGAGCAGCCGCAGCGCCCCGACCAGGGCTCTCGTCACAGGACGGGACCTGAGGTCCGCGTGCGCTTGAGCTCGTAGAAGCCGGGCACGCGGGTCATCAGGACCAGGCCGTCGAACAGGTCGAGCGCCGCCTGGCCCGTCGGTGCGGGCGTCACGACGGGGCCGAAGTACCCGACACCGTCGATCGCGACGACGGGGGTGCCCACCTCGTCGCCGACCAGCGCGATCGCCTCGGTGTGCGACGCGCGCAGCAGGTCGTCGACCTCGGTCGTCTCGCCCACCGCGGCGAGCTCGGCGGGCAGCCCGACCTCCGCGAGCGCCTCGGCGACGATCGACGCGGTGTCGCTGCGCCCGCCCGGGTGCCGGCGGGTGCCCATGGCGTCGTAGAGCGGCTTGACGACGCCGTCGCCGTGGTCGCGGGCGGCCGCGACGATCACCCGCACCGGCGCCCACGCCTCGTCGATGCGACGCCGGTACTCCTCGGGAAGGTCCCGGCCCTCGTTGAGCACCGCCAGGCTCATGACGTGCCACCGCACCTCCACGTCGCGGTGCGCCGCGACCTCGTCCATCCAGCGCGAGGTCATCCACGCCCACGGGCAGGCGGGATCGAACCAGAAGTCGACGACGGGACGCGACGTGTCGCTCACGAGATCTCCGTTCGGCAGGTCCAGGTCGCTCGGCCACGCCACGTGGCACGTGTGCGCCGGCGGACGCCGGCGTGAGCCACAATCGCCGGCGAGGGCCGGGCATTCCCGCACGACGGCCGGACCTCGTCGTCCGGGCCCGGCCGTCCGCAGCGCGTCGGGGGTCGCGTGCGCAGAGCGTGGGATGATCGGGCAGGCCCGACCCGGGCCGTGCCCGTCGAAGTGCACCCGAGCGAAGGAGCACCAGTGCCCGCCGAGAACCTCACGCGAGCCGAGGCGCGCGACCGCGCCGCGACCGTCACGACGCACTCCTACGACGTGACGCTCGACCTGACGACCGGCCCGGAGACGTTCTCGTCACGCACCGTGCTGCGGTTCGCCGCCATCCCCGGCTCGAGCACGTTCGTCGACCTCATCGCGCCCGCGGTGCACGAGATCACGCTCAACGGCCATGCTCTGGACCCGCAGCAGGTCGTCGCGGAGTCCCGGATCCAGCTCGACGGCCTCGCGGCCGAGAACGAGCTCGTCGTCGTGGCCGACTGCGCGTACATGAACACCGGCGAGGGGCTGCACCGGTTCGTCGACCCGGTCGACGACGAGGTCTACCTGTACTCCCAGTTCGAGGTCGCCGACTCACGGCGTGTGTTCGCGGTGTTCGAGCAGCCCGACCTCAAGGCGACGTTCACGTTCACGGTGACGGCGCCCGCGCACTGGGTCGTCGTGTCCAACTACCCGCAGGTGGGCGAGCCGGTGCCGGTCCCCGGCGGCGTGAACCTCAACGGCGGGCGCGACGAGGGCACCGCGACGTGGACGTTCGAGACCACGCCGCGCCTGTCGTCGTACGTGACCGCCGTCGTCGCCGGGCCGTACCACCACGAGCACGGCTCGCTGACGAGCTCCGACGGCCGCGAGATCCCGCTCGGCGTCTACTGCCGCAGCTCGCTCGCGGAGTACCTCGACACCGACGAGATCCTCGACGTCACGCGCCGCGGCTTCGCGTTCTACGAGGAGAAGTTCGCCGCGCCCTACCCGTTCGCCAAGTACGACCAGCTCTTCGTCCCGGAGTTCAACGCCGGTGCGATGGAGAACGCGGGAGCGGTCACGTTCCTCGAGGGCTACGTCTTCCGCTCCAAGGTCCCCGAGGCGACGGTCGAGCGCCGCGCCGTCACGATCCTGCACGAGCTCGCGCACATGTGGTTCGGCGACCTCGTGACGATGCGCTGGTGGGACGACCTGTGGCTGAACGAGTCGTTCGCCGAGTACGTCTCGACGCTCGCGACGGCGGAGGCGACGCGCTGGTCGAACGCGTGGACCACGTTCTCCTCCCTCGAGAAGTCGTGGGCGTACCGCCAGGACCAGCTGCCCTCGACGCACCCGATCGTCGCGGACATGCGTGACCTCGAGGACGTCGAGGTCAACTTCGACGGCATCACCTACGCCAAGGGCGCGAGCGTGCTCAAGCAGCTCGTCGCGTGGGTCGGCCAGGACGAGTTCTTCGCGGGCGTGCAGCAGTACTTCGCCACGCACGCGTGGGGCAACACCGAGCTGCGCGACCTGCTCACCGAGCTCGAGAAGACCTCCGGCCGTGACCTGGCCCCGTGGTCCGCGCTGTGGCTCGAGCGGGCGGGCGTGACGCTGCTGCGGCCGACGGTCGAGGTGGACGCCCACGGCGTGATCACGTCGTTCGCGGTCCTGCAGGAGGTGCCCGCCGAGCACCCCGTGCAGCGGCCGCACCGGCTCGCGATCGGCGGGTACGACCTGGTCGACGGACACCTGGTGCGTACCCAGCACGCCGAGCTCGACGTCGACGGCCCGCGCACCGAGGTGCCAGCGTTCCTGGGCCGCCAGCGCCCGCTGCTCGTCCTCGTGAACGACGACGACCTCGCGTACGCCAAGATCCGGCTCGACGAGCTGTCGTGGTCGGCCGCGATCGAGCACCTCTCGGCGTTCGACGCGTCGCTGCCCCGCACCCTCATCTGGGCCGCCGCCTGGGACGCGACGCGCGACGGGGAGACCTCCGGACGCGACTACGTCGAGCTCATCCTGGGCAACATCGCGCACGAGACCGACTCGACGGTCGTGCTCGTCCTGCTGCGCCAGCTCACCACGACGCTGGACCTCTACGTCGCCCCCGAGCACCGCGAGGCGGCGGCGCGAGCGGCGGCCGACCGCCTGCTCGAGCTCGCTCGGGGGGCAGCCGCCGGCTCGGACCTGCAGCTGCAGCTCGTCAAGGGCTTCGCGGCACGCGCGACCACGCCCGAGCAGCTCGACGCGGTGGCCGACCTGCTCGACGGCCGGACGTCGTTCGACGGCCTGACCGTCGACACCGACCTGCGCTGGGAGCTGCTCACCGCGCTCGTCGCCGGGGGTCGCGCGGACGAGACGCAGATCGCCGCGCAGCTCTCCAGCGACCCGACCGCCACGGGTGAGCGCGCCGCCGCCACGGCACGGGCCGCGATCCCGACGCCCGAGGCGAAGGCCGCTGCGTGGTCCGCCGCCGTGCAGGGCGACCTGCCCAACGCGATCCAGGCCGCCACCATCGCGGGTCTGACCCGCGTGCACGACCGCAGCCTGCTCCTGCCGTTCGTCGGGCCGTACTTCGAGGCGCTGCGGTCCGTCTGGGTCGACAAGACCAACGAGATCGCGCAGAACGTCGTGACGGGCCTGTACCCGACCGCGCTCGCGGGCGACGAGCGCGCCGACGTGCTCGCGTCGACCGACGCGTGGCTCGAGTCCCAGACCGACGCCCCTCCCGCGCTGCGCCGGCTCGTCATCGAGTCGCGCGACGGCGTGCGCCGGGCACTCGCGGCGCAGGCGGCCGACCGCCGTCGCGCCTGATCGACGCCTGACCCGCCGGGTCGCAGCGACACGCTCCGACCCGGCGGTCGACGCAGGTCAGCGCGCCTCGGCGCGCAGCACGCTCAGCGCCGACGGCGGTCCGCACCCGTCGGGAGGTGCACCCTCAGGAGTCCAGGACCGCCGCGAGGCTGCGCAGGCGCGCGTTGGCGAACAGGTCGTCGAGGAGCACGACCTGACCGGCGGAGTCCGCGAGCGGCACCTTCCAGTTGGGGTACTCCTGGTCCGTGCCGGGCTGGTTCTGCGCACGGCGCTCCCCCACGGCGTCGGCCAGCGCCACGCCGACGAGCACCGACGGCGTCGCCATCACGTACCGGTGCAGCGCCTCGACGACCTCGCGCTCGGACGGGTCCGGCCCGAGCAGGCCGCGGTCGCGCAGGATCCCCAGCATCCGGTCGCGCTCGGCCTCGGCCTGCGCGCGCACCACGGGCACGGGGTCGGTCAGCAGACCGAGCCGCTCACGGATCGTGACGTGCTCGCCGGCCAGGTAGCCGGCCGAGGGCGGCAGGTCGTGCGTGGTGACCGTGGCCAGCACGAGCCGGCGGTAGTGCTCGGCGGGCAGCGGCTGCCCGTCGGGCCCGTACTCGAACCACAGCACCGAGGTGCCGAGGATCCCGCGCGCGGACAGGTAGTCGCGCACCCACGGCTCGACCGTGCCGAGGTCCTCGCCGATCACGATCGCGCCGGCACGGTGCGCCTCGAGCGCGAGGATCCCCACGAGCGCCTCGTGGTCGTACCGCACGTACGCGCCGTCGGCGGGCGCCACGCCCGTCGGGATCCACCACAGCCGGAACAGCCCGATCACGTGGTCGATGCGGATCGCTCCCGCGTGGCGCAGCACCGTGCGCAGCATGTCCCGGTAAGGCGCGTAGCCGGCGCGAGCGAGCTCGTCGGGCCGCCACGGCGGCTGCGACCAGTCCTGACCCTGCTGGTTGTACATGTCGGGCGGGGCACCGACGCTCGCGCCTCGCGCGAGCACGTCGCCCAGCGACCACACGTCCGCCCCGGCGGCGTGCACGCCCACGGCGAGGTCGTGCATGATCCCGATGCTCATGCCGCCCTCGCGTGCGGCCCGCTGCGCGGCGGCGAGCTGCTCGTCGGCCACCCACTGCAGCCACGTGTAGAACCTCACGCGGTCCGCGAGCTCCTCGGCCTGCGCGGCGACGGCGGGCGAGCCGGGATCCATGAGCTCGTCCGGGATCGTCTCGGGCCCGTACTTCTCGGCGAGCGCGCACCACAGGGCGAACGTGCGCAGCCCCTGGCCCTGCTCCTCGACGAACGCCTCGAGCTGAGCGCGGCGCGGCTCGGGCAGCGGGTGCGCGTGGATCACCTCGAGCGCGGTGCGCTTGGCGCCCCACGCCGCGTCGCGGTCGATGGGCCCGGCCTCGAGGTCGAGCGGCTGCACCGACTCCGCCGCCCACTCGACGAGCGAGCGGTCCGCGGCGGACAGGTAGGCGGCCTCGGGGATGGCCTCGGGCCGTACGTAGATCGGGTTGACGAACCGGCGGGTGCTCGGCAGGTACGGCGACGGCGTCATCGGTGCGACGGGCTCGGCCGCGTGCAGCGGGTTGATGAGCAGGAAGTCGGCGCCGGTCTCGTGCGCGGCGAGCCACCCCAGGTCGGCCAGGTCCGCGAGGTCGCCGATCCCCCACGAGCGCCGCGAGCGCACGGAGTACAGCTGCGCCATGTAGCCCCAGGCACGCTTGTGGTGCAGGCCCGCAGGCAGCTCCAGCCGGTCGGGCGTGACGACGAGGACGCCGCGCGCGGCCGCGCTCGGACCGGCGGCCTCGATCACGTGCCAGCCGAGCGGCAGGTCGCCGGGCACGACGAACGTGGCGCGGCCCACGACCCGCCCGTCGACCGTGCGAGGTTCGACGTAGACGTCGGCCTGCACGAGCTCGCGTCGGCCACCCCCCGCCTCCGGGTCGAGCTCGACCCAGACGTGCACGGGGTCGCCGTGCGTGACGTGCACCGGGACGTGCTGCTCGCGGCCGGACCGCACCACGGTCGTCGGCGGGACCACCCGCCGCCACGGCATGTCGTCGACGTGCGCGAGGGCGAGCTCGATCCGCTCGGGCGAGCTCGCGTCCACCCCGAGCGCCCCCAGGATCGCGGTCAGCGTGTGCGTCGAGGCACGCCGCAGCTCGCCGTGGAACCCCCAGTGGTCGGCCACGACGCCGTACGCGGCCGCGAGCCGCAGGAGTGCGTCCGAGGGTTCGCGCATGTCGTCCACCACAAGAACGATCCTGCCAGAGCCTTGCGGATGCGGCGCGGGCCCACGGGCCCGCCGTCCTGCCCTCGGCACGTCCGTCCTGCGTAACCTTGCGGACCATGACGCTTCCCGCGACGTACCCGGCCGCGCACCGCGACGAGCAGACCGACCTGCTGCACGGCCGCACGGTGGCCGACCCCTACCGCTGGCTCGAGGACGCCGACTCGCCGACGACGCAGGCGTGGTCGCGCGCGCAGGACGACGTGTACGCGACGTACCGCGCGTCGCCGCTGCCCGCGGCCTCGCCGTTCGCGACCGGGACCCTGACGGCTCGCCTGCGCGACCTGCTGGGCGCGGGCTTCGTCGGCGCCCCGGCGTGGCGCGGTGATCGCCGCTTCTTCTCGCGGCGGTCCGGCGAGCAGGAGCACGCGGTGGTGGTCGTCGCGGAGCCCGGTGGTGCGGGCGAGGTCGAGCGGGCGCTCGTGGACCCGATGGTGCTGGACCCGCAGGGCACGACGACCCTCGACGCGTGGCAGCCGTCGAAGGAGGGCGCGCTGCTGGCGTTCCAGACCTCGACCGGCGGGACGGAGGAGTCGGTGCTGCGGGTCCTGGACGTCGCGACGGGCGAGGTCGTCGACGGGCCGATCGACCGCGCCCGGTACTCGCCGGTCGCGTGGCTGCCCGGCGGTGACGCGTTCTTCTACGTGCGCCGGCTCGCTCCCGAGCTGCTCCCGGACGACGAGCGCCAGTACCACCGCCGGGTGTGGCTGCACCGGCTCGGCACCCCCGCCGACCAGGACGTCGAGGTGTTCGGCGCCGGGCTGGACCCGACGAGCTACTACGGCGTGTCGGTCTCGCGTGACGGACGCTGGCTCGTGGTCTCGGCGTCGGCCGGGACGGCTCCCCGCAACGACGTGTGGATCGCGGACCTGACGGCGTCGCCGGTCGAGGCGCCCACGTTCGTCGAGGTCGTCGTGGGCCTCGATGCGCAGAGCGGGGCGTGGGTCGGCCGCGACGGCCGGCTGTACGTGCACACCGACCTCGACGCGCCGCGCGGCCGGCTCGCGGTGACCGACCCGCGCACGCCCGGCGTCGAGCACTGGCGCACGCTCGTGACGCAGGACGCGACCGCGGTGCTCGAGGACGTCGCCCTCACCGACGGCGGCGACGACGACACCACGCCTCGGCTGCTGCTCGCGTCATGGCGGCGGCACGCGGTCTCCGAGGTCACGGTGCACGACCCCGCGACGGGCGTGCAGCTCGCCGGCGACGCCGGGCACCTGGCGCTGCCCGGCCTGGGCTCGATCTCGGGGCTGGTCACGCGCCCCGAGGGAGGACCGGAGGTCTGGTTCTCCTACACCGACCACACCACCGTGCCGGCCGTGCACCGGTTCGACGCGACGACCCGCGAGGTGACGCTGTGGGCTGCCGCCCCGGGCACGGTGGCCGACCTGCCCGACGTGCGGGTGCAGCAAGTCTCCACCACGTCCGCGGACGGCACTGTCGTGCGCGCGTTCGTGGTGGCCCGCGCTGACCTCGTCGACGAGCAGGGCCGTCCGACGAGCCCGCGCCCGACGATCCTCTACGGGTACGGCGGCTTCCAGATCTCCCTCGAGCCGGCCTACTCCGCGAGCACGCTCGCGTGGGTCGAGGCGGGCGGGGTGTACGTCGTGGCCAACCTGCGCGGCGGCGGGGAGGAGGGCGAGGACTGGCACCGCGCAGGCATGCGCGAGCACAAGCAGAACGTGTTCGACGACTTCCACGCCGTGGCGGACATGCTCGTCGCCGACCGGTGGACCACCCCCGCGCAGCTCGCGTGCTGGGGCGGGTCCAACGGCGGCCTGCTGGTCGGGGCCGCGCTCACGCAGCGGCCCGAGACGTTCGCCGCGGTCGTGTGCTCGGCCCCGCTGCTCGACATGGTGCGATACCAGCGGTTCGGGCTCGGCGTCACCTGGACCGAGGAGTACGGGGACGCCGACGACCCCGTCGAGCTCGGGTGGCTCCTCGGCTACTCGCCCTACCACCGCGTCACGCACGGCACCGCGTACCCCGCCACGCTCTTCACGGTGTTCGAGGGCGACACGCGCGTCGACCCCCTGCACGCTCGCAAGCTCGCGGCCGCGCTGCAGCACGCGACCGCCGCACCGCCCGGGACAGCACCGGTGCTGCTGCGGCGCGAGACGGGCGTCGGTCACGGCGGACGTGCCCTGTCGCGCACCGTCGACCTGAGCGTCGAGCAGCTGCAGTTCGTCGCGCGCCAGACCGGTCTCGTCGCCCTCGCCGAGGGCGCGCACGCGCCGGTCACGCGCGACGTCGACGCAGCGGACGACGCGTCGGACGAACCGCGGGCCCTGGACGAGTCGGCCGCCCCGGCCGTGGCCGCAGGGACGCAGGCACGATGAGCGCGGCACTGCTGTCCGGCGCGCAGGTGCGCCCCACCCCCACGCCCACCCCCACGCCCGACCCGCTCGTGCCGCCGGCCGACCTGTCGCCGACCGCATGGTGGGAGTGGCTCACGGGCGTGCCGCTGACGATCCTGCTCATCGTCGTCGTGAGCGCGGTCGTGCTCGCCGCCCTGCGCGGCCTCATCCGGCGGGTGACCGAGCACATCGCGCAGGGGCCGCCGGTCACGGAGCGCGGCGTCCTGCGACCGCTCGGCGAGTCCGGCGTCGCGCAGACCCTGCTCAAGGTCGACCCGCTCGCGACGGCTCGCCGTGCGCAGCGTGCCCGCACGCTCGGCTCGGTGCTGCGCTCGACGGCCGCGGTCATCGTCGGGGTGATCGCGGTGCTCCTGGTGCTCGACACCCTCGGGGTCAACATCGCGCCGTTCGTGGCGTCGGCGGGCATCGTCGGGGTCGCTCTCGGGTTCGGCGCCCAGAGCCTCGTCAAGGACTTCCTCACGGGGATGTTCATGCTGCTCGAGGACCAGTACGGGGTCGGCGACGTCGTGGACGTCGGTCCGGCCACGGGCACGGTCGAGTCCGTCACGCTGCGGGTCACCAAGGTGCGCGACTCCGACGGCACGCTCTGGTACGTGCCGAACGGCACCATGGTCCGGGTCGGGAACAAGACCCAGGGCTGGTCCACGGCCGTCGTCGAGATCGACGTCGACTACTTCGCGGACCTCGACCAGGTGCAGCAGCTGCTCGCGGAGGCCGCCGCGCAGGTCGCCGCCGATCCTCTGGTCGGCCCCGCGATCCAGGGCGAACCGACGATCACCGGCATCGAGCGGCTCACGTCCGAGGCCATCACGCTGCGGATGCGGCTCAGGACGACGCCCGCGCGGCAGTGGGAGGTCGCGCGCGCGGTGCGCGTCGCCGCTCGCCGCGTGCTCGAGGAGGCCGACGTCCCGCTCGCCGGTCAGCGGGACGCGCTCCGCAGCCACCGCGAGGCGCAGGCCGCGGCCCGGTCCGGCGGCCCGAGCGCGGCGACGAGGTC
>JAEYUL010000004.1 GCA_023432565.1 Actinomycetes bacterium | reverse complement strand
GCTCACCAACGCCCCGGGCGCGGGCGCCGCGGGCGGCCTCGGCTTCGGGCTCGCGCTGCTCGGCGGGCGGCTCGTGCCCGGAGCGGCGCTCGTCGCGGACGTCGTCGGACTCGACTCCCGGATCGCGGCCAGCGACCTCGTCGTGACGGGCGAGGGGCGGTTCGACTGGCAGTCGCTGCACGGCAAGGTGGCGGCGCTCGTCGCGCAGCGGGCGCTGCCGCACGCGGTCCCGACGGTCGTCGTCGCCGGGCAGGTCGAGGTGGGCCGGCGCGAGTGGGCGGCTGCGGGCCTGGCTGGTGCGTATGCCGTCGCGGAGCGGGACGACCTCGTCGCGGCGGCGCTCGCGGACCCTGCCGGGACCCTGGCCGCGCGCGTCGCCCGCGTGGCCCGCACGTGGTCGCCCGCGTGAGCGGGGGGTCGACGAGCAGAGCGGGCGCGGGCGTAGGCTGGACGCGAGGATCCGCACCGCTCGCCGGGAACATCCGCGGCGAGCGCGTGGTTGGGGTCCTGCGAAGAAGGTTCGTCTTCCGTCAGGAGTGCCCATGAGCGAGACCACCGAGGTCGCCACGCACGGCGTCATCCTCACCGACATCGCGGCGAACAAGGTTCGCAGCCTGCTGGAGCAGGAGGGTCGCGACGACCTGCGGCTGCGCGTGGCCGTGCAGCCGGGTGGCTGCTCCGGCCTCATCTACCAGCTGTACTTCGACGAGCGCCTGCTCGACGGCGACGCGGTGCGCGACTACGACGGCGTCGAGGTCGTCGTGGACCGCATGTCGGTGCCGTACCTCGAGGGCGCGACGATCGACTTCGCCGACACGATCGAGAAGCAGGGCTTCACGATCGACAACCCGAACGCCGGCAGCGCCTGCGCCTGCGGCGGCTCGTTCAGCTGATCCCGACCGAAGGCCCGTCCCTCGCCGCAGCGCCCGGGGCGGGCCTTCGTCGTGCCCTGGGTGTCCGACGGTGTGCGTCGCGCCGGTCAGACGACGCCGAGACTCGCGCGCAGCCCGGCGACGACGCCCGGCAGCACGGCCAGGAACGCCTCGACGTCGTCCCGCGTGGTGGCAGCGTGCAGCCCGAGCCGGACGTTGCCCTGCGTGAGCACCCCCATCGCCGCGAGCACGTGCGACGGCTCGAGCGTGCTCGACGTGCACGCCGATCCCGACCCCACCGCGAACCCGCGCCGGTCCAGCGCCGTGACGACTGCCTCACCGTCGACGTACAGGCACGAGAACGTCACGACGTGCGGCAGCCGGTGCGTCGGGTCGCCCGCGACGTCGCAGTCGGGGACGTGCGCGGCGACGTGCGCCCGGATGCGATCGACCAGCGGCCGCAGCCGCTCGGCCCGCTCCGTGGCGCTCGTGCTCGCCTCCTGCAGCGCCACGGCGGCTGCGAGCGCTGCCGGCACGCTCACCCCACCCGGGAACCAGCGGTCCTCGTCCTGGGGCCAGTCGGGCGACCGCCGCACACCCGCGCGCGTCACCAGGACACCGAGGCCGCCCGGGCCGCCCCAGTCGCCGGGATCGGCGCCCAGCACGTCCCACGCCTCGCCCACGTCCACGTGACCGAGGCTCGCACCGGCGTCGACGAGGAGCGGGACGCCGGCGGCGCGCGCCGCGTCGTGGGCCTCGGCGACGGGCTGGAGCGTGCCCACCTCGCCGTTGGCGTGCTGCAGGGCGGCGAGCACGACACCCGGCGCGCGCAGCGCGTCGGTGAAGGCCTCCTCGTCCACCCTGCCCCAGCGGTCCACGGGCGCCGTGACGTGCCGTCCGTCGGTGCGGTCGGCGACGAACTGCGCGGCGTGCAGCACGGCGGAACGCTCGACCGCGCTCGTCACGACGACGCCGCCCACCCGCCGCCTGCCCCGCGCGATCATCCGCACGGCGGAGTGCAGCGCGACGGTGTGCGACGGCGCGAGGTCGACGTCCTCGGTCCGCGCGCCGACGACCGCCGCGATCGCCTCGCGGGCGCCGTCGAGCAGAGCTCGGGCCCGGCGGCCCTCCGCGTGCAGGCGCCGCGGGTCGGCCCAGCCCTGGTCGAGCGCCTCGACGAAGGCGGCACGGGCGGCCGGGAGCAGCGGCGCGCGGCCGCCGGCGTCCAGCATGACGCGCGGGGAGGGAGAGGGGGTCTCGTCGTGCTCGTGGTCCACCCCGGCACCGTATCTGCCGGGGTCAGGGCCGCAGCGCGGGAGTGTGACGGTGCTGACACGGTGTCGTCATCGGGTGTCACACGCGCCGCGGAGGCCTGTTCGCGCGCTAGGCTGCTCGCATCGAGGACGAAGGTCCCAGATGAGCTGCGCCCCGGCACCGGGGCACGCGCGTCGGGGACGTGAGCGAGAGGTCGCCCGTTGCACCCGGAAAACCCCCGCCGGACGCGGCGCCCGGCCCTGAAGTGGGCTGGCATCGCGGCGGTCGCTGCTGTGGCTCTGAGCGGTTGCTCCGAGCAGGTTCAGCGCGGCTGGCTGCCCGGAAACTCGGACGCTGAAGTCACGAACCACACCGGTCGCATCACGGACCTGTGGGTCGGGTCATGGATCGCTGCGCTCTTCGTCGGGCTGGTCACGTGGGGCCTGATCCTGTGGTGCGTCGCCGTGTACCGCAAGCGCAAGGACGACGACGTCCTGCCCGTGCAGCTGCGGTACCACGTGCCGCTCGAGATCATGTACGTGATCCTGCCGATCGTCATGGTGGGCGTGCTGTTCTACTACACCAACCGGGACATGTCCGAGATCACGGACACCGAGGCCGCCTCCGACGTCGACATCCAGGTGATCGGCAAGCAGTGGAGCTGGGACTTCAACTACCTCGACGACGACGTCTACGAGACGGGCGAGCACGCCCAGGGCATCGGCGCGAACGAGAACGCGCTCGACGACCAGGTCACGCTCTACCTGCCGGTCGGCGAGTCCGTGCGGTTCACGCTCGACTCGCGCGACGTCATCCACTCGTTCTGGATCCCCGAGTTCCTCTACAAGCTCGACATGATCCCGGGCAAGCAGAACACGTTCGTGGTGACGCCCCAGGCAGAGGGCCTGTACCGGGGCAAGTGCGCCGAGCTCTGCGGTGAGGAGCACTCGTCGATGCTCTTCAACGTCCGCGTGGTCTCGCGCGAGGAGTACGACGCACACATGCAGGAGCTGCGCGACAAGGGTCAGACCGGAGCGCTCGGGCTCGAGTACAGCCGGGTCCAGGACCTGGACAGCGTGACGCAGGAGGACGAGGGCTGATGGCGACCGTCTCGGAGCACGTCCCGGGGCTGGCGCCGTCGCGCCAGACGCTCGGTCGCACGGTGGTCAAGTGGATCACGTCCACCGACCACAAGACCATCGGCTACATGTACCTGATCACGAGCTTCGTGTGGTTCGTGGTCGGAGGCCTGCTGGCCCTGCTGATCCGCGCCGAGCTGTTCGCGCCCGGCATGGACGTGTTCCAGTCCAAGGAGCAGTACAACCAGGCGTTCACGATGCACGGCACGATCATGCTGCTGCTGTTCGCGACGCCGCTGTTCGCGGGCTTCGCGAACGTGATCATGCCGCTGCAGATCGGTGCGCCCGACGTCGCGTTCCCGCGCCTGAACATGTTCGCGTTCTGGCTCTACTTTTTCGGCGGCCTCATCGCCGCGGCCGGCTTCCTCACGCCGCAGGGCGCCGCGTCGTTCGGCTGGTTCGCGTACGCGCCGTTGTCGAACACCGTGTACTCACCAGGCCTCGGGGGAGACCTGTGGGTCTTCGGCCTCGCGCTCGGTGGCTTCGGCACCATCCTGGGTGCGGTCAACTTCATCACCACGATCGTGACGATGCGCGCGCCCGGCATGACGATGTTCCGGATGCCGATCTTCACGTGGAACACCCTCGTGACGTCGCTGCTGGTCCTCATGGCGTTCCCGCCGCTCGCCGCGGCGCTGTTCGCCCTGGGTGCCGACCGACGCCTGGACGCGCAGGTCTTCAACCCCGAGAACGGCGGTGCGCTGCTCTGGCAGCACCTGTTCTGGTTCTTCGGTCATCCCGAGGTGTACATCATCGCGCTGCCGTTCTTCGGCATCGTCACGGAGATCCTGCCGGTCTTCAGCCGCAAGCCGATCTTCGGCTACAAGGGCCTCGTCTACGCGACGATCGCCATCGCTGCGCTCTCGGTCACGGTCTGGGCGCACCACATGTACGTCACGGGATCGGTCCTGCTGCCGTTCTTCGCCTTCATGACGATGCTCATCGCCGTGCCGACCGGCGTGAAGTTCTTCAACTGGATCGGCACGATGTGGCGGGGCAAGCTCACCTTCGAGACGCCCATGCTGTGGACGATCGGGTTCCTCGTCACGTTCCTGTTCGGTGGCCTGACCGGCATCATCCTGTCCAGCCCGGCGCTCGACTTCCACCTGTCCGACACGTACTTCGTCGTCGCGCACTTCCACTACGTGGTGTTCGGCACCGTGGTGTTCGCGATGTTCGCCGGCTTCTACTTCTGGTGGCCCAAGTTCACCGGCAAGATGCTCGACGAGCGCCTGGGCAAGATCCACTTCTGGACGCTCTTCATCGGCTTCCACACGACCTTCCTGGTCCAGCACTGGCTCGGCGTCGTCGGCATGCCGCGCCGCTACGCGGACTACTCGAAGCTCGACGGCTTCACGTGGATGAACCAGCTGTCCACGGTCGGCTCGGTCGTCCTCGCGGCGTCGACGCTGCCGTTCTTCTGGAACGTCTACACCACATGGCGCAACGCGCCGAAGGTGACCGTCGACGACCCGTGGGGCTACGGCGGGTCGCTCGAGTGGGCCACGTCGTGCCCGCCGCCACGGCACAACTTCACGTCGCTGCCGCGCATCCGCTCGGAGCGTCCCGCATTCGACCTGCACCACCCCGAGGTCGCCGCGATGGACTTCGTCGAGCCGAACGCGGGACCGCTCGACTGGGAGGCCGACCGCCGCGGGGAGACAGCCGCCGCTGCCGAGCGCGTGGTCAACGGCACGGGCGAGCCGGAGCAGTCCTCCTCGGTCATCGTGGAGGACAGCCCGGCGCAGCCACAGCGTGACGACGAGGAGGGTACGAAGTGAAGCTCGAGGCAAAGCTCTTCGGCTACGGGATCCTCTTCTTCTTCCCCGTCGGCCTCGTCTACGCGATCTGGAGCGACGGCGAGCCGGTCGGCACCGTTAGCATCCCGCTGGTCGGTGGTCTGGTTGGCATGATCGGTGCGTACTTCGCCCTCCTGTCGCGGCGGATCGACCCGCGGCCCGAGGACGACGAGCACGGCGAGATCGAGCAGGGCGCCGGCGACCAGGGCGTGTACGCGCCGTGGTCCTGGTGGCCGCTGGCGATCGGCGTCGCCGCGGCGATCGTCTTCCTGGGGCTGGCCGCCGGGTGGTGGATCGTCTTCATCGGCGTGGCGGTCGGTGTCGTCGCGCTGGTCGGCTGGGTGTTCGAGTTCTCCCGCGGGCAGCACGCGCACTGACGGCCGTCCATCGACCAGGGCCCGACCAGACTGTCTGGTCGGGCCTCGTCGTCCCGGCCCCTCGCGGTGCCCGGGGGATCTGCGCCTCCTGGTCCGTGCGGTCAGCGCGCCCTGGCGAGCAGGTCTCGTGCGGCACGCAGCACCGTGGCAGCGTCCGCGTACGCGAGTCGGCCGCCCGTGAAGCGCGGGTCCCGCGTCACCTCCACATACCCGCCGGGCGTGGCGTACGCAGCTGCCGAGTCGTCGTCGTCGAACTCCACCTCGGCCATGACCGGCCCGTCCAGCCGCCCACGGAACACGTCGTAGGTCATGCCGGCGCCGTGCCGCACCTTCGTGAGGGTCGCCGCGGGCAGCACGCTGAGCACGTCGTACTCCGCCTGCGAGAGGTACGTCGTCGTGAGCTGCCCCCACGGTTCTCCGGGGATCTTCTGCGTCAGCTTCAGCGCGACGTCACCCGAGGGGTGAACGACCTTGCGCAGGCGCAGCCTCGTCCCGTCGAGGTAGCGGTCGTGGATCTCCCGGTGCCCCGAGCTCCCGTCCGTGCCGAGCTGCGGCACGAGTGCGCGGGGCTCGAGCAGGAAGCGGCGCTCGCGCTCCGCGCGGGCGAACCGGGACCGACGTGCGACCACAGCCATGTGGACGTCCCTCCGCGTACGGGTGCCAGAGACGACGAGAGGCCGCCCGCAGTCGGCGGGGCGGCCCCTCGTCGCCGTGTCGGAGGTCGACGCGTCAGACGGCGGCGACGATCAGACCGGAGGTCTGCGACCGGGCGCGCTCGAGACGTGCGGCAGCGTCCGCCCAGTTGACGATGTTCCACCACGCCTTGACGTAGTCCGCCTTGACGTTGACGTAGTCCAGGTAGAACGCGTGCTCCCACATGTCGAGCACGACGATCGGGACGAGACCCAGGGGGAAGTTGCTCTGCTGGTCGTACAGCTGGAAGATCGCGAGCTTCTGGCCCACCGAGTCCCAGCCGAGGATCGACCAGCCGGAGCCCTGGATGCCGACCGCGTTGGCGGCGAAGTGCTTCTGGAAGGCGTCGAACGAGCCGAAGAACTCGTCGATCGCCGCGGCGAGCTCACCGGTCGGCTTGTCACCCCCCTCGGGAGAGAGGTTCTGCCAGAACACGGAGTGGTTGACGTGCCCGCCGAGGTTGAACGCGAGGTTCTTCTCGTGCAGGTTCACCGCTGCGAGGTCGCCGGACTCGCGCGCCTCGGCCAGCTTCTCGAGCGCCGTGTTCGCGCCCGTGACGTAGGCCGCGTGGTGCTTGTCGTGGTGCAGCTCCATGATCCGGCCGGAGATGTGCGGCTCGAGCGCCGCGTAGTCGTACGGCAGGTCCGGAAGCGTGTAGTCAGCCATGCGTGAGTACCTCTTCTGCGTCACGCGGGGAGCGATCGGCCCCCGCTGGGTACGAGCAGGGCGGCCCGCCCGTGGGGCGAGCCGCCCGACTCGGTCAACTCTGGTCCAGGATCAGTGATTCCGCCCGGCGGACGTCGTCTCGGATGCTGGGTCCGTGGTGGAGCCCGCCGCCACCTGCGGGGCTGCGGCCTGCGCGGGGAGCGCGTTGCCGTCGTGAGCACCGTGCCCGGCGTGGGCCGCGGCCAGCTCCGCGGGCGTGACCGGCTCGACGCGGTCCTCGTAGAAGAGCTGCGAGATGCGCTGGCGGAGGCGGTCCGTCTTGTAGCCCTTGCGGCGCACGCCACGCGAGTCCTCGGCAGGCTCGATCTCGAGCGGCCGGATGGCCTCGTGCTGCACGCGCAACCAGCGCTCGTGCGCGTCGAGGGGCTTGTGCACCTCGATGTACTCACCCGAGGCGTAGCGGACGATGCGACCGGTCTCGTGACCGTGCAGCACCAGCTCGCGGTCCTTGCGCTGCAGGCCCAGGCAGATCCGCTTCGTGACGACGAAGGCGATCCACGGGGCGACGAACAGCAGCACGCGGAACGTCCACGTGATGTCGTTGATCGACAGGTCGAAGTGCGTCGCGATGAGGTCGTTCGCTCCGGCGAGCACCAGGATGAAGAACGCCGTGAGGAGCGAGACACCGAAGGCCGTGCGGAACGGGCGGTTGCGCGGACGGTCGAGCACGTGGTGCTCACGCTTGTCACCGGTCGCGAACGCCTCGATGAACGGGTAGGCGCCCAGCAGCGTGAACAGGATCCCGGGAACGATCATCGCCGGGATGAGGACGTTCAGGCTCAGCGTGTAGGGACCGATCATGTACTCGGTCTGCCCTGGCATGAGGCGTAGAGCGCCTTCGAGGAACAGCATGTACCAGTCCGGTTGCGCGCCGGCGGAGACCGGGGACGGGTCGTAGGGACCGTAGTTCCAGACCGGGTTGATCGTCATCGTGCCCGCCATGAGGGCGATCACGCCGAACACGACGAACAGGTTGAACAGCAGCTTGCCCGCGTACGCCGGCAGTGCCGGGTAGCCGACGACGTTCGAGTTCGTGCGGCCCGACCCGGGGTACTGCGTGTGCTTGTGCATCACCATGAGGAACAGGTGCAGCCCGACGAGCGCCAGGATCAGACCCGGCACGAGCAGGATGTGCACGGTGAACAGCCGGGGGATCAGGTCGTGCCCGGGGAACTCGCCGCCGAAGATGAAGTACGACAGGTACGAGCCGAGGATCGGGATCGCCTTGACGACACCGTCGGTGATGCGCAGCCCGTTGCCCGACAGGACGTCGTCCGGCAGCGAGTAGCCCGAGAACCCGGCGGCCAGTCCGAGGATCAGCAGCACGAAGCCGACCAGCCAGTTGATCTCACGGGGCTTGCGGAAGGCGCCCGTGAAGAACACGCGCATCATGTGCACGACGATCGACGCCATGAAGATGAGCGCCGCCCAGTGGTGGATCTGCCGCATGAGCAGACCGCCGCGCACCTCGAACGACAAGCGCAGCGTCGAGGCGAACGCCTCCGACATCTCGACGCCGTTCATCGCGGGCCACGGGCCGTGGTAGTGCGTCTCGCCCATGCTCGGCACGAAGAAGAGCGTGAGGAAGACGCCCGAGATCAGCAGCGTGACGAAGCTGTACAGGGCGATCTCGCCGAGGAAGAAGGACCAGTGGTCCGGGAAGACCTTGCGTGCGAAGTACTTGACCGCACCGCCGATGCCGGTGCGCTGGTCGAGGTAGTCGGCGGTGGCGCCGGCCGCCTTCGCGGTGCGCGTCGGGGGAGACTTGAGGTCGCTCACTTGGTCGCACGCTCCCAGAAGCTCGGGCCGACAGGCTGGGCGAAGTCGCTCTGCGCCACCAGGTAGCCCTCGTCGTCGACGGTGATCGGCAGCTGCGGCAGCGGTCGCTTGGCCGGTCCGAAGACGACCTTGCAGCTGTCGGCGACGTCGAAGGTCGACTGGTGGCACGGGCACAGCAGGTGGTGGGTCTGCTGCTCGTACAGCGCGACGGGGCACCCGACGTGGGTGCAGACCTTCGAGTACGCGACGATGCCTTCGTGGCCCCAGGTCTCACCGGGGGGCGACTGGTCGGACTTGATGTCGCGGGGGTCCATCCGCACGAGCAGGACGATGGCCTTGGCCTTCTCGTCGAGCTTGCCCTCCTCGAGCTCGTCGAGGCCCTCCGGGATGACGTGCCAGACGTCGCCGATCGTCACCTCCGACGCCTTGATCGGGCGGTTCGTCGGGTCGGTGTGCAGGCGCGTGCCCTTCTTCCACATCGTGTGCTTGAACCTGCGCACGTCCCAGTTCTCACCGACGTTGCCGATCAGCGGCACGAGGATGGACAGGGGGAAGAGAGCCAGAGCCGTGACGCCCGCGCCGACGAGCGCGCCGCGCCGCGTGAGGCCCGAGTCCTCGGCGCCGTCCTTGAGCATCTGGACGGCGATCTCGCGGGTCTCGTCGGAGGAGCGCAGCTCGTGCCGCTCCTCGACGTGCTCGCGATTGCTCATGAGGACCTTGATGTAGTAGTTCCCGCCGATCCCGATGCCGAGCAGCGAGACCGCCAGGCCCAGCCCGAGGACGAGGTTGGAGATCCGCATGGACCCGACCGTCTCGCCCGGAGGCAGGGCGAAGTAGGCCCAGATGACGGCGATCGTCCCGAGGATCGAGAGCGTGAAGAGCGCGAGCACCTGCCGCTCGACTCGACGGCTCGTCTTCGGGTCGACGTCGGCCTGGCGCGGCTTGTGCTCCTCGAGCCCGGGGTTCTCGAAACGTGCGGGCGGCTCCCCGTGGCCGTCGCCGCGCAGAGCGACGTCGTTGCTGTGGTCGTGGGGGTTGCTCACGAGGACTTCGCTCCGATCCAGACAGAGATGCCGAGCAGCAGACCGAGCCCGACGACCCAGGCCCACAGGCCCTCGCTGACAGGTCCGAGCGACCCGAGGTCGAGACCGCCCGGCGAGCCCTGACCCTGCTCGGCGACGTACGCGATGATGTCGCGCTTCTCCTCGGGGGTGAGGTTCGCGTCGTTGAAGACCGGCATCGACTGGGGCCCCGTGAGCATCGCCTCGTAGATGTGCGTCGGTGTCGTGTCGAGCAGGCTCGGGGCGAACTTGCCCTGCGACAGCGCGCCGCCGGCGCCGACGGCGTTGTGGCACATCGCGCAGTTGGTGCGGAACAGGGCCATCCCGGAGGCCGGGTCGCCGAGGGCGGGGTCGACCATCTCCTCGGTGGGGACCGACGGCCCGGGGCCGAGCGCGGCGACGAAGGCCGCGAGCTGGCTGATCTGCTCGTCGGTGAACTGGACCGGCTTGGCCTGCGCCTGGGGGCCGTTCATCGCCATCGGCATGCGTCCGGTGCCGACCTGGAAGTCGACCGCGGCGGCGCCCACCCCGATCAGGGACGGCGCGTTCTCGGTCCCGGACGCGGCCGGTCCGTGGCAGGTCGAGCAGTTGGCCTGGAACAGCTTCTCGCCGGTGGCGACGTCGTCAGCGGTCGCGGTCTTCGTGGCGGCCTCGGCCGACGAAGGGGCGACCACCGCGTACACCGCACCGACCAGCAGCAGCGCCAGCAGCAGGAGCAGCGCGGGTGCGCGCCGGTCGTGCCTGCGGGCCGCGAGTGCCTTCACGGATCGATCCTCGTCTCGCATGGTGGGGATGGGGCGGGGGATGCCGCTCAGCGCAGCAGGTAGATGACCGCGAAGAGCGCGATCCAGACGACGTCGACGAAGTGCCAGTAGTACGACGTGACGATCGCGGTGGTGGCCTCGTGGTGACCGAACCGCTTGGCCGAGAAGGACCGGCCGAGCAGGAACAGGAAGGCGATCAGGCCACCGACGACGTGCAGGCCGTGGAACCCCGTCGTGAGGTAGAAGACCGAGCCGTACGGGCTCGAGGAGATCGTCAGGCCGTGCTCGACGAGCTCGGCGTACTCGAAGACCTGACCGCCGATGAAGATCGCGCCCATCACGTACGTGAGCGTCATCCACTCGTTCATGCCCCAGCGGTTGACCTGCAGCAACGAGCCGCTGCGCACCGGCTGGAACCGCTCGGCGGCCCACACGCCCATCTGGCACGTCACCGATGACAGGACCAGGACGGTGGTGTTGACGGCGGCGAACGTGAGGTTGAGCTTCGCGGTCTGCTCCGCGAACTCCTCGGGGACAGCGGCCCGCACCGTGAAGTACATGGCGAAGAGGCCGGCGAAGAACATGAGCTCGCTGGCCAGCCACACGATGGTCCCGACCGACACTGGGTTCGGTCGGTTGACGCTCACGTGGGGGGCGGTGCGAGGGGCAGCCGTTGCGGTCGACACCGCGCCATTATGGCTGATCCTGCGCCCGCATGGGCCATTGGGCCCAGGTGTGGCGGGCGGTAAATGTCACACCGTCAGGATCACGGGGCTGCGGCGCGCCCGCGTGCGGCTCGTGATCGGCTGCGGACGTCCTGTCGGGACACTGCGGCCGACCGGTCGTCGTGTCGCGCGTCACGCCGTGCCAAGATGCTTCACGACGCACGCCAGACAAGTGAGGACCGCACATGAGCACCGCGCACGACCCAGCCGCCACGACCCGCGGACCGCGGATCGTCCTGTACAGCGACGACGTCGACGTGCGCGCCCAGGTCCGGCTCGCGATCGGGCCACGGCTCGAGCACGGGGCGCCCGAGATCGACTGGGTCGAGACGGCCACGCCCGCCGCTGTCGTCGCCACGACCGAGGCCGGCGGGGTCGACCTGCTGGTGCTCGACGGCGAGGCCGACAAGCTCGGCGGGATGGGCCTGGGTCGTCAGCTCAAGGAAGAGGTCTACCGCTGCCCTCCCGTGCTCGTGCTGACCGGGCGCCCGCAGGACGCCTGGCTGGCCTCCTGGTCGAACGCGGACGCGACGGTGAGCCGTCCGCTCGACCCGCGTGAGCTGCACTCCACGATCGTCGAGCTGTTGGCGTCGCAGGCCGTCGCCGGATGAGCGGCGCCTTCGGCTGGCCCGACCTGCTCACCGGCCTCGTCGCGGGTGAGGACCTGACCGTGGCGCAGGCGTCGTGGGCCATGGACGAGATCATGCGCGGCGAGGCGTCACCCGTGCAGATCGCAGGGTTCCTCGTCGGCCTGCGCGCCAAGGGTGAGACCGTCGAGGAGCTGTCCGGGCTGGCCGAGACGATGCTCGCGCACTCCCAGCGCATCGAGGTGCCCGGCCGCAGCGTCGACATCGTCGGCACCGGCGGCGACCGCGCGCACACCGTGAACATCTCGACGATGTCGGCACTCGTCATCGCGGGTACCGGGCTGCGCGTGGTCAAGCACGGCAACCGCGCCGCGTCCTCGTCGTCGGGCTCGGCCGACGTGCTCGAGCAGCTCGGCATCCGGCTCGACCACCCGCCCGAGCGCGTCGCCCAGATCGCGGCAGAGGCCGGGATCACGTTCTGCTTCGCGCAGGTGTTCCACCCCTCGTTCCGTCACACCGCGGCCGCCCGCGCCGGTCTCGGCATCGCCACGGCGTTCAACTTCCTGGGGCCGCTGACCAACCCGGCGCAGCCGGAGTCGGCCGCGATCGGGGTGGGCGACGGCCGGATGGGCCCGCTCATCGCGGGCGTGCTGGCGCGGCGAGGCACCAGCGCGCTCGTCTTCCGCGGCGAGGACGGGCTCGACGAGATCGCGCCGACGAGCACCACGCGCCTCTGGGAGGTCGCGGACGGGCAGGTCACGGAGCACGTCGTGGACTGGCGCGAGCTCGGCTTCGAGCGCATCGAGATCGCCGCGCTGCGCGGGGCCGACGCCGCCCACAACGCCGCGGTCGCGCGCGCGCTGCTCGACGGCGAGGCCGGTGCCGTGCGTGAGACCGTCCTGCTCAACTCGGCGGCCGCGGTCGTCGCGGACGGCACGTTGTCCGGCACGAGCGGCGGGACGCTCCTCGAGCGGTTCGCCGCGGCGGTCGAGCACGCGCGGACGTCCATCGACAGCGGCGCCGCACGCGGCGCGCTCGAGCGGTGGCAGCGCGCCAGCGCGTGACGACCGCCCGCGGCCGGGCACCTGGGCCGGACCGGGGCCGTGCCCGGTCCGGCGCGGTGCGGCGGGCTGACCGCCCCGGTCAGTCCTCGAGCCCGAGCGCGAACGCCTGGTCGAGGTCGTGCTGGCTGTACGTCCGGAAGGCGATGTACGTCTGGGTGCGCAGGACGCCCTCGACCTTGCTCACCTGGTCGGCGATGACGTCCGCGAGGTCGTCGTGCTCGCGCACCCGGACGAGCGCGATGAGGTCCACCTCGCCCGTGACGGAGTAGACCTCGCTCACGCCGCGGATGTCGGCGATCGCGGAGGCCACCTCCGGGATGCGGGCGGCGTCGGTCTCGATGAGGACGATGGCGGTCAGCATGGAGCCATCATGCCGCGGCGCGGCTCAGGCCGTGCGAGGCATCGCCGTGTGGTGCACGAGGTGCGCGGCCGACGCCTCGACGGCTCCGGGGTCCGAGGGTGCGGGCGCCCGGCCGACGACCGCCGCCGCGTGCGCGGCCAGAGCGGCCGCGGGCTCGACGTCGCCGAGTGCGGTGCGCACGGGAAGGGCCCACGTGCCGACGACGTCGACGATGCGCACGCCGGGCCGCTCGAGCCAGTCGAGCACGAGGTCCACCTCCTCGGGGTGCGCCGCGGAGGCGGGCGCGACGGGAGCGGGCACGTGCTCGGCGGTCGCGCGCAGGGTGGCGATCGTCGGACGGGGATCGATCGTCCGCTCGACGCGTGCGGTGGCGGCGAGCCGGCCGTGACGCACGAGCACGATCTCCCAGCCGCCGTCGTCCGTGCGCCGGGCCGCGACGATCTCCTCGCAGCCGGCCACGGGTGCCACGCGCTGGGCACGTGCGGCACCGCGCAGGAAGGCGCCGAGCCTGTCACGTACTGTCGCGGCTTCCTCGAACCGCTGCTGGGCGACGAGCGCCTCGATCCGCTCCGCGTGCGACGCGACCACGGGTGCGGGGTCGCTGAGCATGGTCCGCCGGATGCGCTCGACGACCTCGCCGTAGGTGCGCTGGTCCTGCCCGCCGATGCACGGTGCGCCGCACCGGCCCATGTCGGCCAGGGCGCAGGCCGACGCTCCGGCCGGCGCGACGAGGGGGAGGCGTCGCGTGCACTGCCGGACGGGGAAGCTCTCCTGCAGCGCCTCGAGCGCGAGCTGAGCCGAACCCTGCGAGCCGAACGGCCCGATGTAGGCGGCGCCGGGCTCGTCGCGCACGTCACGCACGATCGACAGGCGCGGGTACGGCTCGCTCGTGAGGCGTACCCACGGCATGCGCTCCGGGAAGCGCGAGCGGCGGTTGTACCGCGGCGAGTGCTCGGCGATCAGGCGCAGCTCGCGCACGCGGGCCTCGAGCGGCGTCGCGCACACGACCGGGTCGACGCGCTCGGCGATGCGCACCATCTCCTGGATGCGGCTGCGCTTCTCCGACGACGTGAAGTACGAGCGCACGCGGGTGCGCAGCGATGTCGTCGACGTGCCGACGTACAGCACCTCCTCGTTCGGGCCGCGGAACAGGTACACGCCGGGGGTGTCGGGCAGCGCGTCGGCGAGCGTGCGCTTGCGGCGCACCTCCTGGGGCACGGGGTCGGTCGCCGTGGCCAGGTCCTCGAGGTGCGTGACGCCGAGCGGCCCGAGCCGGGCGAGCAACGCGTGCAGGACGTCGACGGTCGCCCGTGCGTCGTCGAGGGCGCGGTGCGTCGGGGTGACGCTGGCGCCGAACAGGGCGGCGAGCGTGCTGAGCTTGTGGTTGGGCGCCTCGTCGCGCAGCACGACGCGACGCGCGAGCCGCACCGTGTCGACCACGCGGTACCCGGGCCACGCGTGACCCGTCCGGGCGGCCGCCGCACGCAGGAAGCCCACGTCGAAGGGCGCGTTGTGCGCCACGAGCACGCAGTCGCGCGCGAACTCGAGGAACGAGGGCAGCACCTCCTCGATCCTCGGTGCACCGATCAGCATCGACGAGGTGATCCCCGTGAGGACCTGGATGAACGGAGGTACCGGACCGCCGGGGTCGACGAGCGTCTGCAGCTCGCCCAGCACCTGGCCGCCGCGCACCTTGACCGCGCCGATCTCCGTGATCCCGCAGTCGGCGGGGGTCCCGCCCGTGGTCTCGAGGTCGACGACGACGAACGTCACCTCGGACAGCGGGGTCCCGATCTCGTCCAGGGCGAGCTGGACCGGAGCGCCGTCGGCCGCGGCGCCCGCCCAGACGGGACGCAGGCGGTGCACGCGGGACGACATGGCGCGACCGTACCTGCGCCGTCCGACACCCCCGCCACGACCACGCCCCGCGTGTCGCGCGTGGACGAGGTCGACGCGGCGCAGCGGGTGGCGGGGTGCGCGCGTCGCACGCGCGCGGCCTAGGGTGACGGCATGTCCGACGACGCGCAGGTCCCGCCCGCGTTGCGCGCCGAGCTGGTGGCGTTGGCGGCGCGGACCCTGGCCGGCTACGACACCGCGGCGGTGCCTCCGGCCCTGCGACGGGTCGCGGGGTTCGCCCCTGCCAAGCGGGCGACGGCCGGCGCCGCGCCGCTGTGGGCGGCGCTGCGTGAGGAGGGCTTCCGGGCCCGGGCCACCCGGACGTGGGCGCGGGAGCACCCGGACCTGGCGGCCCTCCTCGAGGCCGTGCACGGCGCGGGGGCGGACGCCCGCCCGCCTGCGGAGCGGGAGGCCGACGAGCAGGGGGACGGCGAGGAGCCCGGCGTCCCGGAGCGGTCCGACGACCGCCGGGGCCTGGACGAGCCGACCGGCGACGCACCCACCTCGAGCGAGCGGACCGGCGACGAGGAGGCCGGCGAGGGCCTACCCCCGTCGCTCGCCGCAGCGGCGGGCGCGTGGCTGCTCCAGCGTCCCTGGGCGCACCTCGTGCCGCGGACCGCGCCCCGAGCGGCGCGCGAGCCGGAGCCTGCCGGGCCGTCTCGCGCCGAGCTCGAGCGGCTGGCCGCCGAGCTCGAGCGCATGCGCGTCGACCACGACGCCGTGCTCGAGGAGGTCACCGCGCTCCGCAAGCAGGCGCGGCGCCTGCGCTCGGACGCCGACCGCGCACGTGCGGAGGGCCGTCGTGGGCTGGGGGAGGCCCAGGAGATGCTCGAGCAGGCGCGCGAGGCACGGGACGAGGCCGCGGCGATGCTGGAGGCTGCGGCCGACGAGCGCCGGGCCGCGGACGCCGAACGGACGGCCGCGCGCGCCGAGCTCCGGGTCGCCCGCAGGCTCGCGGACGCGCGCGTGCGCCTCCTGCTCGACACGATCGTCGACGCGGCGAGTGGACTGCGCTCCGAGCTCGCTCTGCCGCCGACGACCGACCTGCCGGCCGACCTGGTGGCCCCGCCTCAGGCGAGCGCCGCAGGGCGCGTCGGGTCACGCGGGCGCTTCGTCGACGACCCCGAGCTGCTCGACGAGCTCCTGCGGCAGCCGCGGGCCCACCTCGTGGTCGACGGGTACAACGTCACCAAGACCGCATACCCCGCGCTCACGCTCGAGCGGCAGCGGCGGTTGCTGGTCGACGGGCTCGGGGCGATCGCGGCGCGCTCGGGTGCCGAGGTCACCTGCTGCTTCGACGGCCAGCCGACCCCGCTGCCTGCCACGGCGCTCGCGCGTGGCGTGCGCGTGCGGTTCTCGGTCGGGGAGATCGCCGACGACCTCATCCGGCGCCTCGTGCAGGCCGAGCCTGCGGGTCGGGTGGTCGTCGTGGTCACCAGCGACCAGGAGGTCGCGCGGGACGTCGAGGCTCGCGGGGCCTACGTGGTGCCGTCCGCGACGCTCGTCGCACGCCTGCACCGCGCCTGAGGCGCGAGGAGCCTGGGTGCGCGTGCCGGGAGCGGCGGTCGTGTCGGTGGTCCGCCCTAGCGTGCGGCGCATGATCATCGACTGCCAGGGGTGCACCGCTCGGCCGGCCGCCTGCGCCGACTGCGTCGTCACGTTCGTGCTCGAGGCGCCGGCCCGCACCGCGGGCCCACGGACCGGCCGGCCGGTCGCCGCGCCGGACCGCGACGCTCCGGCGCCGTTCGAGCTCGACGACGCGGAACGCCGCGCGCTCGGCACGCTCGCCGAGCTCGACCTCGTACCGCCGCTGCGGCTCGCCGAGGGCGGGTGACGCACGCGGAGGACGCGGCCCGCTGACGGAGCCCGGCGACGCACGCGGGTGACGTGCGAGCGGGCGGCGAGGTCGGGCGTGCTCGCCCGCTCCTCACCGCCCGCTCACGTGCCCGCTGCTCGGGTGTGCCTCAGCCGACGTCGTGGCCGCCCGGACCCTGGTCGTACAGCGCGTCGACCTCGGACGCGAAGTCCTTGAGGACGAGCGAGCGCTTCACGCTCAGCTTCGGGGTGAGGTAGCCGTTGGCGATCGTGAGGTCGGTGCCGAGGATGCGGTACTTGCGGATCGACTCGGCTCGCGAGACCGCCTTGTTGGCGCGAGCCACGGCCTTGTCGATGGACGCCAGGACGTCCGAGTCCTGCGCGGCCTCCTCGAGGGTCATGGCGGGCTTGCCGTGCGCGGTGAGCCACCCGGGTACGCCCTCGGGGTCGAGCGTGACGAGCGCGCCGATGTAGGGGCGCTGGTCACCCACCACCACGACCTGGCTGATGAGCGGGTGACCGCGCAGTCGGTCCTCGAGCACGGCCGGCGCGACGTTCTTGCCCGCGGCCGTGACGATGATCTCCTTCTTGCGACCGGTGATCGACAGGAAGCCCTGCTCGTCGAGCGAGCCCAGGTCGCCCGTGCGGAACCAGCCCTCCTCGAGCGACTCCGCGGTCGCCGTCGGGTTGTCGTGGTACCCGCGGAACACCTGGATGCCCTTGACCTCGATCTCACCGTCCTCGGCGATCCGGATCGACGTGCCGGGCAGCGGAAGGCCGACCGAGCCGATCTTGGTCGCCTCGGGGCGGTTCACGGTCGCCGGTGCGGTCGTCTCGGTCAGGCCGTAGCCCTCGAGGACACGCAGCCCCACGCCGCGGTAGAAGTGACCCAGCCGCTCACCCAGCGGCGCGCCGCCCGAGATGGCCCAGCGCGCCTGCCCGCCGAGCAGCGCGCGGATCTTGTGCAGCACGAGGACGTCGGCGACCTTGTGCTGCAGCCGCAGCCACGGGCTCGGGCCGCGCGGGTCGTCGAGCGCGCGCGAGTAGACGATGGAGGTCTTCGCCGCGCGCTGGAAGATCGCGGCCTTGCCGGCGGCGGCCGCCTTCTGCTCGGCCCCGTTGTAGACCTTCTCGAACACGCGCGGGACCGCGAGCACGAACGTCGGCCGGAACGAGCCGAGGTCCTCCAGGAGCGTGCGCGTGTCGGGGGAGTGACCGAGCACGGCTCCGGCGGGGATGCACAGGACGTGGATGAACCGCGCGAACACGTGCGCGAGCGGCATGAACAGCAGCGTGCGTGCACCCGGGTCGGAGACGACCTCCTTGAGCCCTTCGACAGCGTTGACGGTCAGCTCGTAGAAGTTGCCGTGCGTGAGCTCGACGCCCTTGGGGCGGCCCGTGGTGCCCGAGGTGTAGATGATCGTGGCGAGGCTCGCCAGGTCGGCCAGCGAGCGGCGGCGGGCGATCTCGTCGTCGGGCACGTCCACGCCGGCGGCGACGAGCGTGTCGATCGCGCCGTCGTCGACCACCAGGACCTCACGCAGGTCGGGGACGTCACCGCGCACCTCGGCGACGGTGCCGGCGTGCGCGGCGGTCTCGACGGCGAGCAGCGTGACGTGGGCGTCGGTGAGGATCCAGGCGACCTGCTCGGCCGAGGACGTCTCGTACAGCGGCACCGGCACGGCGCCGGCCGCCCAGATAGCCCAGTCCAGCAGCGACCACTCGTAGCGCGTGCGCGACATGATGCCCACGCGGTCGCCGGGCTCGACGCCACGGGCGACGAGCCCCTTGGCGACCGCCACGACCTCGGCGTCGAGCTCGCGTGCGGTGAGGGGGATCCAGGGCCCGCTCTGCTCGGTCTTGTGCTCGACGACCACGCCGTCCGGGTCGGCGGCCAGCCGTTCCGCGAACAGGTCGTTGAGATTGCGGTCGGGTGCGACCTCGACAAGCAGTGGGGTGCTGTACTCGACCATTCTGACTCCAGTGGCAGAGGTGACGGGTCCGACGAGGATACGGGACGTCCGTCCAGCTCCAGCGGCAGCGGTGCAGGTTAACCTGGCAGGTCGCGACGGGGGCGGGTGACGCACGCGGGCGCTCGTGCGTCGGTGCACGCCGATGGCGCTAGCGTGAGCATGCGCCGACCGTCGCGCGATCCACCACATCTCACTCGGGAGTACGAACGCATGCACGCCATCGGTGTGGACATCGGCGGTACCAAGATCGCCGCCGGGGTGGTCGACGACGAGGGCCGGATCCTGGCCCAGACGCGGCGCGACACCCAGCCCGACGACGCCGCCAGCATCGACGCCGCGATCGCGGACGCGTACGCCGAGCTCAGCGCGCTGCACCCGGTCCGCGCGATCGGGCTCGCGGCGGCGGGCTTCGTCGCGGCCGACCGGTCCGGCGTGTTGTTCGCCCCCAACATCGCCTGGCGCGACTACCCGCTGCGCGACCGGGTGGCGGCCCTCATCGCCGACAAGGTCGACATCGTGGTCGAGAACGACGCGAACGCCGCCGGCTGGGCCGAGTTCCGGTTCGGCTCGGCGCGTGACGTCGACGACATGCTGACGCTGACCATCGGCACGGGGCTGGGTGGCGCAGTCGTCGCGAACGGCGCGCTGGTGCGCGGCTTCGCGGGCGTCGCGGCCGAGGTCGGCCACATGCGCGTCGTGCCGGGCGGTCACTACTGCGGCTGCGGGCACGAGGGCTGCTGGGAGCAGTACGCCTCGGGCAGCGCGCTCGTGCGTGACGCGCAGGCTGCGGCCGTGGCGTTCCCCGAGCGTGCCCGCCGCATCATCGAGCTCGCGGGCGGCCGCGCCGACAAGATCGTCGGGCCCCACGTGACGAAGGCGGCGGAGGAGGGCGACGAGCTCGCGGTGCACCTGCTCGCTGAGCTGGGCCGGTGGATCGGTGAGGGCGCCGCCTCGGTCGCCGCGCTGCTCGACCCCGCGATGGTGGTCATCGGCGGCGGCGTGGCGGCTGCGGGCGACCTGCTCCTCGAACCGGCCCGCAAGGGTTTCGCCGACCAGCTCTCCGCTCGCGGCCACCGCCCCGAGGCGACGATCGTCATCGCCTCCATGGGCAACGACGCGGGCATCGTCGGCGCCGCGGACCTCGCCCGGCTCTGACGGCGCGGGCCGTCAGACGACGGCGCCCGGACCGGCGTCGTGGTCGCGTTCGCGCGGCATGCGCCACAGGAGGAGACCGACGGCGGCCAGGAAGGCGACGCCGGCGACCTGCAGCACGATCGTGGGGATGTCGCGCCAGGCGATGACGGCGATCATGAGCAGCACCGGCACGCCGACGACCGCCGCCCAGGCCATGGTCAGCAGCGGGTCCCCGCCGAGCACCGGCCCGGGGTCCGGCGGCTCGAAGTGGTTCTCGGCCTCCTCGACGGCGGGGTCGGGCGCCCAGGCCCGCGGGTCCTCCGGGGACGACAGCTGGCTGACGATCCCCGCCCAGCGGGCGGCGACGTCGGTGTCGTCGAGGTGGGGTGCCGCGGGCTCCTCGGCCCCGTCCGCCGCGGCGTCGTCCGGGCGGACCTCGTCCGGCTCGTCTGCGTCGTGCGGACGTGGCGGCATGCAGAGCACTCTAGAGTCGGCGGGGGCGTGCGCGCGCACACGGCGTCGCACGCCAGGTGGAGGTGACCTGTTGTTCTACTGGGTGATGCGTGCGATCGCCGCGCCGCTGCTGCGCGCGTTCTTCCGGCCGTGGGTGCGGGGGGCGGAGAACGTGCCGGCCGACGGCCCGGTGATCCTCGCGAGCAACCACCTCGCCGTGATCGACTCGTTCGTGCTGCCGATCAAGCTGCCCCGGAAGGTGCGCTTCATCGGCAAGGAGGAGTACTTCACCGGGCGCGGGCTGAAGGGTCGCCTCAAGGCTGGCTTCTTCCGGGGCGTGGGCACCATCCCCGTCGACCGCAGCGGCGGCAAGCAG
>JAEYUL010000188.1 GCA_023432565.1 Actinomycetes bacterium | reverse complement strand
GCCGCGCGCCGAGCGGCTGGCGGCGCACGGGTGGTCGGACGACGCCCCGCCGCCCGGACCAGCCGGCCGCACGCGGGTCCTCGTGCCCGGGGACGGCGACTGGCCCGTGGGGCTCGACGACCTCGGTGCCGCAGCGCCGCCGTGCCTGTGGGTGCGCGGCGAGGTCGGTCCGGGGCTCGAGCCAGGAACGTCGCGCCCGAGGTCCGTGGCGCTCGTGGGTGCGCGCGCGGCGACGGCGTACGGCGAGCGCGTCGCCGTCGACCTCGCGTCAGGCCTGGTCGGATCGGGGTTCACGATCGTGTCGGGCGGCGCCTACGGCGTGGACGCTGCCGCGCACCGCGGCGCGCTCGCCAGCGGCGGACGCACGTTCGTCGTCCTGGCGGGCGGGGTCGATCGCGCGTACCCGGCGGGCAACGCGCGCCTGGTGCAGGACGCGGTCGCGAGCGGGGGAGCGGTGCTCGCCGAGGTGCCACCGGGCAGCCTGCCCACCCGGAGCAGGTTCCTGCAGCGCAACCGGCTGATCGCGGCACTGGGTGCCGCCACGGTCGTCGTCGAGGCAGCGTGGCGCTCGGGCGCCCTCAGCACGGCGAACCACGCCGCGCGGCTGGGCAGGCCGGTGGGGGCCGTTCCGGGGCCGGTGACGTCGATGGCCTCGGCCGGCTGTCACCGCCTGCTCCGGGAGGGCGCCGCGACGTGCGTGACCGATGCCGCGGAGGTCGCCGAGCTCGCCGGTGATCTCGGTGCCGACCTCGCGCCCGAGCCCGAGGCGCAGCCGCGCGCGCACGACGGTCTCGATCCGACCGAGCGGCGCGTGCACGACGCGCTCGGCACGCGCTCCGTGCGTTCGGTGGCGTCGGTCGCGCGCGCCTCCGGGGTCACCGTCGCCGAGGCGCTCGCGGCGCTCGGGACGCTCGAGCTTGCTGGACTCGCCCGCTATGACCGCTCCGGCTGGCGGGCGGGGGTGTGATACGCGCAACACCGCGGGTGAAAGTAGGAGGCAATGTGCACGAAATGTCCGACCAGATTCGGACAATAGATCGACATTCGCCCACCGTTAGGCCGGACAGGTGAATTCGAGGCTTGTTCGGCGCGGTGAAACGCGTCACGGTATCCGCATGGACGTGGCCGAGATCACCGCACAGGCGCCGGATCGCGCGCGCCTGCTCGCGGACTACTCGGCACACCTGACGCACGTGCGCGGGCTGTCCGCGCACACCGTCCGGGCCTACCTCGGTGACGTCGACGCCCTGCTGCGGCATGCCGCACGGCACGGCGCGCGCGACCTCGCCGACATCGACCTCGCGATGCTGCGGTCGTGGCTCGGGGTCATGGCCGCGCACCACAGCAGCCGCGCGACGCTCGCCCGGCGCGGCGCGAGCGCGCGTTCCTTCTTCTCGTGGGCGGCCCGGACCGGGCTGGTGCCTGTCGACCCGTCCCTGCGCCTGGCGACTGCGCGCACGGCAGCGGCGCTGCCGACCGTGCTGACCCAGGACGCCGCGCGGCGTGCTCTCGACGCGCTGGCCGAGCAGGCCGATCCCGAGCACCCGCTGACGGTGCGTGACTGGGCGATCCTCGAGGTGCTCTACGGGACGGGGGCCCGCGTCGGCGAGCTGTGCGGCGCCGACCGTGGCGACGTGGACCTCGCGCACCGCACGCTGCGGGTCACGGGCAAGGGCGACAAGCAGCGCGTCGTGCCGTTCGGGGCACCCGCCGCTCGGGCGCTCGAGGCGTGGCTGCGCGTGCGTCCGGTGCTCGCCGGGCCCGGGGAGGCGCTGTTCGTCGGTGCACGTGGCGCCCGCATCGACCAGCGCCAGGTGCGCACCGTCGTGCACCGGGCGACCGCGGCGGCGGGAGTCGACCTCGCCCCCCACGGCATGCGGCACTCCGCCGCGACACATCTGCTGGAGGGCGGATCGGACCTGCGCAGCGTGCAGGAGATCCTCGGCCACGCCAGCCTCACGACCACGCAGCGCTACACCCACGTATCCGCCGAGCGCCTGCGTTCGGCCTATGCGCAGGCTCACCCCCGGGCCTGAGGACGGACGACCATGAGCATCCACCTTGGCACCATCCCGGCGATCCGGGCGGTCGACCCCCGCGCTGCCGCGCCGTTGGGCACGATCCCGCAGCAGCGTGGTGTGCTCGCCGCCGAGGTCGACGAGGTCGTCGTCCTGCCGGCGCTGGACGAGGAGCCTGCGCTCGACCTCGCCGACGTCGACGTCCTGCCCGAGGTCCCGAGCCAGCGGGGGAGCCGGCCCGCGCCGGACGTGGCCGAGCTCTGGACCGCCTACAAGGCCACGGGTGAGCGCGCGCACCGCGACGCCCTGATCCTGCACTACGCCCCGCTCGTCACGGCCGTCGCGGGACGCGTCGGGATGCGGCTGCCGGCGACGGTCGAGCAGGCCGACCTCGTCTCGTACGGCATGTTCGGCCTCATCGACGCGATCGAGAAGTACCAGCTCGACCGCTCGGTGCGCTTCGAGTCGTACGCCTCCGCGCGTATCCGGGGCGCGATCATCGACGAGCTGCGCGCCATGGACTGGGTGCCGCGCTCGGTGCGGACCAAGGCCCGGTCCCTCGACCGCGCGTACGCCGAGCTCGAGGCGACGCTGCACCGGGCGCCGACCGAGGCCGAGCTCGCGGCCCGGCTCGGTGTGCCGGTCGGGGAGCTGCGGGCGGTGTGCTCGCAGCTGTCCACCTCGAACCTGGCGGCGCTCGACGAGCTGCTCGGCGGCGAGGACCGTGCCGGTGGTGTCTCGCTGGGTGACACGCTGTCCGACGAGCGAATCCTCGACCCCGCGGGCACGATCGCCGACGCCGAGACCGCTCACCTCCTGTCACGTGCGATCGAGCAGCTCGGCGAGCGTGAGCGGATCGTGGTCGTCCTGTACTACTACGAGGGCATGACGCTCGCGGAGATCGGACGCGTGCTCGGGGTGACCGAGTCCCGGATCTCGCAGATGCACACCGCGGCGATGACCCGGCTTCGCACGCGCATGCTGGAGGCCGAGCGCTGCTGAGCGCGGCGCGCAGCGCGTGGGCCTGACGACCAGGTCGTCTCGCGCCCCGGTGCACCACCCTCGGCGAGCAGCACGACGGGGCCGGCGGGCCGCACGAGGGCGAGCGGGTCGACGTACCGCTGGGGTGCGGCCCGCACACCCCAGTGCACGCACGTCGCAGGCGCGCAGTGCCCGGCCCCCTCCACGACCCCGAGCGGCGCTCCACGCTCGACCCGCTTCCCGACCGCGACGGACGCCGCGACGGGTTCCAGGCTCGACGTCAGGCCGTCGTCGTGCCGGACGGTCACGACCCCGCGGCCCGCGACAGGACCCGCGAACGTGACGACGCCCACCTGCGGTGCCGTCACCCGCGTGTCTGGCTGGGCCGCGAGGTCGACCCCGCGGTGGCCGGTCGACCACGGCTGCGGCGGAGGTTGGAACTCGCGCAGGACGCGCGTCGGCTCGACGGGCAGCACGTACCGGCCGGCGTCCTCGATCGGCGGCACGCCGACCGCGTCCACGCCCCCGTCGCCCGCTGCGGCGGCAGCGCACCCGGACAGGGCGAACAGCGCGACGAGGGCCACGAGCAGGCGGCGCCGACGGCGCCCCGGTGCCGGACCGCCCGCCGCGCGCACCTCGTCGTGCGCTCGCTGCGGGTCGCGGCCGGCCCACGTGCCGGGATCGGCGCTGCCCGGTACCGGTGCTGGGTGGCGAGGGCGGGGGTGGCGGGGGCGAGGGTTCACCGGGCGAGTGTGGGTCGACGACGCGCGCTGTCGGCCGTGCGCGGGTCCGTGGTGGGGACGGCCCGGCCTGAGCGAGGTCTGGGGTCGGGTGGCGGCGGTTTGTACGCCGAAGGCAGCGTGCGTGGCCGCCGAGGGACGCCCGTCCTTCGCGGCGGCGGCGGTGGGCTAGACTTCTTGCGCGACCGGTGAGAGCCGGTCGACTTCGCGCGCCATCTTCCCTGAGGTCCGGCACGGTGTCTGGCCGATCGGTCCGACGTCACATCGAGCCTCGGGGGGCGTGCCCGCACAGGTCCGTGGGAACCGGGAGACCGGGCCCCGCGGCGCGGGCCGTCATGGCGTCAGGGGCACCGGCACCCGCCGGCGCCGACAACCGCATCGCGGGAGCGGACCACGTGTCGCTCCCGCTCGACGTGCGCGCCGCCCGCTGGCGGCGCGCCACGGAAGGACGTGCCATGGCCGTCGTGACCATGCGCCAGCTGCTCGAGAGCGGTGTCCACTTCGGGCACCAGACCCGCCGCTGGAACCCCAAGATGAAGCGCTTCATCTTCACCGAGCGCAACGGCATCTACATCG
>JAEYUL010000077.1 GCA_023432565.1 Actinomycetes bacterium | reverse complement strand
CGCGGCGTTCGCGGCGCGCATGCAGGAGGCGGCGAAGGCCGCGCAGGAGGCGCGGGCCCGCGCGAGCCGCGCGGTCACCGGGGCGACGCGTGCGGTCCAGCCGTCGGTCACCGGGCACGCCGTGCGGCCCTCGGACACGCCCACGCAGACGATGGCCCGGGTGGTCGTCGACGACTCGTGGTCACCCGTGCCCGTGCCGAAGCCCACGTACACCCTCAAGCCCGAGGCGCCGCGCCGCGAGCCGGTGCCGTTGGAGCACCTCGAGGGCTCGACGGCGGTCGCGTCCTCGGCCGCAGCCTCGACCCCTGCCGTCACGGTGCCCGCCGAGGTCGCCGCCCCCGCGACCACGGGCTCGATCGACCTCGACGCGGTGCTCGCCCGGCGCCGCGCCTCGGGCCAGTGAGCCCGCGCGGACGTCGATCTGCCGGGGTGGCGCCGATTTCTCAACCTGGTCGGGCGTGGGCTACTCTGTAGCCCGCTTCAAGGGGCTGTGGCGCAGTTGGTAGCGCGTCTCGTTCGCAATGAGAAGGTCAGGGGTTCGAATCCCCTCAGCTCCACCCCAAGGCGAAGGCCGGACCCACCAGGGTCCGGCCTTCGTCGTCCTCGGCCCGTCGAGGGTCGCTCGGAGAGCTGCGAGCACGCACGGGCGGTGCGACGAGGGCGGCCGCCGTCGGGTGAGTCGCGCGCCCGGGCCGTCGTCATTACGCCGAACGAGTGAGTTGCTTGAGGCTGTTAACCCGCCGACAACATCAGCGGGCACCGCGTGACGCGCGCGAAACGTCACCGGAACGGCCCGGCGCACGGCCACTCATACCGTCGGCGACGCCTCGTCACCCCCCCGCGGCGAGGAACCCCCGACCCGAAGGAACCACGTGCGCACCCTCAATCGCTCGAGTCGCCTCACGGCGGTAGCGCTCGCCGTGGCGCTGACCACCGGATCAGTCCTCACCACCACGTCGGCGAACGCCGCCCCGACCTCGTCCGACTCCACCGTCGCCTCCGGCGAGAACTGGACCGTCACCGACCTCGGTGGCATGTACCAGGTCACCCTCGACCTCGACCGCCCTCTCGAGATCCGCAGCGACGCCCCCACGCTGCTGGTCGACGGCCAGGCCGTGGGCCTGGCCACCGAGTCGCCCTCGGGCCGCACGCTCACGGCCCTGACCGACGACCCGTCCGTCCTGACCGCCGAGCGCGTCGAGGCCGGCTGGTTCAGCGACGCGGGCGCCAGCTCGGTCGCCGTCGACCCGCAGGACGTCGACCCGGCGCCCGAGCCGGGCGACATCGAGGACGCGCCCCTGGGCACGCCCGACCCGTCGGTGCCGGGGGAGTACGCGTACTCCAAGGCGCTGTACTCGTTCGGCAACCAGGCGATCGAGCTCGCGGGCATCGGCGGGATCCGCGGCGAGGTCGAGGGCAAGATCTACCTGCCCGAGACCGGTGGTGCGCGCCCCGTCGTGCTGTTCCTGCACGGCCGCCACACCTCGTGCAACGGCCCGGGCACCAACCCGGCGCGCTGGCCCTGCCTGCCGACGCAGACCAACATCCCCAGCTACGCGGGCTACGACGGTGCGGCGGAGGCGCTCGCGAGCCACGGCTACGCGGTCATCTCGATCGGCGCCAACGCGATCAACTCGAACGACAACCAGCTCGCGCTCGACTACGGCGCGCAGGCGCGTGGTCAGCTCATCCTCGACACGCTCTCGATCTTCCGGGACGCGAGCGAGGGCACGTCCACCACGCTGTACGACGCGCAGACCGCCAGCGACGTGACGCTCGCCGACGCGCTCGCGGACAACGACGCGCTGCCCGCCGCGGGGCTCGACGACGAGATCGTCGAGCTGACGCCCGCCGACCTCGTCGGCCGGCTCGACTTCTCGCGCGTCGGACTCATGGGCCACTCGCGCGGTGGTGAGGGCGTCACCTCGGCCGCGACGCTCAACGCCGGTCTGGCGGACCCGTTCGACATCGTCTCGATCCTGCCGCTCGCCCCGGTCGACTTCGGCCGCATGACGACGCCGGACATCCCGACGATGCTGCTGCTGCCGTACTGCGACGGCGACGTGTCCAGCCAGCAGGGCCAGCACATGAACGACGACTCGCGCTACGCGTTCGACGACGACGTGCTCCGCACCGACGTGTGGGTCATGGGCGCCAACCACAACTTCTTCAACACGGTCTGGACGCCGTCGAAGTACTCCCTGTCGACGTCCGACGACTGGTCGGGGACGAACGCCACCTCGGCCCGCTCGACCGACTCGGTCTGCGGCACCACGGGAGCGGCGGTCGACACGACCATCCGCCTGACCGACGACGAGCAGTACGACACCGGCACGACGCTCATGGCGGGCTGGTTCCGCCTGACCGTCGGCGGTGAGGAGCAGTTCCTGCCGATGTTCGACGGCTCGGGTGCGAAGGTCGAGTCGATCAAGGACTTCGACATCCGCGTCTCCGCCACCCAGCCTGCCTCGGCCCGCGCCGACATCGCCCGGTTCACCACGGCCGGTCAGGCACGCACGTACGGCACGGCCACGGCCACGCTGTGCGCCTCGATGTCGGGACGCGCGGTCCCGCAGGTGCTGCCCTACTGCTCGACGACCCTCGCGTCCGCGCAGCTGCCGCACTGGACCTCGGTCCGGTTCGGCGGGGACGTGCCGGCCAGCCCGATGACCCGGATGCAGTGGACGTCCGGCACCGGCGAGATCCGCGTCTCGGTCCCGCGCTCGGCGCGCGACGCCTCGGGCCACGACTTCCTGACGCTCAAGGCCTCGCCGGACGAGTCGGTCGCCTACGGCACTGGCACGGACCTGACGGTGACGCTCGTCGACGGCAGCGGAGCGACCTTCTCCACGCTCGTCTCCGCGCTCAACCCGAACGCCCTGGTGCGCCTGCCGCAGAGCACGCAGAACCCCACCACGCTCGGCAAGATCGTGCTGCACGAAGTCCGGCTCCCGCTGGACGGTGTCGACATCGACCTGACGGACGTGCGTGAGGTCCGGCTCAAGGCGGCCGTCGGCCGCGGCGACTCGGTCAGCGGTGGTGTGTACCTCACGGACCTCGCGTTCGCGTCGTCCGCGCTCGGCACGGCGTCGCCCGCGACCCAGGTGACCGTCGGCACGGCGCCGGTCCGGGTCGAGGAGGGCAGCGGTCCCGACGAGGCCCTCGTGCCGGTCCGCCTGTCGAAGCCCGCGACCACGCCCGTGACGGCGTACGTCTCGGTGATCGGCGGCACGACCGCCACCGCCAAGGCGGGCATGCAGATGCGCAAGGTCGTCGTCAGCCCGGGGCAGACGTGCACCACGGTCCCCGTGGCCACGTACGGCGACGCGGTGGCGAGCTCGGCGGCCACCACGAGCTACACGATCTCGGTGACCAACACGAGCAACGCCGTGATGGGCAGCGACGCGTTCGCCCCGCTCGTCGTCCGCGAGGACGACGGCGTGACGTCGGGCACCCCCGCACCCGCCTACGGCGTGCAGGGCGACCCGTGCGCCGAGCTCACCGCGACGCCCGGCACGCTGACGCCGTCGACCGACGAGGTCGGCCCGGGCGAGGCCCTCACCGTCACGGGCAGCGGGTTCCGTGCGGCCGAGTCGGTCGCGTTCTCGCTCGGCGGCATCGAGATCGGATCGGCCCTCGCGGCGGGTGACGGCACGGTCTCGGCCGAGCTCGTCGTCCCGGACGAGGCCACGCTCGGTGCCGCGCAGCTCACGGCACTCGGTGCCGGCTCGGGCAGGACGGCCACCGGCGCGGTGTCGGTCCTGGCGCCCACCTCGACGCAGCTCACGCTCGCGCCCGAGGTCCCGGCGATCCTCGAGCCGGTCACGCTGACGGCGCTCGTCGAGGGTGCGGACACCGCGGGTGAGGTCACGTTCCTCGACGGCGAGACCGTGCTCGGCACGGCCGAGGTGGTCGACGGCGTCGCGACGCTCGAGCTCGCCGACGGCTTCGCCGCTGGTGAGCACGCCGTGGTGGCGACGTTCGCGCAGACGGCCACCGCCGCCTCCTCGTCGTCGCAGACCGTCACGTTCCTGCTCACCAAGGGCCTGTCGACCATCGCGCTGGCGCTCGACGCGTCCGCGTCGGTCTACGGCACCCCCGTCACAGGCCAGGTCACGGTCGAGGGCTCGGCCACCGGCACGGTCACCCTCACCTACGGCTCGACGACGAAGAAGCTCGCGCTCGTCGACCGCCGCGCGACGGTCGCGCTGCCGGCGAACCTGGCACCCGGGCGGTACACGGTCGGCGTCACGTTCGACGGCACTGGCAAGGTCGCCCCGAGCGGCACGGTGACGGCGGACCTGACGGTCGCGAAGAAGGCGACCGCCGTCAAGGCCACGGCCCCGACGTCGGTGACCGTGGGCGGCAAGGTCTCCGGCACGGTGACGCTGTCCGGCGCCACCGCCGGCACCACGCCCGGCGGCAGGGTGACCGTGCAGGTCAAGCAGGGCAAGGGGGCGTGGACCACGGCCACGACCACCACGCTGCGCAAGGGCAAGGCGACGTACACGTTCACCGCACCGCGCAGCGCCGTGACCCTCTCGGTCCGTGCGGTGTACGCCGGCGACGCGCGGTACGCGTCCTCGACGTCGTCCGCGAGCGCCGTCAGCGTGGTCAAGAAGGCCACGACGACGTCGATCTCGGTCCGCACGTCGGCCTCGGTGGGCGCCGCCTTCACCGCGACGGTGACGGTCACCCCGTCCTCGTCGACGGCCGGCACCGCGGTCAAGGTCTACACCAAGCAGCCGGGCGGCTCGTGGAAGCTCGTCTCCACGGCCACGCTCAACGGCAAGGGCAAGGTCGGGGTCCCGGTCTCCGGCAGGTCGGCCGGGACGGTGCAGGTCAAGGCGGTCTACGCCGGTACCGGGACGCTGGCCCCCAGCACCGGGACGGCATCGGTGAGGATCACCAGGTGATCCGCTGAACGACCCGCACGACGAGGCCCCGGTTCCCCCGAGCCGGGGCCTCGTCGTGCATCCGGTGCGGCTGCCCCCTGCTCAGCCGCACCCTGCCTCACGTACTGCGCAGGGGGCGCGACGTCATGCGGTCCTCTGCTCCTGGCAGGACCCGCCGCACAGGTAGGGAGCGATGCTGTACTGCGCGCCGACGTTGCCGCGCAGCAGCCAGGACAGGACGAGCGCCTGCGCGGTGAGCGCGGTGTGCCGCCAGCCGGGCCCGACGCGCACCACGGGTGCATGACCGCACTCGCGGGTCACGCGGGACACGACGGTGACGGGCGCCTGTGGGTCGCTCGTGGTGCCGATCTGGTGCGTGCCGAGCTCGCCGGTGAGCTCGACCAGGAAGCACGCGCCGTCACCGGGGACGGCGCGCACGACCTGCGCGAGGCGCAGGTCGGTGACCTCGAGCGTGACGACGAGGGCGTCGCCCGCTCGCAGCCGGAGCAGGTGCGGGCCGAGTGCGGCCGCCGACAGCGGCGACCACCGATCGGGCTCGGAGGCGGACATGACCAGCAGCTCACGCGCAGGCTCGCGTGAGCTCCAGGCGGACGGGACGGTGTCGGGTACGGCGGAGCGTGCCATGGGGCGGTGCACGGTTCCTCCTCGTGGTCGCGGCTGCGTGACGGGTCGGGCGACGTCGCACCGCAGCCGGGGTGCGAGTCGTGCGGGCGGCCTCACCGCGTGGTGCGGGCCGCCCGTCTGTGATGGTGCTCGGCCACGGGCCGCGTCGGCCTGCAGCGTGCGGGCAGCGGGGGCGCGAGCAGTGCGCACCGCTGCGTGCGGGCCGCGCGGAGGATCTCCCGCGCGGGGTCGTGGGGCCGCCTCACGGCGGGCCCGTCAGCGCCCGGCGGGTTCACTGTGCACCGGGCCGGGTTGCGGAGGGCTCTCGCCCACCGTGACGAGCAGGAGCGCGAGCACGAGGCTCAGCAGCAGGGTGGCGCCGGCGACCGCCGCGGCCGACCAGGCGAGGGCGGTCCGGGCGGCGGGCGTGCGCAGGCGCACGATCGCGACGACGAGCGCGACGACCGCGAGCGGGAGCGCGACGAATGGGCTCAGGAACAGCGTCAGCACGGCGACGACCGCGGTCACGAGCGCGACCACCGAGCCCGGGTCCGGCCGGGTGGGTGCCGGGCCGGGCTGCACGACCGTCACGGTGGGCGCGGCGCCGGCCGAGGTGGTCCCCGCGGCGATCGCGTCGACCGAGCCGAGGCCGGCGAGCACGGCCCGGACCTCCTGGGACGAGGGGGACTCGCCGAGCGCCTCGAGGAGGTGCTCGCGCACCGCGTCGAGCGTGTCCTGGTGCTCGCGCGGGTCGGAGCCGGTCAGGGCGCGGTCGAGATCCGCCAGGTACGCCTGGACCAGCGGGTGGTCGGGCATGGGTGAGGTCCTTGTCATCGGGACTCCGCCAGCACGGTGTCGACGTCCTGCCGGAACGGTTCCCACGCGCGGGTGAACTGCTCGAGGGCGTGGCGGCCGTCCGGGGTGAGCTCGTAGTAGCGGCGGGGTGGGCCGCTCGTCGACTCCTGCCACGTGGTCTCGACCCAGCCCAGCCGGCGCAGCCGTGACAGCAGCGGGTACAACGTGCCCTCGCTGGCGAAGAGCACCTGGTGGCGGGACAGACGGGTCGCGAGCTCCAGCCCGTATGCGCGGCCGGAGTGCAGGCAGGCGAGCACGCAGTACTCCAGAACCCCCTTGCGCAGCTGCGTCAGCAGCGCGTCCGACTCTGCGGCCATGTGGGGGAACGTAGCAGTCTCTTGCGCCGCAAGGTAGTGATTGTCGCAAAGAACTCTGCTTTGGTAGGGAACCAACCTCGGCGGACAGAGCCGTCCGTCGTCGACCCATGAGGGAGAAGGTGCACCACGTGAGGAAGCTCGTGACCGCCGTCGTGACCGCGGGGCTGCTCGTCGCCGGTGGCACCGCCGCACGCGGAGAGGACGCGATCGGCGGCGAGACCGACCCGCAGCTCGCCGCCTACCTGGAGCAGCTCACGCCCCAGGAGCGCGAGCAGTTCGTCGAGACCCAGCTCCCGGCGACCGTGGAGGTCGCCGTGGGTGCTCAGCTGCCCGCCGACGGTGCGGCCGCCACCTCGCTGCTGCGCGCGCGGGCGGCGGGGACGACCGTGTCGCCGATGGCGACCGGGTGCTGGTCCCAGCGCTGGACGTGGGCCCCCAAGGCCGCGGCCGGCAACACGCTCTACACCTATTACCACGTCGGGCACTGGTGCTCGTCCGGGTCCACGGTGACGAGCGCGCGCATCGCCGACTACGGCGGCGAGACCTCCACGCCCGGCTGGTCCTACCGGGGGATGACCGGCAGCGGCAAGGGCGTCGTGTCGAACGAGGGCCGCTCCTACACGCGGCACAAGTTCGAGCTGTCGGTCGGCTCGTGGGTCGTGCAGACGGTGACGCCCTGCGGCCGGGTCAAGGGACGGTCGTCGGGGACGTCCACGGCCGACTCCACCTGCGGCATCTACTGACGTCCTGCCCGCCGCAGCGGGCGAGGGCCACCGCGGCGGCCCGGCGGGGGGGCGCCCCGCCCCCCCCCCGGGATACCGGGCCCCCGGGGCCC